>DASXRG010000345.1:0-20963 GCA_036506735.1 Binatia bacterium | reverse complement strand
TCAGTTCAGCCGCGCCCCTTTGTACTTTTTGAGAACTTTGATGAACGCCTGCACCAGGGGGGACTTCGCCCGGCTCTTGTGTACGGCGATGTAGCTGCTGCGTTTCAACTTGAGATCCGGAACTTTGAGAATCTTCAATCGCCCCGCCTGCACGTCGGACGACACGTGGCACTTCGTGATAAACGAGATGCCGAGCCCGCCGGCGACGGCGTTTCTTACCGCGTCCCGGGAGCCGATGCGCGGGCTGAGCTCCATGTGCGGCGTGAAGGGAATCCCCAGCCGCGCGAACCGCTCTTCCAGCAATTCACGCACCAGGCTGCCGCCCTTTTCGTCGGTGATGATCGGCTCGCGCGCGATCCTCATGAGCGGAACCGAGGCTTTCTTCGCCAGTGGATGATTGGGCGGGGCGATCGCCACGATCTCTTCCTGATGGCAAATCTCGCCGATGATCAGCGGCGACCTCGGAGCGCGTCCCAGGACCGCCACGTCCAGCTCGCCGTCCAGCAGAGACTTTTCCAGGCTCGAGCTGGCGTCGATCCTTAAACCGGTCTCGACCCAGGCAAATTCCCGCTTGAACTGGTCGGCGACGAAAGGAAAAAAAGTCGCGACGGCCGGCGACGCGCCGACGAAAATCTTTCCCTTCTTGAGCCCCTTGAGCTCGTCCATTCTTTCTTTGAGCCCTTCCGCCTTGGCGAGAATGTCTTCCGCGTCCTGCATGAGCAATTCCCCGGCCGCGGTCAGGTTGATTTTGTGACCCAGCTTTTCGAACAGCCGGACCTGAAGGTCCTGCTCGAGGTCCTTGATGACGAGCGAGACCGAAGGCTGGCGCACGCCGAGCCGCTCGGCCGCCTGCGTGAAGCTCTTGATCTTCGCGACCGTGGTGAAAACTTTCAATTGATGTAGTGTCATAAATTAATTTGCTCCTTTCAATGAAACGATCATTGTTAGGAGGCTATAACACTGTCAAATGACCCAGTCAAATACCAATCAATCTTTTTTGGCTTCCCAGCGGAGGACGGGCTTTCTTGCGGCGCGAGCCTCGTCGAGGCGGCCCACGGGCGTGGTATGAGGCGAGGTCTTGACCAGGGCGGAATCTTCTCTGGCTTCACGCGCGATGGCGAGCATCGCATCGGCGAACGCATCCAGAGTCTCGCGAGTTTCAGTCTCGGTGGGCTCGATCATCAGCGCCCCCGACACGACCAGAGGGAAATAAATGGTGGGAGGATGAAAGCCGTAGTCGAGCAGGCGCTTGGCGATGTCGAGCGTGCTGACGCCCTGCTTCTGCTGCTGGCGGTCGGTAAACACGCATTCGTGCATGGAGGGCTCGGTCGAAGCCAGGGAATAAGTATTCTCGAGTCTTTTCCTTACGTAGTTGGCGTTGAGCAGCGCCATGCGGCTCGCCTCTTCGAGTCCGTCGGAACCGAGAGAAATGATGTACGTATAGGCGCGCACGAGGATGCCGAAATTGCCGAAGAAAGAGCGCACGCGGCCGACCGTCTTGGAAAAATTCGTTCGCAACTCATACGAGCCGTCGTTTTTGTGGATGCGCGGCACCGGAAGATAGTCGCGCAGGAACGCCTTCACGCCTACCGGCCCGGCGCCCGGACCGCCGCCGCCGTGGGGAGTCGAGAAGGTCTTGTGCAAATTGATGTGCAGGACGTCCACCCCCATGTCTCCCGGCTTGGCGATGCCCATGAGCGCGTTCAAGTTCGCGCCGTCCAGATAGACCAAGCCGCCGCGCTTATGCACCACATCGGCGATCGCCTGAATATTTTTTTCGAACACGCCGAGGGTGTTGGGATTCGTGATCATCAGAGCCGCGACGCTCTCGTCCATCACCTGTTCCACCGTCTGCGGCTCGATGATCCCCTGCTTGTTCGAGCTGACCTGGATCACCTCATAGCCGCACAAGGTCGAGCTGGCCGGGTTGGTGCCGTGGGCGGTATCGGGCACGATGACCTTGCGGCGCGGGTTGCCGCGCTCGGCGAGGCAGGCCCGAATGAGCATCAGTCCGGTCAGCTCCCCTTGAGCGCCCGCGGCCGGCTGCAGTGTCACGTAATCCATGCCGGAGATTTCCGCGAGTATTCCTTCCAGTTGAAAAAGCAGCTCCAGAGCGCCCGGGATAAGCTCCGGCGGCGCCAGCGGATGGAGCAGCGAAAATCCCGGCAGGCGCGCCACCACCTCGTTCACCTTGGGATTGTATTTCATCGTGCAGGAGCCGAGCGGATAGAACTCGGTCTCGATCGAAAAATTGAGGTGGGAAAGGCGCGTGAAGTGGCGCAACACTTCGAGCTCGCCCATCTCTGGGAAACCGGCGATCTCGTCGCGCAAAAGCTCGGCGGGGAGGCCGCTCGGCCCTTTCTCCTCGGGCCAAAAAAAGCCGCTTCTCCCCGGCGACCCGCTCTCGAAAATCAAAGGGAGATTGGAACGCCGGCCGTCATCGGCCGCTGAAGGTTCGCGCAAGCTGTTCGATCTCCTCTTCTTCGTTCATTTCGGTTACGCAGATCAGAAGACTGTCCTGAAGCTCGGGATACCATTCGGACAGAGCGATGCCCGGAACGATCTTGTTGGAGATGAAACGGCCGCGCCGCTCCGCCCATCCGCTCACTTTGAGAACGAACTCGTTGAAGAAAGGCCCGCTGAAAACCGGAGCGAGTCCGGCTTCCTTGATCAACCGCTCGCGCGCCCGGTGCGCGCGGGCCGCGTTGACCTCGGCCAGGCGGCGCATTCCCGTTTTGCCCAGAGTGGACATGAAGACCGTGGACGCCAGCACGCAAAGGCTCTGGCTCGTGCAGATATTCGACGTCGCCTTCTCGCGCCGGATGTGCTGCTCGCGCGTGGAGAGCGTCAAGACAAAACCGCGCCGCCCTTCGGCGTCGACGGTCTCGCCCACGAGCCTGCCGGGCATGCTGCGCACGAATTTTTTTTGCGCGGCGAAAAAACCGTAGCCCGGCCCGCCGAGAGTCATCGGCACGCCGAGGCTCTGACCTTCGCCGACGGCGATGTCGACGCCCCAGGCGCCGGGCGGCTTCAACAACGCGAGCGACAGCGGCTCGGTCGTCACCGTAATCAGCAGCGCGCCGGTCCGGTCGCACGCCTGGCGCAGCGGAACGAGGTCCTCGACCACGCCGAAAAAATTGGGATAGCCCACGACGACGCACATCGCCTGGTCGTCCAACGCCTTGGCGAGCGCCGCCGCGTCGGTCGCGCCGCTCGGCGCAAACGGAACTTCCGTGAGCTCGACGTCTTCCAGGTTCCGGAGATACGTGGCGATGACGCTGCGGTACTGCGGGTGCAGCGCGCGCGAGACGAGAACTCGCCGCCTGCCGTCTTGCAGCCGGCGCGCCATGAGCACGGCCTCCGCGGCCGCCGACGCGCCGTCGTAGACGCCCGAGTTGGCGACTTCCATCCCGGTAAGCTGGCAGATCAGAGTTTGGAACTCGTACATCGCCGTGAGCGTTCCCTGGCTGACTTCGGGTTGGTACGGCGTGTAGGAGGTGGCGAACTCGGCGCGAGAGATGATCGCGTCCACGGCGCTCGGAATCGCGTGGTGATAAATTCCGCCGCCGAGAAAAAAACGCCAGTCCTGGGCGCTGGCGTTTTTTGCGGCGAGAGAAGCCATGCGCCTTTTGACCGCGACTTCGGTCAAACCCTCCGGCAGCGAGATTCGCGCCTTCTCGCGCAACGAACTCGGGATGTGCTCGACCAGATCTTCGATTTTATTTAGCCCGATCGTCCCGAGCATCTGCTCCTTGTCCGACGGGGTATGTGGCGTGTAGCGCATGAAAAGATTCTATTTGTCTTTGTCCTCGTCTTCTTCTTCCTCCTCGTCCTCGTCGCCGTTCTCTTCGTCCTCCTCGTCCGATTCTTTCTGCTGCTCGATATACTCGGCGTATTCATCCGCGCTCATGAGATCTTTGAGGTCGTCCTTGTCGGTCATTTCCACTTTGATCATCCAGCCGTCGCCGTAAGGGTCCTCATTGATGGTTTCGGGATTTTCCGGCAGCGTATCGTTGACCTCGACCACCGTGCCGCCGACCGGCGCGAAGACGTCGGAGACCGCCTTGACCGATTCTACGGCGCCGAACGGATCGTCCTTCACGACTTTCTCGCCGACCTCCGGCAGCTCCACGTAGACGACGTCGCCGAGCTCGTGCTGGGCGAATTCCGTGATGCCGATGATCGCGATCTTGTCCTCGACGAGCACCCATTCATGCTCTTTGGAATATTTTAGTCCTTCCGGATATTCCATCGCTCTCCTCCTTGGAAAGTCTTATTGTACCGGCCGGCGGCGATAAAACGGCAGCGGCACGACCCGCGCCCCGACGCGCCGGTCGCGGATTTCGACCCGCACGTCGTTGCCGACCGCCGCATCCTCCGCCCCAACGTAGGCCATCGCGATCGCCTTGCCCAAGGTCGGCGACTTGGTCCCGCTGGTGACTTCGCCGATCCGTTCATCGTGCTTGAACACCGGGTAGTGGCTGCGCGCGATGCCGGCCTCGGTCATCTCCAACCCGACGAGCTTGCGTTTGACTCCGTCTTGTTTTTGTCTCACCAGTTCGTCGCGGCCGAGAAAAGCGTCCTTGGACAATTTAACCACCCAGTCGAGCCCCGCCTCCAGCGGCGTCGTGGAATCGTCGAGCTCGTGTCCATAGAGCGGCAACGCGCGCTCGAGACGAAGCGTGTCCCGCGCGCCGAGGCCGGCCGGCTGAAGCCCGTCCCTGCCGCCCGCGTCCATGAGAGCGCCCCACAATTTCTCGCCCTCCGGCGCCTCGCAGAAAATCTCGAACCCGTCTTCGCCGGTGTATCCGGTGCGCGCGATCATCGCCTCGATCCCGCCGGCCGCCCCGAAAAAAAAATAAAACGGCTTGACCTCCGCGAGCCGGGACGGCGTCAGCCGCTGGAGAATCTTTTCCGCGAGCGGTCCTTGGACCGCCAGCTGGACGTAGCGCGCGCTGGTATTCTCGACGTTAACTTTTCCTCCGGCTTGTTGTTTGATCCACTCGAAATCCTTATCCGTGTTCGACGCGTTGACGCAGATAAAAATATGTTCCGGCTTGAGCGGATAAATCACGATGTCGTCCACCGCCCCGCCTTTTTCGTTCAGCAGCAGGTTGTACTGCGCTTGCCCCGGCTTGACGCGGGAGAGATCGTTCGGCGTGAGCCTCTGGCACAAGTCCAAAGCGCCCGGCCCGCGGACTTCCACTTCTCCCATGTGGCTCACGTCGAAAAGCCCGGCGCGCGCGCGCACCGTCAAATGCTCCTCGATCACTCCTTTATATTGAACCGGCATTTCCCAGCCGGCAAACTCGACCATCTTCGCCCCCGCGCGCCGATGAACCGAATAGAGCGGAGTTCTTTTCAGTTTCCGGGCTTGGGGTGTGGCTGGCGCGCTCACGCGACCGACTTAACCTTCCCGCTGCAGCGATTCCTTCGCCGCCCGTAACGTATTGAACAGGAGCATGCAAATCGTCATCGGCCCGACGCCGCCGGGCACCGGCGTGATGTAGGCGGCGCGGTCTTTCGCGCTCTCGAATTCCACGTCGCCGGACAACTTTCCGCTGGGAAGCCGGTTGACTCCGACGTCGACCACGACCGCGCCCGGTTTGATCCAGTCGCCGCGGATCAGCCCGGCTTTGCCGATCGCCGCGACCACGATGTCGGCGCGGCCGACCTCGTCCTTGAGCTGTGCCGTGCGCGAATGGCAGATCGTGACGGTCGCGTGGCGCGCCAGCAGCATCAACGCGACCGGTTTGCCGACGATGTTGCTGCGGCCCACCACGGTCGCGTTCTTTCCCTTGGGATCGCAGTCGATCGAGTCGAGCAGCTTCATGATGCCCATCGGCGTGCACGGCTTGAAGCCCTCGCCGCCGGACAGCAGCAGCCCCTGATTCACCGGATGAAATCCATCGATGTCTTTTTGCGGCGACACCGCGAGCAGCACGCGCTCCGCTTCGATGTGAGCCGGCAGCGGCAGTTGAACCAGAATGCCGTGAATCTCTTCCTTGCGATTCAGTTTGTGAATCAGAGAGAGCAGCTCTTTTTCGGAAACCGAAGCCGGCAGCAGATGCTCTTCCGAGCGGATGCCGACTTCTTTGCAGGCTTTCTCTTTGTTTTTTACATAGAGATGAGACGCGGGATCATCGCCGACGAGCACCACGCCCAATCCGGGCACCATTCCCCATCGGCGCTTCAGACCTTCGACCTCTTCTTTGATCTCCGCCTGAATCGCGCGCGCGACCGCCTTGCCGTCGATGATCGCTCCCATAAATTTCCCCGATCAAGTCTCTATACAGGAAAAAAACTTTTTGTAAAGAGCAAAACTCGAGACCGCCGCCCGTTATTCTCGGCGGCGCGTTGTCGAGGTGATTTCGGTGTAATACGTCGGCCTGAGGGGCGTATCAGGAGGCGGCAGCGGGTATAAAAACCCAAAAAAATCGATGCTGACTGTCTTGCGCTTCCGCTTAGCGGTTGTTCGACGCGGTCGCTTCCCACCAGTTCTTGTCGAGATCGCTGAAGATAAAGGAAACCTGGCCGTTGCTTTCCTCGACGTCCCAGGCTTCGGTGACGCCGTATTTTTTCCCGTCGGTGGAAAACTCGCGCTGCGCAACGCGGACTTCGTCCGGCGTCGCGAGCTTGAGAGTGAAACGATTGACCGGCGCCAGGTAGTCTCGGTGCCCGTTCATCGGCAAGACGACGATATACCACGGCGTTGCCGGATGTTTGATGTAGCTCGACTGTCTGCCGCCGCCGACGATATCGAGGCCGAGAATCTCTTTGTAAAAACGGTCGCTCGCCTCTTTGCTGTCGCATTGGAGCGTGCCGTGCGACATCGCCTGGGGAATATAGCCCCGGCCGGGAAAACGATCTTCCGCCATGAGCTGTTTCCACGGCGTCGCGGCGATGCGCCGCCCCTGCTGAACCGCGTTGGGATTGTAGTATTCGATCTCCAGATCGTTCCCGCCCGGCTCCTTGAAATAGACCGAATACGCGAAGTGGGCCTCGTGCGGCTTGGTCACCGACTTGATGCCGTACTTGGCTTTGTGGGCGTCGATGTAACTGTAAGCCGCGGGAATCTCTTTCGAGTTCGCGACCCGAAATCCGTAGTGGTTGTTGTGCGGCTTGTTGCGCGCGTTGGGCCCGCCCTCGTGCACGATCAAAAGCCAATCGGTATTCGGATGCTTGAGCACGGCCTCTCCGTTGTTGCGCTGGACGATCTCCAGCGCTAAAAGCTCGGTGAAGATCGGCAGTGTCTCGTCCAGAGAGCGGCATTCGTAATGGCCATGGATCAGTCCTACCGGTCGGAGCATGACAGCCCTCCTCTTCAACGCACTGTAAAATTTTTAATCGAAAGTGCCCCGGCTGTCAACCAATCCAGCAGTGAGAAGTGAGCAGTGAGACGTCAGAAGTTCTGAGTGACTGCTCACTCCTCACTGCTCACGGCTCACTTTCCCATCCTGACCGTCGCGCCCGCCTTCGCGCACGACTCTTCGAAGATGCGCCGGATTTCCGGATCTTCGTCTTCGTACTCGATCTGGTATCCCCCGTCTTTGATGGAAACGTCGGACTTGATCTTGCCCGGGACAAGCTTGTAGCGGCGGCTGAGCATCTTGAGCGCCAGATAGCGCGCGGGCTGGCTGCCCGAATTGAAGTGCTGGTGGAACCAATTTTCCGGCGGCACGACGAGTGATCCCGGACGCCAATCGAAGCGCATCCGCTCCGCGCCCTCGGGCCACATGAACGAGTATCCCTGCCCGGTAAGAATCATGACGTGCGCCCCGGGGCCGTGGCGGTGCGCCTTCTTGTAAAGTCCGACGGGAAACTCCGAGACGTGCGCGCCCATCGTGCTCTCGGCCAATTCAAAGAAAATCGTGCGGTTGCCTTTGCCGCGCTCGTGCCACGCGACCGGCTCGATGTTGATCGCGTCGGCGACGAAGTTCGTTTCCAGAACGCGATCGTTGAAGAGGCGGCCCCGGCCCGCGAAGTAACCGTCCTCGCCCTTGAACCTGTCCGAGAAGACGTAGGGGTTGTTCATGATGAAGTCTTCCGAGTGAAACAGGTTGAAGACGAGCGGCGCGTCGGTCACGGCGATCAGCCGCGCGTCGCGGTCGCCCTGCCCGTTGAAGTGCTGATACGATGCGTTCAAAGGAATCGCGAAGAGACTTCCCTTCTGCCATTCGAAGCTCTGCTTGAGCCCGTTCTCCTGCCACATCGTCGTCGCGCCGCGCCCCTCGAGAACGTAAACCAGCTCCTCGAAGAGGTGGCGCTGCGGCCGGAGGCTTTTTCCCGGCGGGATGCTGCACACGTAGGCGTCGTCGAGATAGCCGGTGCCCGCGAGATTGATGAAGACGCCGTTGCCGCCCATTCTCTCCCACCACTTGAGCGGCACCTCGTAGACGTTCTCGACGCCGAAACCTTTGATGGCATCGATCCCCTGGGACGCGGCCCATTGGTCATACGGCGTATCCATCCGCTCCGCGTTGCGATCGACGCGCTCGTAACTCGGCAGTGTTTCAGTTTTCATAGCTCTACTCGTTGACCTTATTTTGCCTTCAACGGCTTCACGTCCTGAAATCCATGCTCGGAGATATCGAAGAAGTTGCCGTCGGGATCGGACGCGCGCAGCTCCGCGTACGGCCGGCCTTTCGGTCTGGACTTGGGCGGGTTCGACATTTCGAGCCGCTGAATTTTTTTGATCACCTCTTCGGCATTGTCGACGAGAAAGCCGAAATGATAAAGCCCGCTGCGGGCCTGCTGATCGGCGTTCGGCAAGATCGCGAGATTAAAATAGCCGTCGGTCAGATAAACCGGCCCGTCGTCGCCGCGCGGCCGGTGCAGCTCTTTGAGGCCGAAAACCTCCTTATAAAACGTCGCGAGCTTCGCGGGATTTTCTGTCTTGATCGCCAGATGACGGATTTGCGCCATAGGTGTTCTCCTTCCGATTGCAAATTTATTTATAAACCGAATCGATGAAGCCGCTCCGCTCCAACTCATCGATGATGGATAGATCCACCAGCTTCTCCGCTTTGAAGTCCACTTTCTTTCCCGCCATGCCGCTGTCGATCACCTGCTGGATGCCTTTCAAAGTGGGCCGCGGCGCTTTCTGAAGATCGCCGGCGTATTCGCGCCAGGTCGCTTCGAGGATCGCGGCGTCCTTGAGCTGCGCGAACTTGGAGATCACTCTCTTGGCGAACTCCTTGTCGGTCTTGTATCGGTGCATTCCCCGGACAAACGCGCGCATGAACTTGACGACGATGGGACGGCGTTGCGCGAGGTAAGCCCGCGTCGTGATCACGCCGCCGGTATTTTCCTCCATGGGCAGATCGACCAATTCTTTCATTCCTAATTGAATGGCTTTGAGATGCAGCGGAAACGACATTCGCTGCGCGTAAATTTTCCCGCCGACCATGGCGGCCATTCCTTCCGGCTGGCCGCCCGTCTGCACGATGGAAACGTCTTTGTTGGGATCGAGACCGCCTTTTTCCAGAATCAAGCGCAGAACAAAATCCGAAGTGGAGCCGAAGCTGGTGATGCCGACGGTCTTTCCCTTGAGGTCTTTGACGTCCTTGATCTCGGGGCGGGTAATAAGATGGTGGCGGTTGACGCGGCTAATCGCGGCGATCAAAACCGCGTCGCTGCCCTGCATGACCGCCGGCACGACGGCGGGCTCGCCGGCGTGAATGAGCTGGCCGCTGCCGCCGATCAGCGCGGCGACGATGCGGGTGCTGCCGCCGACTCGAACCAGCTCGACGGAGAGTCCTTCGTCGTCGAAATACTTCGCCTCTTTGGCGATCATCGGCGTCGCCCAGCTTCCGGCGGGGCTGGGGTAGAGAAACGTGATGCGCTCCTGGGCCGGAGCCTGGGAATTTGAACCGAACAAAAGAAAAACCGCGACGATGGCCGCAGCAGCCGCTCTCTCTCTCACACGAAAGCTCTAGCCGGAAGCCGCGGCTGCTGTCAAGCGATCTCCTTGACAACCCGTCGGGAGAAAGCGATATCCTGGCTGCGAACCATGATGGAGAAGTGTATGAAAATAAACTCGCGCCGGTTTGCCTTCATCCTCCTGCCGCTGCTTTTAGCCGGCTCAGGCGGCAACGTTAAAGCTCAGTCCTCGAGGGAAATCCTCGACGGAGCGAAAAGGGACCGCCAACTGGTTTTTTACGCGGGCATTCCGGTGCCGGACGCGCAGGCGATACTCGCGGCGTTCGAAAAAAAATATCCCTTCGTCAAGACGACTTTTTATCGCGCCACCGGACCGGCCTTGGTCTCCCGCATTCAGACCGAGCAGCGCGCGGGGAGCCCCGTCTGGGACGTGATGAACAGCACCGGGTTCGAGCCTTACGTGCTGGTCGAGCAGGGTTATTTCGCCAAATACGAATCGCCGGAGAGAAAATTCTTTCCCGAAGGCCACAAGGACGCCGAAGGGTATTGGGCCACCATGTACACGACTCCTCACCTGGTGAGCTACAACACCCGGCTGGTTTCGGCCAAAGATCTGCCGAAAGATTATTTCGAGCTCGTGGATCCGAAGTGGAAAGGGAAGCTCGGTCTGGATTCCTCGGATTTCGAATGGTATGCGAACTTGAAGAAGGTATGGGGCAACGAGAAAGCGCGCAACTTTCTTGACGGACTCAGGAAGCAGGATGTCCGCTTGATTCAGGGCCGCGCGCTGCTCACGGAGCTCCTGGGGAGCGGCGAGTTCGCCTTGCTGGCGAATAATTATCTGCAGAATATCGTGGAAGCGAAGCGCAAAGGCAATGCCGTGGAATTTCTCGCGCTCGATCCGGTCATCGCCGGCGCGGGTCTCGTCGGCGTCAACAAAACCGCGCCCCATCCCGCCGCCGCCAGGCTGTTCGTCGATTTTGTGCTTTCGAAAGAGGGCCAGGAACTGATCGTGAAGACCGACCGGAGCTCGGTCCGGAAAGATGTCGCCGGCAATCCTTTCGATCTGATCAAGAACGTCAGAGTGATCGCGTCGGATCTCAATCTGGGCAAGAACTACGTCGAGACGAGAGACGAATACCGGGAACTTCTGGGCATCAAGTAACGCCGCGCGCTTGAAGACGGACCCAAGGCAAGGAGACAACTCTCATGACCTACGTGGACTGCGATTCGCACATTTTGCCGCCTGACGCCTTCGACGAGGTGGCGCCGGAGTTCCGCGACGAAGGGCCGCGCATCGCCGTCGACGCGCAGGGAAACTCCGCCGTCGTCTATCCGGCGCGGCAGCGCAATATTCCCGATTACGCGCGGCATATTCCGAATCCTTTCAACCCGCGGCCGCGAACTTCGGGCGACGATCCGTCGGTTCGCGTCGCCGATATGACGAAGGCCCATTTCGACATGCAGGTCCTGGTGCCGAGCAACGGCGCCTTCTACTACGACGTCGAGCCGAAGCTCGCGCTCAGCGTCTGCCGCTCGTACAACAACGCGATCGGCCGTATCTTAAAAAAATTCCCGGGGAAGTTCTTCGGTCTGGCGACGGTCCCGCTCCAACAGACTCAAATGGCGGCGGAGGAATTGGAGCGGGCGGTTCGCGGCCTCGGCCTCCACGGCGCGGTCAGTTACAGCAGCGTCAAGGAGAAAGATCTCGACGACGAAGAGCTGTGGCTGTTTTATGAAAAAGCGCAGGCGCTCGGCGTTCCCATCATCGTCCATCCGGTCAACACGGGGCCGATGGCCGGAGGCTGGCGCATGACGCGCCATTACAAGACCCGCGGCTACGGCTTCTGGAGCGCCCTCGGAAATCCCATCGAGAACTCGATCGCGCTCGCGAATCTCATGTTCGGCGGTGTGCTCGACGCTTTTCCCGGACTCCGCTTTTGCTTCATGGAGGGCGGCGGAACTCAGGTGCCCCATCTGATGGAAAGTCTCTCGGCGGTCTATCAAGGCGAAGGAGATTACGACCGGTTAAAGACGAGACCCAAGCGCGAGCCGGCCGCCTATCTCGACCGGCTGTTTTTTTCCATCCGTCCGACCGAAGGGCTGCTCGGTGTTCTGCTGGAACGTCTTGGAAATCAAAGCTGGGTCGTGGGAACCGACTATCCGCACGCCGACACGATGGGAAGTTGGCCTAACACGGTGCCGGTGATCAACGCGCGCGAGGATCTGTCCAAAGAAGCGAAAGACGCGATCCTCGGCGGCAACGCGCTCAGGCTCTTCGGCGTGGACGGGCGATAGGGAACAAGGAGGATTTACGATGGTCGTGCGCGAACTGGAAGACGGGTCGTCGTTCGTCAGCACTCAAGAGGACCACGCGGAGCTTTCGGCGCAGTTCGCGGCGCACTGGGGCAATAAAGATTTCGCCAAGCTGCGGCCGTATGATTCCATGGTCTTCGCGACTACCTGGCACGACAGCGGATACCGGGAGTGGGAAGGCAATCCGCCGATGAACGTCGCCAAGGGCCGGCCGTACGCACACCGGGAGACGATTCCCGACTTCGAAACGCTCGAGCTGGCGGCATATGCGAGAAACGTCGAATGGGTGAGCGGCCATGACCGCTACGCGGGTTTGCTCATCTCCATGCACCGCACCGGCCTCTGGGCGAATCGCTACGACACGTTCACCAGCCCGAAGGGCAGGCTGAGAGAGAGAAGCCCGGAGGTTCAGGCGGCGAAGAAAGAAATGGAGCGCCGGCAGGAGGAAGAGAAGAAAAAACTCGCCGGGAGCGATGCGAAATTCGCCTCGGACCTCTGGTTCAACTTCCGCATGCTCCAGGTCTACGATCTTCTCTCGCTCTATTTCTGCTGCGACGGCTACGCCGCAGATGATCACTTCAAGGAAGACAAGCTGGCGCCGATTCCGCTTTCCTATGACGGCAAGGAAGAGGTGGATTTGCGGATGACCCCCAACGGCGACGGCGCCGTGAAGATCGAGCCCTATCCGTTCGATATCTCGCCGCTGAAAGTTTCCGTCCGGGCGCGGCTCATGCCGGCCGGCGGTTTTGCTTCGGCGCGCGAATGCAGCGAGGCGTATCATAAGGCGCCGCGCCGCCTGTTAACCTTCGAGATCCAGAGCTGATCGCAAGGCCTGTCACCCACACCGGACGAAAGAGAAAAAATCTTGCCATGACGCCGGACGCGCAAAAAAAGCTCTTGGCCGCGCTGAACGACGGCGCCGGCCTGACCGACGAGTTTATTTACCGAATGGACTGGGAAGACTATCGATCGTTTCCCGGTCCGTTTCCCCGTCGCTCTTTTACCGTCGAGGAAGCCCAGGAAACGACGCGCCGCCCGGAATTTGTCCTGGGAGAAATCCCGGACGATCGAGAGCTCGAAAATCGGCTGGCGGTGTGTTCGCGCTCCGGCGCTTCGCCGAATACGCGCGCGCCGTCCGCCTCGTGGTGATTCCGCGCCTCACGCACTACGGCCACGTCGAGGCGCACAACGAAAGGCTGGCGAATATGATGGCGGCGGGAATCGCTGGCTACTTGAGCCGCTAACGCTTGCGCACTTGAAGATTATTGACGACTTTGCCGTACTGCGCGGCGATCTGTTGGGCGCGCGCGCGTTCCGCGTCGCTGTCCACCACTCCGTTCAAGTGAATCACTCCTCTCACGGTATCGACGTCGATCCGCGTCACCGTCGAAAATTTCTCGGCGGCAAGCTTTGTCTTCACCGTTGCCGTGATGTTAGTATCGTCGATGTTCTGCCCCAGGGTCTCTCCCGTCATCGCCGTGCATCCGGACGCGGCGACGACCGTGAGAAGCAGCATACCGACGGCCGCGATTCTCAATGCGTTCCTCATAAATACCTCCCGCGCAACAAACTGACGGAATTAATCGCATATCGCAAAAAAGGCTTCAATCAGGTCTTTACCCTATGAAACGACGGCATCATACAACAAAAGGAGCGACGGGTATGAAGAAAATCACCGAGCAGCACGTGCCCTACAACACCGGCTGGTCCGGCGAGCTGAAAAAGGGGCAGGTCATTCGGATCATCGCGACGACCACCGTGGACTTCGTGTGCCTCAAGAAAGACAATCTCAAAGAGCGCTTCGATCAGGCGCGGACAAAAGTCTACAACATGAAGATTTTCGTCACGACCGGCGACAAGCTGATGGGCCGCAACAACCAGCACATGATGACGATCATCGCCAACACCAACGATCAGGGAACGCACGACCTCCAGAAAGGCATGTGCAGCGGCTACCGCTTTCAACTGGCAAAAAAAGAGGGGAAGTTGCGGGAATACTACCACCGAGATTATAAGGATGAGGATATTCCCGATCACGGCTGCTATGAAAACCTTTCGCGCGCCCTGGCGCCTTACGGCATCGATCCCGAGGACATTCCGAATCCGTGGAATCTCAATCAGCACATGATCATCGACGGGAAAACGGGCCGGATGGACCACACGACCGTGCGCGCCAAGCCGGGAAGTTACGTCGATCTCCGCGCCGAGATGGATCTCGTGGTCGCGTTCAGCGCCTGTCCCGACATGCCGGTCGGAGGAAAACCGGTCGATCTGTTGATTTACGAACCGTAATGGAAGATGAGGTGAGCCATGGAACAGAAATTTAACGTCGGTGGCATTCTTCTAGATCGTCCGTTCAAGATCCGGCGTCTCGGCCACTTCGGCTTCAACCTCACGAACATGGACGACGGCATCCGCTTCTACACCGATCTCCTCGGTTTTCGCGTGTCGGACGTGATGGACTACTCCAAACGCGCCAAGAGTCCCGACCAGCTCGCCGGCCTCGGCGACCCGCATGGTTACTTCACGCGCTACGGCGGCGATCATCATGCGATGGTCTTGTTCCCCAAGCGGGTGCGCGACGCATTGGGCCGGCACGAAAAACCGGGCGTGACGATCAACCAGATCACCTGGCAAGTCGGCAGCCTCGCGGAAGTCGGCGGCGCGATCCAGTGGTTCACCGAGAGAGGCATCAAGATTCAAAGATCGGGACGCGATATGCCCGGATCGAATTGGCATACCTATCTCTTCGATCCGGACGGCCATCAGAACGAAATGTACTACGGCATCGAGCAGATCGGATGGACCGGCCACAGCAAGCCGAGAGCGATGTACGATCGCGGCTTCGATGAGCCGCCGGGGCTGCCGCAGATGTCGGAGTTCGACGAGGTCCAGCACGCGCTCAAGAACGGCGTCGACATCACCTCAGGTTACCGGCATGTCGACCGGCTTCCTGCGCCTTACGACGTGGATGGGATTTTGCTGCCGCGGCCGTTCAAGATCGTCCGCCTCGGCCCCGTGGAGCTGTTCGTAAACGATTTGGCGGCCGCGGAAAAGTTTTATCGCGACACGCTGGGTTTCGTTCTTACCGAGGAAGTCGATTGGCGCGGCCACCGCTGTCTGTATTTACGCGCCAACACGGAACATCACTCGCTCGCGCTCTACCCACTCGCGCTGCGCGAGGCGCTCGGCCTCAGCCCGCATACGACGTGCATGTCGCTCGGCCTCCAGCTCGGCAATTACCGGCAGCTCCGGGACGCGGTCAAATTCTTCCGCGATCACGGCGCGCGCGTCGCCGACGTGCCGCCGGAGCTCTATCCCGGCATCGACTACGCCGCGCACGTTTTGGATCCCGACGGCCACTGCTTGAAACTGTACTATTATATGGAGCAGGTCGGATGGGACGGAAAGCCGCGGCCCAAGGAGCTCAGACGAAAAGTGAATTACGAGAACTGGCCGGAAACGGTCGAACCGATGTCGGATACTTACGAGGGCGAGCCGTTTCTCGGACCGTGGGGTTAAGACGGTTTTGTCTCTAGGCGCAAAAAAAACCATTAGGCGGCTCGCGCCCATCCTCTTGGTTGTGGCGCACTGCCTGGCTTGTGCCGCGGCGGCAGCGGCCAATCCTTACCTACCCAAGCCGGGTGAAGCGCCGATCGCCGTGCGCGCCGGAAGCTGCGCCATCACCGGCGGATTCATTCATTTTTACAGCGCGCTATACAACGGTCTCTTCCAAAAATACGGCCTCAAAGTGGAACATGTGACCCTCAGAGGAGGAGTCGTGAGCATCGCGGCTCTGGTCTCCGACGAAATACAGTTCGTCTATTGCTCCGCCGATCCCATGATTCCCCGGATCGCCGCGGGAGCCGACGCGAAGCTCGTGGGATCGCCCCTCGTGGGGCTTCCCTGGGTGCTGATGGCACGTCAGGAGGTCAAAAAGCCCGCCGATCTGAAAGGCAAGAGCATCGCGGTCTCGCGTCCCGGCGGCCTCACCGACCAACTGGCGAAAGCGGTGTTAAAAAAATTCAACCTGACGACGCAGGAGGTGAAGCTGCTTCACATCGGCGGCACGGGCCAACTGGAGCCCTACAACGCTTTGCTCCAGGGCTTGACCCAAGCCGTGCTCCTCACGCCGCCTCTCGACGTCCGGGCCAGGAGAGACGGGTTCCACTTGATCTATAACCTCAATGAGCTGGACGTGCCCGCCATCTACAGCTCGCTGTTCGCAAATTCCAAGACCGCAAAGGAAAGACCGGTTTTGGTCCAGAGATTCGTCGCGGCGTTGGCCGAAGCGATCCACTTCGTGGAGAAGAATCCGGACCGGGGCAAGGCCGCTTTGGCGAAAGTCCTCAACCTCAACGATCAAGAGATCCTCCAGTCCGCCTACGAGGCCTACGCAAAATCACTCGTAAACCGGCGCATGGTGGTGCCCCGCAATGCCGTGCTGGAGGCGGTCGAGACGGAGCGGCAGGCGGGAACGCAAATAAGAAAAGCAGCCGAGGAAATCTATGACAACAGTTTCGCCGACAACCTGGAGAAGAGCGGCTTTTTGAAAGAGATCTGGGGCGGTGAACTGCTGCAGAGAGAAAAAAAGAATTAAGGAGCTGCGACGATGGAACAGAAAGTCAGTTTTCAGTCCGACGGACTAAAATTATCCGCCATCGTGCACACGCCGGACGATCTCCGCCCGGGCGAGCGCAGACCGGCCTTTCTCGTCTTGCACGGCTTCGGCGGCAACAAGGGAGGCCACGGGCAGACCGTGGTGGCCAAGCAATTCACGCAGTGGGGCTACGTGACGATGCGCATCGATTTCAGAGGCTGCGGCGAGAGCGAAGGCGAGCACGGACGGATTATCTGCCTCGAACAGGTTGCGGACACATCCAATGCGGTGACTTACATGGCGAGCCGGCCGGACGTCGATCCCGAGAGGATCGCCCTGGTCGGCAGCAGTTTCGGCGCCGCGGTAGCCGTATATACCGGCGGAAAAGATCAACGGGTGGGCGCCGTGATCTCGTGCGGCGGTTGGGGCGACGGCGAGCGCAAATTCCGCGGCCAGCATCCGACGCCCGAAGCCTGGGCCCGCTTCACGAATATGCTGGAAGAAGGCCGGAGACATCGGGAACGCACCGGAAAATCACTGATGGTGCCGCGCTTTGAGATCGTGCCGATTCCCGAAAAGTTGCGCCGCAACATGAGCGCGGGCTCGATCATGGAGTTTCCCGCGGAAACGGCGCAGAGTATGCACGACTTCCGCGCCGACGACGTGGTGGGAAAAATTGCGCCCCGACCGTTGCTCCTGCTGCACAGCGCGAACGACTCGGTGACGCCCACTCGGGAATCGATCGAGATGTTCAAGCGCGCCAAGCAGCCGGCCGAGCTGCACTTGCTGTCGGACGTCGACCATTTCACGTTCAACGAGGAAAACCAACGTTTGACGCGCATCGTCTCCGACTGGCTGGCGCGCTACTTCCCGGTGCAGCGGGAAACCAGGTAAAGAGCATCCGTGCCGAAATTCCAACACGCTTCTTTGCTCGAGTTTTGCGAGCGGCTGCTCCGCGCGGGCGGGTTTCCCGAGCGCGATTCCACGCTCGTGGGGAAATTGCTCGTCAATGCGGATCGCCGCGGCTATCCGGGCCACGGCATCATTCGCATTCCCTCGTATTCGTCCTGGATCCAAGACGGCACGATCGATCTGGCAACGAAGCCAAAGGTCATCCGCGAAGGCAAGACGACGGCCGCGCTCGATGCGAACCATTACGTCGGCCAGGTCGTCGCTTACGACGGCATGAAGCTCGCGATCGACAAGGCGAAAGAACACGGCGTCGGCATCGTCTCGCTCGCGCGCGCCGGCCACGTCGGGCGACTGGCGGATTACATGGAAATGGCGGCGGACGCGGGAATGATCGGCATCGCGGCCGTTTGCGTCGGCGCAGGGAGCGTCACGCTGTACGGTGGCATGCAGCGTATCACCGGCACCAATCCCATGGCCTTCGGAATTCCGGCGCGAAACGGCAACCACATCATCCTCGATTTCGCCACGGCGGCGATGAGCATGGGCGAGCTGCAGAAAAGAGACGCGCGCGGGGAGCCGATTCCGGAGAACGTCATGCTCGACGGCTACGGGAATCCGGCGAAGGACATGAAGACCTTCCGCGGCCCGCCGCGCGGCGTTCTTCTGCCTTTCGGCGGCTATAAAGGCTCGGGACTCAATCTGGTCGTGGAAATTCTAGGAGGAATTCTCTCCGGCAACGGCCTGGGAAAACGCTGGTGGGACAAAGGCGCGCATGCCGTGAACGGCGTGTTTCTCCATGCGATCGCGGTGGAAGAGTTTCAGCCGCTGGAGGAGTTCTTCGATCAGGTGGACGAGTTGATCTCGCACGCGAAAGCGCTCAAACCGGCGCGCGGCTTCAACGAAGTCGTCCTACCCGGCGAGCACGCGCGAAAAATAGAGGCGCGGCAGATGAAAGACGGCGTGGAGATCGACGACGCGACGTGGGAGCAGTTGAGGAAATTTGCGGCTGAGGTCGGAATTACCGACTTCCCGAACTCGGTTTAGGCATTTTTCATTTTCCTGTCATTCCCGCGGAAGCGGGAATCCAGTCTTTTTTCGATTTCATTTTCTGGATGCCCGCTTCAGCCTGAGGCTGATCCGTCCTCTGGCGGATTCGCGCGCATGACGGAATAATGCGTTCGACGATTTAAGATCGGTACCGTTGACGGGGTGCTACTTATCGAACACTTCCACCCTGATCGGCTCTCCCCTGCCCGACTGCGGGCAGGCGCTGACGGCGATGAGACAATCCATCTCCGCCCGGAAACCGATGCGTGCTTCATCCTTGGGCCGAATCATAGTGTCGAGCATCGCGCCGGTCTCGGGATCGATCTTCATCGTCTGCCAAATATTGAGCGGGCTCGGAATATCTTCCGGCAAAATATCGTAGCCCTTTAGGGCGTCGATCAAATTCTCCCAGCAGCCGTGATCGGGAATGTCCTCCGGCCGCTGCGGATTCAGATCGACTCCGCCGGCGAATTTTCTCTGCGCCAGCCCCTGCGCGACCAGCTCGAAGCGCTTCTTGCTGCACATTCCCTTCTGCAGATCGTGCCGGCCCTCCTTGAAGCTGTCCTCGACGATCGTGAGGAGCGGATTGTTGAGCTTCGAGAAAAGCTGATCGCCCGTGCTGATGAAGATTTTCACCTGGTTCGTCTTAGTCCGCGCCTGATCGAAGCGCTCTCTCAGGTTGTGCAGGTTGAACGCGACGAAATCTACGACCGTCCTGCCGGCGACCCTCAGCCGCTGGCCTTTCTTGACGACAAAGGATCTGCCGGAATTTTTCGGCACGACGACACTCTCCAAGACGGCCATAGGGTCTCCTTCTTTCGCACGCCCGCCAAGCAGGGAGATTCTTTCATTATGCGCTTAGATTCGTCAACCGCTGTCTCTCGATATCGAGCGTAGGCTAACCATAGATGACGACTCCGATGATCACGGCGCTGTCAAGCACGATCCAGCCCACGCACGCCCAATAGATGTTCTTGTCGTGTTTCTGTATTCCGAACCAGAACCAGAGAACGGCAGAGACGAGATATGCGCTCCACGATAGCAGCGAAACCCCGGCGGTCTGATGACCGAACCATATGATCACGACCTGTGGAAGCGTCATGAGCATGGTGAAGACCGACATGGCTCCTAACAGCCGATGAAAGGCCGTGTCACGAAAGGAAGTGGCAATCGCGGGAGTAATCGGATTTGGAAACATAGTCCCCTCCGACAGCTAGAGATAGCTGTTTCTAAACAGCGAACTCCCGTGGATCAAGGGGTGTAAAATTTCGCTTCAGCGGCCTTAAATCCGACTTTAACATGGGTCCCGTCGCAGAAAGGCTTATTATTCGACTGCCCACAGCGGCACAGGGCCACCGAAGATTTATCGATGACAGTCTCCTTGCCGCCGGCGTCGACGAATTTGAGCGGCCCACGCACCACATTAGGACCATCCTTCCGCGTATCAATGATTAACTCCATGCTCAGACAATCTCCTTTCGCGTGTCCCCGTTGCCGGTGCGAACACGGTTATTTTTCACGCAATGAGAATTCGTAAAATCGCCGTCAATATCCATCAAATTCTTCCGCGCGGATACTACTATCGTCGATACCCATCAGGGCGAGCATCTCCCGCATTGCCGTCACCATACCGGGAGGCCCGGCAACGTAGTAAATCGGCGCCGCCCAGCCATCGAGGTAATGAGCCAGCATCTCTTTGTTGATACGACCGGTTTCTCCTCGCCATGTCGCCTGCGATCTTTCCGCTCGGCTCACAACGCCGATAAATTTATAGTTCGGATTTTCTTTTTCCTTTTTTTCAAGCTCTTCAAGAAAGGCGGCGTCCTGAGGGCGGCGGTTGGAATAAAAGAGAAAAAGACGGTGCGGAAGTCTATCTTTAAACGCTTGCAACAGGATGCTCCGGAAAGGTGTAATGCCGATGCCCCCGGCTAAAAAGACCGCCGGCCGATTCGGGTCGTCGTGCAGCACTAGAGATCCGAAGGGCGCATCCATTTTTACTTCAGTGCCGATAGGCGATCTTTTCATCACGCGCTTGAAGGCCGTATCGCGCATCCTGGTAGCTACTGTTAAATCGCTCTCGGAAGGAGCGCTCGCGATGGAAAAAGTCCGGCTGTTGCCCTCGACGTCCGTCTCGGGCGGGTCCTTTAATGTTAGAACGAGATATTGTCCGGCTCTAAATTTGAAATCCGGCGGCTTTGCAAAACGA
>DASXRG010000344.1:0-32252 GCA_036506735.1 Binatia bacterium | reverse complement strand
AAGAGAACGTCGTCTTCCTTCTGGATGTGCTCGCGGAGGAGGCGTATGTACGCGTCCGCTTTTCTGCGCAGTGTAATGCGCGCGCCTATCGGATCTTGGGCGGCCGATTCCAACGCGGCGGCCATTGCGCGTACATACCCGCGCCCTTCCTCGTGCTCGGCCAGCATCATGCCGATCGGTCCTCCCTCGCGCGGGATGCCATGCTCTTCCAGCGCGGGAAACAGCAGCTTTTCTTCCTTCAAGTGATGGCATTTGTCGGCGAAGTTGCGGGCGAAGTCGAGCGCCTTCGTCCAGTCGGCCAGCAAAGAGCTTTCGGCCGTCTTCGTGAGCCTCTCCAAAGCGTCGAGGACCCTCTCGATCACGCGGTGCTCGGCTTTAAGAGCTTCAGTGGCGGTTTCGAAATGGTCGTGCCGAGGGGCTTCGCCGCGACACGCATCTATATGACTTTCCATTGTTCCACCTCCAAGAAAGTTTGAGTGCACACTTCCAACTCAACTGTCGTGGCAAAACGCATGCCACAGAGTAGCGACGGCATTTCCTTGGAATCACGGGCCATTTCCAAAAGGCCGCGCGGGGTTTTTCGCAAAAATAGGATGGATGAGGCAGAAAAAGCAGATTTTAGGAATGGATCGAGCGTGTCACCCGGCACGCCGCTCGGCGGGGACGGCCGGCCGCAGGGTAAAGAGATCCACCACGGTCAGCGCGACGCCAATGACCAAAACAACGCCGAGGACCACCAGGATCGCGAACCAAAAACGCATCTGCGCCTGCGCCGTCATGTATCCCATGCCCATCACGCGCTCGATATAGGTTTGCAGCACGCCGGCGACGCTGAAGGCGAGGGTCATCAGCATCATCGTGATGCTGAGCCACCAGAAGGCGAGATTCCCGCGGCGCTCGTCGAACTCGCTCAAGCCCTTCAGCTTCGGCATCGCGTAGTAAAAGAACATGAGGTTCAAAAGCACATAGGCGCCGAAGAACGCGATGTGGCCGTGGGCCACGGTCACCTGGCTGCCGTGCGTGTAGTAATTGATCTGCGGCAAGGTGTGGAGAAATCCCCAGAAGCCGGCGCCGATCAAATGGAGGACGGCCATTCCCGTGGCGAGGGTGAAGATCAGCTTGCCTTTGATCTCTTCGCGCCGGTTGCGCACGTAGTGACCCGCATCTATGACCATCAAGAGAATCGGCAGCGGCTCGAGCGCGCTGAAGACGCCGCCGAACCATAGCCAATACTTGGGCGCGCCGAGCCAATAGTAGTGATGCCCGGTGCCGGTGATCCCGGTAAAGAGAAAGAGTCCGAGCTCGACGTAAAGCCATTTCTCCACCGTCTCGCGCGGCACGCTGGTGATCTTGATGAGGATCCACGCCGTCAGCGCCGCCGCGATCAGCTCCCACGCGCCTTCGACCCAGAGGTGGATCACCCACCACCAGTAATACCAGTCGATCGTCAAGTTGTTATAATAAGGAAGATTGAATAGATACATGACCGCCAGAAACACGAGGCCGCCGAAGAGCGAGCCCTGAATCACCGTCCAGCGACGCGCCTGGATGATCGTAATGCCGACGTTGAATAAAAATATCAGCGCGCCGACGACGACGAGATAGTCGAGAGGAAACGGAATCTCGAGCAGCGGCTTGCCTTTGGTCCAGCCGAAGAGAAAACCGACGATAGCGGTGACGCCGACTCCCGTGAGCAGCGCCAGCTGGAAATACGCGAGCTTGGGACTGTAAAGGTCGCGCTTGCACTCCTCGGGAATCATGTAATACGTGGTTCCCATGAAGCCCAACAGAATCCACAGCACGAGAAGGTTCGTATGGATCGCGCGCGCTGTGCTGAATGGAAAAACGTCCACGAGCCACTGCGGGATCGTGACGGCATAATTAAAGGCGAGCCACGTGCCGACGATCACCTGAAGCAGAAAAAGCAGCAGCGCGATCACGAAGTAGGGATACGCGACACGCTGTGTTTGATAGGGGACCGACATACAGCGACTCCCTTATTTCATCTCCGCCAGAAAACGCGCGAGTGCGTCCGTCTCCTCGCGCGAGAGCGCGGTCGGCGGCATGATCGCGTCGGATTTGACCGAACGCGGATCGGTTAAAATTTTCTCGATTGTTTCGTAAGGCAAACGGGCGCCGACACGTGTCAGGTCCGGACCGACGAGACCGCCGGTCTCATTCAAGCGATGACAGGCGAAGCAGCCTTTTTCCTGGAAGAGGGTAGCGCCGGGGCTCAGGCCGAGGGCGACCGCGCGGCCGGCCACCGGTCGAAGCTTCTGATCTTGCGGCGGCCACTCGTTGGTGTCGATCTCGCTCGTCCATTTGAGAAACGAGACCAGATCTTCCAGCTCGCGATCCGTCGCGGGGAAACGCGGCATCTTTCGCCACGTCGTGAATTTTTCCGGATTGCGGACCACGGCCTTGATCCCTTCGCCGCCCAGACGCCAGTAAGCCTTGGTCATGTCGGGAGCATAGTAGGAGCCGAAGCCTAAGATGGTATGGCAGTCGTTGCAGTTGTACTTGTGCCAGACGCGCTTGCCGGCCACGACTTCCGGACTGAGGCGGTCCGCGTTCGTCAGCGTCTCGACCTGCCGGTGGGTGTCTACGGTGAGTCCAAGAAAGAGCAGGAGCGAGACCAGGGTACCGAGATAAAAGATCAGCTTGGCGGTCTTCCAGCTCATCCGAACTCCTTTTTTACACCGTCTCCCTAAAGAGGGTCAATAAATTTCCGCTTTCACCCCGGCGCGCCAGCGCACCTGGCCGGCGATCCATTCGAGCGTCGGCCGGTTGACTTTCCAGATCCGGGAGTCCGCCGGCGCGCGGTCCAGAGTGTAGACCTGAACTACGCTGGGATGGATCTCCCGCACGTTTTCGATCCACAGCGCGACCGAGTCCGGATCGGCGTTGGTGATCCTTCCCTGGACGAACAGCGATTGCAGGATCACGTCGTTCAAGTCTTTCAAACCCGTCACGATCTCCCTGAGATAAAACGGCGGCGCCGGGCCGTTCAGTTGATGGACGATCTCCTCGCTGCCGGCGTCGAGCTTCATGATTCTAAGATCAAGACGGTCGAGCGCCGCGCGAATCTCAGGCCGCGTCACCGTGGCGGAGTTGGAGAGCACGGCGAGCTTGACTTGCGGCAGGTATTTGTCGCGTAAGCTTCGCGCCGTCTCGACAATCAAGGGGAAATCGGGATGCAGTGTCGGCTCGCCGTTGCCGGAGAACGTGATCGCGTCGAGCTTCTGCCGTTTTCTGACGATCGCTTTCAGCGCCTTCTCCAGAGCGCCGGCCACTTCGAGCGGACGCGGCAGGTCTCTCAGTGCTTGCGTCGCCTCGTTGACTGGCTCCGTCGTCCAACCGTACTGGCAATAAACGCAGTTGAACGAGCAGAGCTTATAGTCCTCGGGGAGAAGATTGATGCCGAGCGACAGGCCGAGCCGCCGCGAGCGCAGCGGGCCGTAAATAATTCCTGGCTGCAGCGAGATGGCTTTCAATGATTCCGCCGCGGTGCTCATGGGAGGTTCATACCGGCATCAGGCCGTGCTTCTTTCTCGGCATCTCGTCGGTTTTCCCCGCGCACAGCTCGAGCGCGCGGATGATCCGCGGCCGCATGTCGCGCGGATCGATGACGTCGTCCACGTGCTGCTCGGCCGCCGAGTAATACGGGTTGACGTATTTGTCGAAAAATTCTTTGAGCCGGGCGCCGCGCACCGCTTCGGGATCCTTTGCCTCGGCGATCTCTTTGCGAAAAAGAATGTTGACGGCGCCTTCCGGCCCCATGAGGCAGACCTCGGCCGTGGGGAGGGAGAAGACGAAATCCGCGCCGAGATCTTTGCTGCACATCGATAGATATCCCCCGGCGTAGGCTTTGCGCAGCACGACGGTGATCTTGGGCACGGTCGCCTCGGCGAAGGCGTAGAGCATCTTGGCGCCGTGGCGAATGATCCCCTGTCGCTCCATCGCGGTGCCGATGAGAAAACCGGGAATGTCCTGCAGGTTCACCAGCGGAATATTGAAGGCGTCGCAAAAGCGGATGAAGCGCGAGCCTTTGTCGGCTGCGTTCACGTCGAGACAACCGGCGAGATATTTCGGATTGTTGGCGACGACGCCGACGGTGCGGCCGTGAAAGCGGGCCAGGCCGACGACGAGATTCGGCGCATAGTCTTTTTTGATCTCGAAGAAGCTCTCGCGATCGACGATGCGCTGGATCACGTCGTGGATGTCGTAGGACTTTTTCTGATCCGCGGGAATGATCGCGAGCAGATCTTCGTCGCGCCGTGCCGGGTCGTCGCCGCTCAATTTCACCGGCGGCGCTGCGCCGCTGTTCGACGGGAGATAGCTCAAGAGAAGCTTCGTCCGGTCGAGGCAGTCGCGGTCGTCGTCGGCGGTCAAGTCCGAGACGCCGCTCACGCGCCCGTGTATCGCCGGGCCGCCGAGCGACTCGTTGGTCGTCTTCTCGAACACGACCGCTTCAACCAGCGGCGGGCCGGCGATGAACATGTAGCTCGTCTTCTTGACCATGAAGATGAAATCCATCAGCGCCGGCGAATAGGCCTGGCCGCCGGCGACCGGACCCATCACGAGCGCGATCTGGGGGATCACGCCCGAGGCGCGGACGTGGCGGAAGAAAAGCTGGCCGTACTCGCTGAGCGAGCCCATTTCTTCGGTGACGCGCGCGCCGCCCGAGTCGTTGATGCCGATAACGGGTACGCCCATCTTGCGCGCGAGATCGACCGTCTTGCAGATTTTTTTCCCGTGGCGCTCGCCGTAGGTCCCGGCGATGACCGTGAAATCCTCCGAGTAGACGAACACGTCCCGGCCGTCGATCTTGCCGTGGCCGGTGATGACGCCGTCGGCGGGGACCTCGGCTTTGTCGAGGCCGTAGTCGCTTCCGATGTGGCGCGCGAACAGATCGAATTCGATGAAGGTTCCGGGATCGAGCAGGTAATCGATGCGCTCGCGCGCCGTCATCTTGCCTTGCGCGCGCTGCTTTTCCTGGGGCTTCGGCCCGCCGCCCAGTTTTATTTTTTCCCGCCGCTCTTGTAGCTCCTTGAGCTTCGTCTCCATCGTCGGCGCGACCGGCGCCGGTCTTAGCTGCGCTTCTTGCTCATCGCCGTTCAATGGCACGCGCGCGAGCGCGGACGATTCGATCGTCATCGGTTGGCCCTCCTGTAGCCGAGGGCGTCCTGTGCGATGATGAGCTTCAAGATATTGGCTGAGCCCTCGACGATCTGATACGACTTCGAGTCGCGGAGATAACGTTCGACCGGAAACTCGGTGGAGTAACCGTAGGCGCCCAAAATTTTCATCGCCGCGTCGGCGTTGAACGCCGCGGCCTCGGCGGCGGCGTATTTTGCGATCGTTGTCTCCAGCGTGTACGGCCGGCCTTGGTCCGCCAAAGATGCCGCGCGCCAAACCAGTACGCGCGCGCTCTCTTCGTGAACGATCATCTGCGCGATGAGATCCTGGTTCATCTGGAACTGGCCGATCTTCTGGCCGAACTGCTCGCGCTGATTCGCGTAGCCGATCGCCGCCTCGCGCGCGGCGCGCGCCACCCCGACGGCGCCGGCGGCGCATGCGAGCCGCGTGTGATTCAAATGCGTCATGCAGATCTTGAAGCCTTCGCCCTCCTTGCCGATCAGGTTTTCCGCCGGCACCGGGACATGGTCGAACGCTAGCTCGCCGGTCGGCGAGGCGTGCGCGCCCATCTTTTCCAGGTTGCGGCGCGAGACGCCCGGCTGATTCAAGTCGACGTAAAAGACCGACATGCCTTTGTGCTTGAGCGACCGGTCGGTGTAGGCGAAAACGATCCCCGCGTCGGCGACCGTTGCGTTCGAGATCCAGGTCTTCGTTCCGTTGAGGATGTAGCCGCCGTTTTTTCGAGTCGCCGTCGTGCGCATGGCGGCCACGTCCGAGCCGGCGTCCGGCTCGGTGATGGCGAAGCAGCCGATCGTGTCGCTGCGAATGAGCGGCGGAATCCATTTTGTCTTTTGCTCGGCGGAGCCGAAATCGGCGATCGTCGTCGCCGGGCCGGTCTGCATGTTGATGTAGACGCGGATCGCGCTGTGCACGCGCGCGATCTCTTCGGCGATGATCGCCACGGCGAGAAATCCCAGGTTGTTGCCGCCGCAATCTTCCGGCAAGGTGCAGCCGAAAAATCCCAGCTCGCCCATCTTTTCGACCAGGTCGCGGCGAAAGCGGTGCTCGCGATCGTCCTCCGCCGCCTTGGGCGCGATCTCTTTCTCGGCGAACTCCCGCGCCAGCTCGCGCACGGCCACGAGCTCCTCGGTGAGATCAAAGTCCATGGGGTTGCTCCCTCTTCAGTAGATTTCTGGCGATCACGAGTTTTTGGATCTCGGAGGTTCCTTCATAAATTCTCAAGGCGCGGACGTCGCGGTAAAGCCGCTCCACGATATTGCCGGAAATTACGCCGTTTCCCCCGTGAATCTGCACCGCCTGGTCCACGATCCGCTGCGCCGCTTCGGTCGCAAAAAGTTTCGCCATGGCGGATTTCAACGCCAGGTCCGCTTCGCCGCGATCGCTGGCCGAGGCGGCTCGATAGACGAGGAGCCGCGAGGCCTCGATCTCCGTCGCCATATCCGCGAGCTTCAACTGCGTCGCCTGAAAACCCGAAAGGGCCTGACCGAACTGGCGGCGGCGTTGGCTGTAGCGAAGCGCTTCGTCCAAAGCACGTTGGGCGAGACCGACGGCGGCGGCGCCGACCGTGCAACGGAGCGCGTCCAAGGTGCGCAGAGCAATCTTCAATCCGTCGCCTTCGCCGCCGAGCCGGCGGTCCTCGGGCACGAAGCAGTCCGCGAACGCGAGGACTCCGATCGGGTGGGGCGAGAGCAGCACGGTCTTTTCCTTAAGAATCAAACCCGGCGTGCCCGCCTCGACGATGAACGCGCTGATGCCTTTGCCTTTCTCCTCCGGGTTCGTCGATGCGAAGACCACGTGGGTCTGAGCTATTCCCGCGTTGGAAATGAAATGTTTGACGCCGGTCAAGCAGTATCCCCGTCCGTTTTTTATTGCGCGCGTTTGCAGAGAGGCGACATCCGAGCCGGCTTCGGGCTCCGTCAGCGCGAACGCAGCGATCGCCTGTCCGCGGGCGAGAGGAGGAAGATATCGGGCCTTTTGCTCCTTCGTGCCGGCGCATACGATCGGGTAGCTTCCGAGAGCCTGTACGGCGAACATCGTATCGGCGAGCGCCGAACCCCAGGCGAGCTCTTCGCGGATAAGACAGAAGTCGCGCGACTGAACTTCTTCACGCACGCCGCCGAACTTCTTCGGCGCGACATAGGCCAGGAGCCCGTCCTTGCCGAGGCGGCTCACCAGCCGGCGCGCTTCGCCGTCGATGTCGCCGCCGTTGCCGTTGTGGGAGAGGAGATTCTTCCCCACCCA
Organism: Binatia bacterium; assembly: GCA_036506735.1. Lineage (GTDB taxonomy): Bacteria > Desulfobacterota > Binatia > UBA9968 > UBA9968 > JAJPJQ01. The sequence continues at coordinate 24,851 of DASXRG010000344.1, read as the reverse complement.
CGAGCGGACGCGGCTTCGGAGCAGGGTTTGTTCTCGTTCGAGATAACGTTCCATAAATTCAATCAGGCCGCGGTCTGCTTCTGAAAATGCTGCATCTTTCCTTGCGCGAAGCCGAGCCGGTTGAAGAACTTCGCCATCTCCGGCTGCTCGTTGTTCACAAGGGTGAAGATCGTCTTAATGCCGTGGTCTTCGGCGGACGCGGTGAACTGCTCCAGCAACGCGCGCGCGATCCCGTGGCGGCGGTACGCGGGATCGACGCCGATGATCTCGATCCAGCCGACGGTCCCTGGCAGGCCGAACTCCAGCTCGCCCGCGCGGCCGAAAACAAAACCGACGACGCGATTGTCGGCCTCGGCGACGAGCGACGCCCAGTGAGGCCGGATCGCCTCGGACATTTCGATACGTTTCTCCCAGTAGTCGCGCCGGGCGACGCCCGTGACGCGCTCCTCGATGTTGACGATCGAAGCGAGGTCGTTCTTCTCAAGACTTCTGACGTAAACGTCTTTTCCCATGGTTTTTACCTCTCATGATTGGTTGAATTTCAACGGGCGCTTCTCGACGAACGCGCTGTAACCCTCGTGGAAATCCGCCGTCTCCATGCAGCGCGCCTGGGCCATCGCTTCCATCTCCAGCGCGGTCGCCAAATCCGTTCGGGCTTCGAACTCGAGCAGCTCTTTGGTCACGCCGAGCGCGTAGAGCGGCCCGTCGCGCAGCCGCCGCGCCAGCGCGTAAGCTTCCTCCAGTAACTTTTCGCCCGGAACGACGCGATTGGCGAGGCCGATCCGGTAGGCCTCTTGCGCGTCGATCGCGTCGCCGAAGTAAACCAGCTCGGTGGCTTTGCCCAAGCCGACGATCCGCGGTAGCAGGTAGAGGGCGCCCATATCGGCGCCGGAGAGGCCGACCTTGACGAAAAGAAAAGCGGCCTTGGCTTTGTCGGAAAAAATTCGAATGTCGGACGCCAGCATCAGCATCGCGCCGGCGCCGGCGGCGATGCCGTTGACGGCGGCGACGATCGGTTTTTTCGAGCCGCGCATGTTCTTGACCACGTTGCAGGTCATGCGGGTGAAGCGGTACAGCTCGTCGCCTTTCATTTTGAGCAGCGGACCGATGATTCCGTTGACGCTGCCGCCGGAGCAAAAACCCTTGCCGGTGCCGGTCAGCACGACGACTTTGACCGCGTCGTCGCCGGCCGCGGCGGCGAAAAATTTCTCCAGCTCGCCGTAGCTCTCGAACGTGAGCGCGTTCAGGCGCTCGGGATCGTTCAAGCGCACCGTCGCGATGCCGTCGTCGATTTCGTAAACCAGACTGCGGTAGGTCATGGATGCTCCTTAGGCTCAGCCCTCAGTCCTCAGCACTTTGCTTCACGTCATCACCGCGCCGCCGTCGACGTTGATCGCCTGACCGTTGATGCCGCGGGCCGCTTCCGAAGCGAGCATCACGGCGAGAGACGCGACTTCGTCGACGTCAATCAGCCGCTTTTGTGGGGACGCGCTCTGGATCATCGCCCAAGCCTCTTCCACCGGCTTGCGCGTTTTCTGCGCCAGCGCGAGGGCATTTTTTTTCGTCAGGCCAGTATCGACGTAGCCGGGGCAAACGGCGTTCACCGTGACTCCGTGGCGCGCCGTTTCCACGGCGAGCGAGCGGGTCAATCCCAGCACGGCGTGTTTCGAGCTGGCGTAAGCCGAAATATTCGGATAGGAAGTCTTCGCGACCGTGGACGCGATGTTGACGACGCGTCCCCACTTCGCGGCGATCATTTCAGGCAAAAAAGCTTTGCAGCAGTAATACGTGCCGGTGAGGTTGACTCGCAGGACTTCGTCCCACAGAGAGTCTTCCATCTCGAGGAAGGCGGCCGCCGGCGCGATGCCGGCGTTGTTGATCAGAATCTGCACGTCGCCGAGCCGGCGCGCGATCTCCCGCTTCAGCTCCTCGACTTCCGACTTTTGCCCGACGTCACAGGACAGCGGCAGGACTTTGGCCCATCGGCACCCGGCCTCCTTCGCCGCCGCATCGAGCGTCGCCTGCGTCCGTCCCGCGATGACAACGTGGCTTCCTTCGGCGGCGAACGCCAGCGCTATCGCCCGGCCGATGCCGCGGCCGCCGCCGGTAACCAGCACGACTTTTTCGCGCAGATCCCGCATAGACTAAGGCTTGGCCTCGGCGATTCAAGGAGCACGATCTGTGCCACCGAATTGTCAAGGAAACCGAGACACTTGTCTTGTTTCTTTCTCAAAATCTGCAATGGCCGCGGCGCTTTTTCTCAAGGGTGAGAAGAGATATTTTTACGGAGCGTCGACCGGGCGAAGCTCCCGGCGAAATTCCGGTCCCTTGAGCGACTGCGCCAGCTTGGTATCGATGAGGGTGTTTTCCGCCGGGTCGCGGATCACGCCGATCGGATCGAGACCTTTTTTTACCCGCGCGATCTCGCGCTTCATCATTTCGCGCAGCATGACGATGCCGCGGTCGGCCGTGGCGAGCCGCTCGTGCGTGCGGTCGGAGATCGGGCCCTGGGTTTCCCAGCCCATGTGGTCCTGCGCCTGCACCTCGTCCATCCGGAATCGCGCGATCGGATGGAGCGCGTCCGGCGGATTCTTGTAAGGCGCGACGTATTCCACGGGAAGATCGCCGCTCTCTTCTACGGCGCTGCCGTCTGCCGTGGGATCGAAGCGGATGAAGAAAATCTTCGTGTGCGTGTCGTCCATCGGGACGCGAATCTGGGTGGCGTTGGACTGCCGGAGAATATTGGGGAAAATCAGCGGGTGCTCGTCGATCTGGCCGTTTTTGTAGCGGCGCTGTTTCATGATGCCGTAGGGAAACTCGTAGAACTCGAACTTCTCGACGTCGTCGGTGAGCCCGCGCGTCGTGCTCGCGATCGCGCGCCCGCCGGCGATCAGCGATTGGTGCAGAATCTGCAGATGAGAAGGGTCGACGGAATTTTCCATCGCCTGGAACCAATTGCAGTCGAGCTGCGGCTGGACGATCAGCCTTCTGCGGCCGTCCTTCCGCACCCAGAGATCGTAGCGCGGAATCATCGGCATCGGCTTCGGACCCATGTAGGTCCAGTAGAGGGAGAGAAATTTTCGCACCGGGTAGGCCTTGTGCTTCACCGTCAAATGGAAATTGCTGCCCGCCGGCTCCGCCGGGCATTCCAGACAATCTCCGGCCGTGTCGAAAAGCCAGCCGTGGTAGGCGCAGGCGATGCCGCGCTTTTCGACGCGGCCATATAAAACCGAGGCGCCGCGGTGCGGGCAGCGATCGTCGAGCAGGCCAACGCGGCCGCTTTGATCGCGAAAGACCACGAGGTCTTCGCCCAGGATACGCGCGTGCAGAGTCGGATTTTCTTCCGTCAATTCCCGCACCGGAGCCACGGGTAGCCAATAGCGGCGCAGCAGCTCGCCGGCCGGCGTTCCCGAACCGACGCGCGTCAACCGTTCGTTTTCTTCCCGGGTCAGCATGGTTTTCCCCCTTCGTCTAGAGATACCGTCTGCCTTTCAGCGGGTCCGGCACGGTGAGGCCGATTGCCTCGATGAGCGGGTTGACCTCCTTGATGTATTCCTCGCGCGCCTGCGCGTTGGTGCGGCGCTTGATTCCCCAGTAACAAAACCGTTCGGATCGTTTCGATTCGGAATGGCCGAACATGTCGAGCGCGGTCACGTACCAATGATCCAGCGCCTTCTGGATTTTCGCGTGCGACTCATCACCTTTGTCCACCAGCTCGCGCGTCTTGTTCGCGCCGTAATCGATGTGTCCCAACTCCTCCAGGATGATGTCGGGCAAGAGCGGCTCGATCGGCGCGTAGCTCGTGCCGACGAACTCATCGAGCTGGTAATGGCCGACGCGATCGATCAAAAATCCGAACACGGCGAAGTCCTCCCAGGTCGCGATCGTTCCCCGGAAGGCTTCCACGTAGCGCTTCTGGTTCGGCTGGCTCAAGACGAAAGAAACGTCCACGCCGATGTCGCCCGCGACGCGGGCGAACTTCCGGTAGTGGTCGATTTCCTCCGCCGCGGTGCGCGCGACGATCAACTGATCGAGCTTCGTCGGCGCGCCGGGGAGCATCTTCTCGACGTAGAGATGCGGCCCGCCGATCTCGCAATCCGACTGGATCTTGAGAATCCGCGCGAGCAAGTCCTGATATTCGAGGTCCATCTTCGCGAAATCTTTCGCGTGAACTTTATCGGTGAACATTCAAATTCCTCCTCTGTCGATAACGGTCGTTGCGCGATTCTCACGCGCCGGTGAAATTGGGCTTGCGCTTTTCCAAGAAGGCCGAAGTCCCCTCGTGCAAATCGCGGCTGGTTGCCAGATTGCCGAAGCAGCGCGCTTCCATCTCCAGGCCGGACGCCAGGTCTACTTCCAGGCCTTTGTTGATCAGCATCTTCGCCGCTTCGAGCGCGAGGCGCGGAAGGGCGGCGAGCTTGGCGGCAAAGGCTCGCGCTTCTTCAAGCAGCTTTTGTTTGGGCACGACTTTCATGACGAGGCCCAAAGTAAGAGCCTGCTCGGCGCTGATCGGATCTCCCGTGAGAATTATTTCCTTCGCTTTGGCCGCGCCGACGAGCCGCGGCAGCCGCTGGGTGCCGCCGCCGCCGGGAAAGGCGCCGATCTTGATCTCCGGCAGGCCGAACTTCGTTCCTTCCGACGCGATGCGAAAATCGCAGGCGAGCGCCAGCTCGCAGCCGCCCCCGAGCGCATATCCCGCCACCGCGGCGATGACCGGCTGCGGCAGACCTTCGATCCGATCGAAGAGAAGTTGAAACTCGCGCGCGTGCTTATACGTCGCCTCGGCCGTGTTCGCTTCCAGGATCTCGCCGATGTCGGCGCCGGCGCAGAAGAATGCTTCGCCGCCGGTGACGATCACGACGCGCTGCCGCGGGTCGGCGGCGATTTCTTCCAGCGCCTCTTGCAATTCTTCTCTCAGGCGGCCGTTGAAGGCGTTTTTCTTCTCCGGCCGGTTGAGCTGGACTGTCGTAACGCCGCCTTCCTTGCCGACCAGCAGATTGTGAAACATAGAGCCTCCAGAAGATTGCGTCGTCATAGCCCAAAAAGTTGAACCGTATTGTCTCGCAATACTTTCCGCTTGACCTCTTCCTTGAGGCCGATCTGGTCGAGCTGGTCGAGGCTCGCTTTCCACGGCAGACCGTTGGTGCCCCAGACACAGCGGTCCATGCCCATGCGGCTGTTTATGAAGTGAACGACTTCGGGCGCGAGATATTTCGGCATCCAGCCGTCGATGCCGAAATAGACGTTGTCCCACTTGTAGCAAGCGGAGATCAGCTCCTCGGCCCACGGCCAGCCGGTGTGCGCGCCGATCATTTTGAGCTCGGGAAAATCGCTGGCGATCTTATCCAGGTAGATCGGCCGGCCGTGCTCGCTCGGCATCGCCTCCAGAACGTGGCCGACCTGCATCGAGACCGGAATGTCGAGCTCGACGCATTTGGCGAAGAGCGGATACATCTTCGCGTCGGAGAGCGGGATGTCGAAGCCGTAGATGTGGACGTAGACGCCTTTGAAGCCGTACCGCTTCACGCCGATTTCGATCTCTTGGAGCGATTCTTTGATGCGAAACGGATTGTAGCCGGCGAGCCCGACGAAGCGGTCGGGATACTCGGTCGTGTACTGCGCGACTTCTTCCAGGCTCGTGTCCATATACATCCAGTGGTTTCGATACGACCACATCTTGCACTGGGTGATGAAAACTTTTTCCACGCCGGCCTCGTCCATCTTGCCGATCATCGCCGGGATGCTGTCGAATTGCGGCAGGCCGCCGATGGCGCGCTCCATGCGGCAGATCAGCTCGTTTTTCTTGGCGGCGTTCCACTTGGCGATGAACTCCGGCGTCGCCACGTAGAACATCATGTCGACGGCTTTGACCTGGCCAGCCATAGTTGTTTCTCCTTTCCCTCACCCCGGCCCTCTCCCGGTGGGAGAGGGTGAAAGATTCTCGCGCCATTCCCTATCCCTTTTGAGAGAGGGAAAATTCCCTCTCCCTTTGGGAGAGGGTTAGGGTGAGGGTCTTTCTACGCCATCGTTAAACCGCCATCCACGCTGACGGTCTGTCCGGTCATGAAGTCGGAATCGTTGGAAGCGAAGAACACGACCATCGCGGCGATCTCTTCCGGTTTCGCCGCGCGCCGGAATGGCGTCGCCTTGATCACGGCGTCGACGATCTTCGCCGTCTTCTCCGACTGTTCGCGGATCGCCTGCATGAGCGGCGTGTCGGTCATGCCCGGGCAGACGACGTTCACGTTGATACCGTAGCGCGCGGTCTCGCGCGCGAGCGTCTTGGAGAACGCGATCACCGCGCCTTTGGTGCCCGAATAGACCGCTTCCCAGCTCGAACCCACGCGTCCCGCGTCGGACGCGATATTGATGATCTTTCCCGCGCTGCGCTCGATCATATGCGGCAGCACGGCTTTGACGGTGTTAAGGACCGATTTAAAGTTGATCGCGATTATTTTGTCCCACGTCTCTTCATTGCTCTCAATGAACGGCTCCAGCCGGTCCCAGCCCGCGCAATTCACCAGGATGTCGATCTGGCCGAATTCCTCGAGGACTTTTTGAACCGTCTGCTCGACTTCGGCTTTCTTGGTCAGATCCACTCGGCAGGCGATGGCGGAGCCGAATCCCGACGCCGCGACCTCTTCGCTGACCCGCTGCGCGTTGTCCACCGCGATGTCGGCGATCGCGACGTTGGCGCCTTCCAGGCCCAGGGCCAGCGCCGTCGCGCGGCCGATGCCGCTGCCGCCGCCGGTGACGATCGCTGTCTTGCGTTTGAGTTTCATTTTCTCACCTCCGGTAGCTCGTTATCGCTCAGGCTACTTTCGCCTGTTCCGCTGTGACTGTTTCGTTTCCGCTCGCGCGGATTTTCTCCAGCCGCTTGAGCGCGAGGAGCGCGGCGCCGATCGCGCCGACCATCTCGGGCTCGTCGCTGACGTTGACTTTTTTCTTCACCGTCTCTTCCAGCGCCTTGACCATCCCTTTTTGCCGCGCGACGCCGCCGACGAAGGTGATCTCTTCTTCCAGTCCGACGCGCTTGAGCAGCGCCATCGCTCTGGAAGCGAGCGACTGGTGCACGCCGTAAAGGATGTTCTCCACGGTCTGGCCGTTGGAGACGTGGTTGATGATTTCCGATTCGGCCAACACCGCGCAGACGCTGCTGATCGTCTGCGGCTTGTCGGCGCGCATCGACAGATCGCCCACCTGCTCGATCGTGACCTCCAGATATTTCGACGCGCGCTCGATGAAGCCGCCGGCCCCGGCCGCGCACTTGTCGTTGGTGCGAAACTCGTGGACCTTGCCGTTCTCCAGGACGCGGATCGCGCGCGTGCTCTGCGCGCCGATGTCGAGGATGCAGCGGGTCTTGGGAAAGAGAAACACCGCGCCGCGTCCGACGCAGGTGATGTCGGTGATCTGGATGTCGCGGAACGGAACATTGTAGCGGCCGAATCCCGTCGTGGCGACGTAATTCAGGTCGCTCTCTTTGATCCCGGCCTGCTCCAACGCGATCCGGAGCGCGTCTTTGGAGACCGCGGTAAAATCAGGCCGGGTCCTGATCGCGCTCTGGCCGCGCACCTTTCGCTCGCCATCCATGACGATGACCTTGGTGCTTTTGGCGCCCATGTCGATGCCGGCTACGAAAAGCATGGAAACCTCGCTTTCAGTTTCGGCTTTCGGGTTGCGGGTCTCGCGTTGAACTCGGAACCCGGAACTCGGAACTCGAAACTTTCATTGCGCGTTCGAGGGCGAAGATCGCTGCTCCCAGCGCGCCGACAAAATGCGAATCCGGACTCACGTTGACCTTCATGCCGAGTTTTTCTTCCAGCGCCCGCACCATGCCGATGTTGCGCGAGACGCCGCCGGTGAACGTCACTTCCGGCTCGATGCCGACCCGGCGGACGAGCGAAATCGTGCGCGCGGCGATCGCGCCGTGCACGCCGCCCAGGATATCTTCGACCTTTTTTCCCTGAGCGCAATACGACATGATGTCCGACTCGACGAAGACGGTGCAGACGGTGGTCAGCCGAACGGGATTTTTCGCCCGCATGGCGATTTCGCCGATGTCGTCGAGCGAAAGCGAAAGCGCTTCCGCCGCGTGGGCCAGGAACCGTCCCGTGCCCGCGGCGCATTTATCGTTCATGACGAAATCTTTCACGTCGCCGTCGGCGCCGATGTGGATTCCCTTGGCGTCCTGCCCGCCCATGTCGACGACCGTGCGGGTGTTGGGAAAGAGGAAGCTCGCGCCGCGCGCGTGGCAACTGATCTCGGTGATCTGCGCGTCGCCGAACGTGACCTTGTAGCGGCCGTAGCCGGTGCCCACGACATAGGCCACTTGCTCCCGCTGCAAACCGGCGGCGCTGAGCGCCTCCGCGAAGCCCTTGTTGGCCGCGCGCGTGACGTTGGCGCCCGTGTCGGTCAAAGCCCTGGCGACGATCTCGCGCTTCGCGTCGATGATGATGGCCTTGGTCTGTGTGGAGCCAACGTCCACGCCTGCGGCATAGATCATCTTATCCTCCCCTCGGGTCGCATCGCTCGCCCCGCCCTCCAGTGAGCAGTGAGCGGTGAGAAAATTCCCTTCTGAGTTTTCGCCGGCTCCTCACTTCTCACTCCTCACTTTCTCACTTCTCACTAGTTTCTGGTGCTCGAGCGATTCGAAAAAGGCGTCGATCCGGTTCTTCATCTGCGCCTCGGAGAAGTAGCGCGGGTCTTCGATGTCGGACTCGACGAGCAGCGTGGGAATCCCCAGATCCTTGGTGAAATGCTCGCGCATGTCTCCCTGCCCGGCGGAGAACAGCCGGCAGCTCTTGACCGAGTGGATCACCAGCGCGTCGGCGTGCCACTCTTTCACATAGCGGTGGATCTGCTCGTATCTCTGGAGGAAGCTCCGGTTGGTGAGATTCCATTTGAGCATGTGCGCGGCGATCGATTCGAGCGGATGGTTGAAATCGTGCTTGAAGCCGAATTCCCAGAGGCCGCCCACGGTCGAGTAGGTCGAGGCTACCGCCACGGCGCCCCACTTGGAGAACAGATCGCGAAATTGGCGCAGGTAGGGCCACGGCGGCGGCCCTTCGATCACGAAGCGGAAGCGCTCCTCCGGGAGCGGGCCCATTCCGAGCTCGACCTTTTCTTCCATTTCTTTCAGCGCCGTCTCGAAAAACCTGAGCCCTTCCTCGGTACCTCTGAGACAGTAGAGCGGCGCCATCATCGTCACCGAATCGAAGTAGGCATCGAACGGCGAGGGGGTTTTTTGCGTGAGCGCCTTGATCTTCGCCCACATCTCGCCGGTCTCGGCCGAGCGCGAGACGATCTGTTGCAGCTTGGCGTAGTCGAACCTCTTGCCGGTGATGCGCTCGCACGCTTCGATGACCTCCTCGAGCTGGCGGACGACGTAAGTGATATCCGCCGCCGACGGCTCGTCGAATTCCCCGTGCAGAAACGGAATGTCGAGGTTGTAAAGCTCGCCGTCCGAATATTCGGCGAGATGCTCGAACCACTGGAGGTAAACGTTGCAGCCGACGTAATTGCACAGGATCAATGAGGGAAGGGGAATCGTAGCGAACGGCGTCTTGCGGCCGGAGTGAAACATGCCCACGTCCGCCTTGACGTAGGCGCAATTGTCCATCGAGTAGCCCATCTCCTCCGCCTTCTGAATGAAAGGCAGCGCGACTTTTTTCACCGCGAGCTGCAGCGCGTTGATCTCCGGATAGACCGGGATCATGTCGAACGCGAGCACCAGCTCGACCGGGTTGCCGCTGATCAGCATGTAAACGGCCTTGCCGTCGCCTTGATTGGCCGCGCGCGTGAGGCGCTCGAAGTAGCGGCCCATGATCTCTTTTTGCAGGAGATGCATCTGCCCCTGGTAGGTCGTCTTCACCGCTTCGGCTGCTTGCGCCATGGAGGGCTCCTTTTCAATCGAACAGCATGGATTCCACGAAGGTCTCGACTTCCGAGCGCGATTTGTCGAAGATCCACATCTTCTCCTCGAACTCGAGCGCGAGATGCGGGATCGCTTCTTTTTCCAAAGTCCTGCGGTAGAGGGCGTAATCGAACAGCGCGGGCTCGCAGAATTTGGCCGCCAGGAAGATCACGGCGCCGGCGCCCGTCTCGCGAACTCTGTCGATCAGGTGCTTGGATTTGGGCTGGCGGCTGTCGTGCTTGACGCCCGAGTAGACGCTTTGATCGACGTACGCGCGCGCCAAGTTCCGGACCGGATCGCCTTCCGTCGGGATATCTTCCACAACCCAGCGCCAGCCGATCAGGAAATCGTCGTCCAGAATGTAGCAGCCCGCCGCTTCCAGCCCTTCGATCAATTCCAGCGGCGGCTGCTCGCAGAACGAGCCTTCGAGAATGACCTTGATGCGGTCCTTGGGCTTTTCGTCCCGCTTGCGCAACTCTACGAGCGCCTCTTTCAGAATGGCGATATGCTCCTCCACCGGGATCAGGGTTCCTATGCGCATCAGGACATAACTCTCGGCCGTCGAGAGATTCTGCGGCGTTTCTTTACGGATGCGGTAAAGCTCGCGGAGCCATTTTCTCTGCTCGTTGTAGAGGAGAATGCTCCGTCGCAGATCTTCGTCGGTCACGGTTTTTCCGCTGAGAGTTTCGTAGCTCTTCTTGAGTCGGTTGTATTCCGCAGTGAGGTAGTCCGCGGTGGAGCGCGACTTCATGTTTTGCGGAAAGTGGATGTACTCCACCATCATCTGAGGGAAGTTTCGTTTGAAAACGCTGCCCAGATTTCGCGCCGGATCGCAGATTGAATGGAAGACGATGCCGTCGAGGAAATTCAGCCGGTCGGTCATCCCCAGCTCCAAGGTGCTCTTTACGATGGAGCAGACGAAAGACTGAAAGCGCGAGTCGGCGTGGGCGATCTCCAGTCTATTGCCGCCGCCGATGATGCCGATCGGCAGCATCCCCGCGGCGTGGATCAGCTCGACGGGGCTATAGACCGGGTAGCAGCCGACGACCTTCGATCCCGGGCGACTTTCCTTCCACTTGACGGCGGGTTCCAGCGGCGATTCTTCGAGAACCTCTTTATACCGCGCGACCAATCCATCTAATGAAGCCATAATCGTGTCGTTCTCTCCTTTGCTCGACGGTCGTGGTTGCAGGCTGCTGAATCAGGTCAGCAATCGATGTGCCAAGGGATTTTTCGCGTTGTTGGATGGAAAAGGGTCGTGTGGAAAAACGAGCTTCCCTAAAAATGAGAAGAAGCGCGACAGGAATTCTCAGTTTTTAGAATCTTCGCTGGTCGGGAGCGCTGAAGATCCGGTTTCTTCACGATTTTTTTCTTGGCATGCCCGTTGCTCACCGCCTTTGGGTAGCGAACGAAAATTCCGGAGGCGCCGATGGGGTCGAATAAATCAGAAAGGGGCAAAATCATGGATATGGACAAAATTCCCGAGTATTACATGTTATACGGGCCTGGATCAGGTGAAGGCGAAGGACAGATCTCCCCGGTGGAAAGACTGATGAATGAATTTGAGGCGCACGAGGGGGAAGAAGAAAAGATTCTGCGGCAGTACAGGCGGATTGTCGGCGAAACCAAGAACCCCCTGGTCAAAACGCTCCTCCAGCTCATCGTCTCGGACGAGGAGAAGCACCGTACTCTGATGCATGCGATGCTCGCGACGCTCAAAGGCGACCTCAACTGGACCGCCCCCGAGGACGCCATCCGAGGCCTTTATGAGATCGGCGAGGCTAAGGGGAAACTTCTGGCGATCACGGAAGCTTTTATCCGGTTGGAAAAAGAAGGGCTAAGAGAATCCAAGGAGCTCATCAAAGAGAGCAAGCATTACTACCGCGGCGTCTTTGCCCTCTTTCTTCGATGCATGATCGACGACACGGAAAAGCATATTGACATCCTGGAGTTTCTGCGGCAAAAACTTAAAGAGGCCTAGTGGATGGCAGTAGAGAGTTTTGACCCCCTGGAAAGGTTCGCGGAGATCGAGCGGCTGGTCGGTAAGATCTACTTTCGTTTTTCTCATCTGTTCATGGATCGGCCCGAGCTGCGGGATTTCTGGTGGGAGATGGCGCGCCAGGAAGAGCAACACGGCGCGATCCTGATCGCCTGCAAAGGCGTCATCGAAAACTACGACGACGAAAAGCTCGACCCGACCATTAGCAGGGAAAAGGCCGACGGGCTGAAGGCTCACTTAAACTCGTACCTTCAGCGCGGCACGCCGTCGATCACGGTCGAGGAAGCTTTTAGGAGCGCCCTGGAGATCGAAACTTCCGAGATCGACGCGATCTATAGCAAGTTGCTGCAGCTCGGCGGGCCGAAGATCGCTCAGACTCTGGAAAATCTCGGCGTGCCGGCAAGCGTCCAGCGCCAGAAGCTCAAGGCCGCGCTCAGATACTTCTGCACCGATCCGAAACTCCTGGCGGCCGCCGACCAACTCTAAAATCTTTCCTTTCGGCTATCGGCTCATCGTTCCAATTTTAAGCGACAAGCCCGCCGGCTCAGCCGTTGGAAAATTTCGTCACGATAGGGTAAAAAAGGGCGAGTCTTCATCCTTATGATGGATTTCGACTTCAGTAAGATCATCGGCAAGAGCAAGGCGCTGGGCGACGTTTTGGAAATGGTGAAGAAGGTCGCGCCGACGCAGGCGACCGTTTTGATCACCGGAGAGAGCGGCAGCGGCAAGGAATTGGTCGCGCGCGCGATCCACGGGCTGAGCGACCGGCACGATAAATTGTTTCTGCCGGTAAATTGCGGCGCGCTGCCGGAGACGTTATTGGAAAGTCTCCTGTTCGGCCACATGAAAGGCTCGTTCACCGGCGCGTTCGCCAACCAGGAGGGGCTATTCGAAAAAGCGCGCGGCGGGACGATTTTTCTGGACGAGATCGGCGAGATCCCGCAGCACCTCCAGGTCAAGCTGTTGAGAGCGCTCGAGGCCAGGGAGATCCTGCCGATCGGCAGCACCAGCCCGCGGCGCATCGACGCGCGGGTGGTCGCCGCCACGAACCGCGACTTGAAAAAGGAGGTCGAGGAGAAGCGTTTTCGCGACGATCTTTATTACCGGCTGAACATCATGGAGATCCATATCCCGCCGCTGCGCGAGCGACCCGAGGACATACCGCTCTTGATCGAGCATTTGATCCAAAAGCACAACCCCGAATTGAAGAAGAGCTTCAAGGGGGCCGAGCCCGACGTGATCCGAGCGTTGGCCTCTCTCGTATGGAAGGGAAACGTGCGCGAGCTGGACAATGTGATCGAGCACACCATGATCTTGGCCGACAGCGACTGGATCACATTGAAGAATCTTCCGGCGGCGTTGTTGAACGCGGAAGAGACGATTCCTCCTTTTATTGTGAACCTGAAGGACGCGACCAGGCAATTCGAAAAACAGCACATCCTGCGCGTCTTGGACCAGGCCGGGCAGGACAGAAAAGAAGCCGCGCGACTCCTCGATATCAGCCTCTCGTCGCTCTACAGAAAACTGGAAGACCTGGGTATATCCTAGTCTTTCATTTCCGAGAATATCCTTCCTTTCTTTCCGGAGTTTAAGAAAAATTCATCCATGACGGCACGCTAACGGAAGAATTTAGCTGGCACCGTTATTGCTCTCCCTTGTCCGTGGAGCTGAGGATTTATGGAGCCAGCGCAACTCATGCCCGGCGGCGGGCCGTGTTCGACGCCTCTCGTCCAGGCGATGCTCGACCCGGCGTTTTATCCCCGCGAGCCTGCCGAGGTGACGCACCGCGAGACCCACATATCGCACATTTTCCTCGCCGGCGATCTCGCGTACAAAATCAAGAAAAACGTGCGCTACTCGTTCGTCGATTATTCCACACTGGCGCGAAGAAAATTTTTTCTCGAGGAAGAGCTCCGTCTCAACCGACGGCTGGCGCCGTCGGTGTACTTGGGCATCCTGCCGATCTCGCGCGACGAGTACGGCTGGCAGTTGGGCAGCGACGCTCGCCCGGCGGAATACGTTCTGGTCATGCGCCGGCTGCCGGAAAAACGGATGCTCGATTACCTGTTGGAGCGCTACCAGGTCACGCCGCGGATGATGGCGGCGGTGGCGGAAATCCTCGTCCCGTTTCACCGCGAAGCCGCGACGGGCCAGAGAAAGCATCCTTACGGCCATCCAGCGAGCGCGCAAAAGATATGGGAAGAAAATCTGGCCGACCTCGCTCCGTTCGTCGGCCGGACGATCGACGGCGAGAGCCTCGCCGCCATCCGGACCTTTGGCCGCCGTTTTTTCGACGAGCACGGCGCGCTGATGCTCCGCCGGGAGCGCGCGGGGCGCGTCCGCGAGCTGCACGGCGATCTCCATTGCGAGCACGTATGCTTCGCGCCCGAGGGCATCCAGATCTTCGATTGCGTCGAGTTCAGCCCCAAGCTGCGCTCGATCGACCCGGCGTCGGAAGTCGCCTTTCTGCTGATGGATCTGGAAGCGCGCGGCGCCAAAGAATTGGGCGGAGAATTCCTCCGGCGTTATCTCGAGTTGGCGGAAGATCGGGAACTGCCGGAGCTGCTGCCGTTCTATCAATGCTATCGCGCCCTGGTGCGCGGAAAAGTTTATTCGTTGATCTCGGAGGAGACGAGAGGCCAGGCGGCGCGGTATTTCGATCTCGCCTACAGCTACACGTGGCGCGAGCTGAAGCCGTTCGTCGTTGTGCTCTGCGGGCTGACCGGCAGCGGCAAGTCGACCCTGGCGCGCGCGCTGGCGGGCCGGCTGGGAGCGGCCGTCATCAGCTCCGATGTTCTCCGCAAGAATCTGGCCGGAACGGCCGGGCGGCAGCCGGTACCGTACGGCGACGGCATCTATAGTCCGTCGATGACCGCCAAGGTCTATCGCAAGATGGCGGCGGAAGCGGAGAAACGGTTGGCCGCCGGCGAGGCCGTGATCGTCGATGCCACGTTCCAAAAAGCCGCCCAGCGCTCGGCCATCTTCCACGCGGCCGAAAGGCACGGCGCGCCGGTAGCGGTTGTTTACTGTCATTCGCAGGACGGAATCATCCAGGAACGGCTCGTCCGGCGGAGCAGGGAAGGGCGAGATATTTCCGACGGCGACTGGACGGTTTACCTGAAGCAAAGAGAGCTCCTGGAGCCCTTCGTCGACTCGCCGGCCTATCTCGCGCTCAACACGGAGGCGCCGGTTGCCGAGCTGAGCGCCGAGGTGGAGCAATTTTTGCGCGCGACGTTTTCCCGTTCTTCCAGACCCGGCGGCTCGTACTCGGTGCGGCAACCTGCGGCGAATTTCATCTCGGCAAGCCGATGAAGGAAGCCGTCATCGTCAGCGCCATCCGGACTCCTATCGGAGGACTCAACGGCGCTCTTTCTTCGGTTTCCGCGGCGCAGCTCGGCAGCACGGTTATCTCGGAGGCGCTCACCCGTGCCGGTCTCGCCGGAACCGATGTGGACGAGGTGATCATGGGCAACGTCCTCTCTGCCGGCGTCGGCCAGGCGCCGGCACGGCAGGCCGCGCTCGCGGCGGGTTTGCCCGACGCGGTCGGATGCACGACGATCAACAAAGTCTGCGGCTCCGGCCTGAAGGCCGTGATGCTCGGCGTGCAGGCTATCCTGCTCGACGAGGCGGAAGTCGTCGTCGCGGGCGGCATGGAAAGCATGAGCAACGCGCCCTATCTGCTGGAGCGCGCGCGCACCGGCTACCGCATGGGACACGCGACGATGGTGGACAGCCTGATCAAGGACGGGCTCTGGGATCCGACGATGGATTTTCACATGGGGGCGCTGGCCGAGCTGTGCGCCGATGAATTTCGCATATCGCGCGCCGAGCAGGACGAATTCGCCGCGATCAGCTATCAGCGCGCGCGCGCGGCGCAACTCTGCGGCGATTTCACTCATGAGATGGCGCCGGTGGCGACGAGCCAACATAACGGCCAACGCGCGGTGGTCGTGGAAGACGAGGCGGTGAAAAAATTCGACGCGAACAAGATGAAAGCGCTCAAGCCCGCCTTTCGGTCCGACGGGACCGTCACCGCGGGGAATGCTTCCTCGATTAGCGACGGCGCCGCCGCCCTCGTGTTGATGGCGGCGGAAAAGGCGCGCGCGCTGGGGTTGCGGCCGCTCGCCAGGATCGTCGCGTCCGCCGGCTGCGCGCGCGAGCCCGAGTGGTTCACCCTGGCGCCCGCCGATGCGATATCGTCGTTGTTGCGCAAGACCGGCTGTGCCCCGCGCGACGTCGATCTTTTCGAGATCAACGAGGCGTTCGCGGTCGCATCGATCGCGGTCAACCGGATCCTGAGACTCGATCCGGCCAAAGTCAACGCGCGCGGCGGCGCGGTGGCTTTGGGTCACCCGCTCGGCGCCAGCGGCGCGCGCATCTTGACGACCCTGGTCCACGCGCTGATCGATTTCAACGAGCAGCGCGGCGTCGCGGCCCTTTGCATCGGCGGCGGCGAAGCGGTGGCGCTGATGGTCGAGCGGGTGATTTAGACGGCCATCATCGAACGGAAAGGAGCTTTTATGACTCAATTGGCGAAACCGTACCGAACCGCCTATAAAAAAAGAGACCTCGAGCGAGACACCTATCTGTCACGCTGGACGCCCAAAGGGATCCTCTACTGTAAAACCTGCGGCGCGGTTTATTACCGCAGGCGCTGGACTCTCACGCCGCCCGCGGACGTGCGCGACTCGGCCGAGTTCGGCGACGGATTCCAAGTCGTTTTTTGTCCGGGCTGCCGCAAGATAGGCGACCAACATTCCTTGGGCGAGCTTCTCCTCGTGGAAGTCGCGCCGGAAGAAAGCGACGAGATTCTTCACTTGCTGAGGAATGCCGAGGAAAGAGCGCGGGCCAACAATCCGCTCGAAAGGATCATCGTGATCGCGGCCAACGGCGCCGGATGGAAAGTCACGACGACGACGGAGAACCTGGCGCAGCGATTGGGGCGGTGTCTCGAGAAAGCGCGCGGCGGCAAGGTCACGTACAAATGGTCGCACAACAACAAGTTCGCCCGCGTGCTGTGGGAGAAGCGGGCGAAAGCGGCGGCGTAGCCCTGCGGAATCCAGCGATCCTGCGAGCGGCGGCATGCATGGACGGCTCCTGAAACCGCGCCGCGCAGTGTCCCCAGGGCGCCGGCGGAGAGCGCCGTGATCAGGGAACCGTTCATGGCGGATTTCGGAGAAGATGTTTTCACGTCACGGCCTTTTTTCCTTCGGTGGAATTCTTTCGGTGCCTCCGTCGATTGGTTGAGCAAAACGAAGGCCAAGCATCGACAACTCGGGACAACTGGGAAAATTCCCGTCGCGGCGCGATTCGATTCTTACTTCTGCAAAGAAAGGAGGAGGGTTTTATTGGAGGTGGAAAAACGCCGGCGTTAGGCGGGTTGTGGAAACGGCCGGAAATCCGTTCTCATCCGCGATCGTTCGACTTGGCGATTCGCTCCACCGCCAGCAGCAGCCTCTGGTGCTTCTCGCTGTCGAGAATGACCGCGTCGAGCAGCGCGGCGAAGAACTCACTCTCGGCCGGAGGAATTTGCTTCTTCAAGTCGCGGCAGGCCGCGATCGTTTCCCGTTCATGTTCCTGGAGCTTTTGCATATGCCGCGCGAGTTCCTGAGGGTCGATCACCCACGGCACGTCGCGCAGACGGCGGTTTTTTATCCGCAGGTATTTGGCCATCATGCGCAGCAGGCCGTGATGGCGCTCCTCGTCGTGGAGAATGAAATCGATCAGAAATCGTATCGGGCCGCCCTCGATGGGGCCGGCCAATGCTCGATACTCTTCCATGATGCCGCTTTCCGCCTCGACGTGCTGGTCGAGGCATGCGGCACAAACCTCCCGCTGCTGGTCGGGGTTCAGCTTTTGGCCCACAGGCGTTTGGATCGGCTCCGCGCTCGCTTTCATTGTTTTCGCGCCTCCAGTCGCGCTCACAACCGGCTCAGGCAATCCTGCGCGCAGTCTTTCCGCATCGGCCAACGCGTGCAGTCGCTGACCTTCAGTCGCGCAGGCCCGAAGAGCGACGAGCAGGCCGCGTGACGCGCGTCGATGCAGATCCGAGCCATGAGGTTCGTCTCGGGACAGTTGAGGATTAGCCTTCGACTGAAGCGACGGTAAGTATCGCAGGCGACCGGAATCAGAACGAACAACGCGCCGAGGACAAGCATCGCGACGACGGCGATCACCGGCATGATCATGGCAAGCCTCCTTTTCTCGACGAGACGATTTTCAGTTGAGCAAAAGCGAGGCCAAAAACCGGCGCCGGTTTCCAGCGTAGAACTTGCCTTCAATTCTTAGTTCTGCAAAGAAAAGGGAAAATTTTATTGGAATTAAGAAGGGCCGCGGCCGGCTTACCTGTCTTGCGTCTCAATGCTTGCACTTTTGGCGCACGATACGTGGCATAGGTCTTGCTCGACTTTCTTTGGCAGAGGTTTCGCGGATACGGGGAATCTTCATGGCTCAAAGAGCAAAGATCAGCGTTATCGGCGCGGGCAGTTTGGGCGTTTCCGTCGGCCGATGGATTGCGACGCGAGAGTTGGGCGACATCGTTCTCGTGGACATGATCGAGGGATTGGCGGAGCGGCAGGCGGCGGATCTCCTGGCATCGGCGCCGGACGGCAAATTCGATCTCAAGATCGTCGGCGCCGCGGCATACGGCGAGACGGCGGATTCGGATGTCGTGATCATCGCCGCCGGCGCAGCGCCCACGCCCGGGACGAGCCGAGAGGATCTGCTGCCCGTCAACGGGAAAACGGTCGAAGCGGCGGCGCAGGAGGCGGTCCGCTGGTCTCCGGACTGCGTGCTGATCGTGGCTACCGAGCCCGTGGATGCGATGACCTATCTCGCCTGGCGCATGAGCGGGCTGGCGCGCAACCGCGTCGTCGGTGCGTCGGGCGCGCTCGATTCCTGCCGCTTGCGCGCTTTGCTCGCCGAGGAACTGGGAATCTCGGCCAGGGATGTTCAAGCCCTGGTTCTGGGCGGGCACGGCGACGAGATGGTGCCGCTCCCGCGCTACTGCACCGTCTCGGGTATTCCGATCGCGCAGCTTCTCGCATGCCATCAAATTCAAAAGATCATCGACCGGACGATCAAGGCCGCCGGGATCGGCAGCGCTCCCGGGACCGGCGGAGCATTCGTCGCTGCGGGCGTTGCCGTGGCGGAGATGGCCGAAGCGATCGTCAAGGACCAAAAGAGAATACTTCCGTGCTCGGCTTATCTCGACGGTGAATACGGGCTGAGCGACATCTATTTCGGCGTGCCCGCCAAGCTGGGCGCGGGAGGAGTGGAAGGAATCGTCGAGATAGAGCTTACGGACGAAGAAAGACGATGGGTGATTCGTTCCGCTTCCCGGGTGCGCGACAGCATCGAGAAGCTCAATCTCAAATTGAAAGGAGGTACGAGCGATGAAAAAAGTATTTTGGGCCGTGCTGGTTACGGCGGTGTTTTTTGCAGGGGCCATGGTTACAGCTCAGGAGACATCCTCTGAAACACCGGCTTCCATGCCGCGGCATATGGGTCCGATGCTGGGGATGGGTGAAAAGGGCAGGATGAAATCCATGGACCAGATGGGCGCGATGATGCAAGGCATGCAAGGGATGCCGGACATGGCGCAGATGATGGAGCATTGCCGGCAGATGATGGAGGCAGCGCAGCAACGGCGGCCGGAGGAAAAGCGGTAAGATGATGACGCAACTCCAAAGTGAAGTTTCGTCCGGCACGCCGAGCCGCTTTGTCTATGCGCGCGCGCCGCTGCTCGTTTATTGGGAGCTCACCCGAGCCTGCGACCTCGCCTGCCGCCATTGCCGGGCGGCGGCCATCGCCGAGCGCGATCCGCGCGAGCTCACCACCGCGGAAGGCGAAGCGCTGCTGGAGCGCATCCGCTCCTTCAGCGAGCGCGGCGGCCATCTCGTTCTCACCGGCGGCGACCCGCTCAAGCGCCCCGATCTATATTCGCTGATCGATTACGCGGCGCGCCTCGGCTTGACCGTCTCGGTTGCGCCCAGCAGCACGCAACTGCTCACACGCGACGTTTTCCAGCGCTTCAAAGATGCCGGCGTCGAGAGCATCAGCCTGAGCCTCGACGGTTCGACTGCGGAGAAGCATGAAGGCATCCGCGGCATTTCCGGCTGCTTCACGCGCACGCTCAACGCGGCGTGGGACGCGCTGCGCGCCGGCCTGCGCTTGCAAGTCAATACGCTGGTCACCGCCGAGACGCTGGGGGATCTTACCAGAATCTACAACCTGCTTAGCTCGCTGCCGCTCATGCGCTGGAAGCTGTTCACTTTGATCGGGGTGGGGAGAGGGCGGACGTTGAGCGAACCGACGCCCGAGCAGTGCGAGTCGCTGCATGATTGGCTCTGTGAAATTTCCCGAGACTCTCCTTTCCCGGTAGCGACGACCGAAGCGCCGCATTTCCGCCGCGTGGCGCTCACGCGCATGCGGGCGCGCGGAATCCCGCTTTCGGCGATCGAGAAAAGTCCGGTTGGCCGCGGCTTCGGCATTCGCGACGGCAATGGCGTCATGTTCATCTCGCACACGGGCTCGGTCTATCCTTCGGGCTTTCTGCCGCTGTCGGCGGGGAACGTGCGCGCCACGGACGTGGTCGATCTCTACCGCCATTCGAATCTGTTCAAGATGATCCGGCAGACGCGGCTGTTCAAGGGGAAGTGCGGACGGTGCGAGTTCAAAGAGATCTGCGGCGGCTCGCGCGCGCGCGCCTACGCGCGGCACGGCGATCCGCTGGAGGCCGACCCGCTGTGCGCCTACGAGCCGGGCAACTGCTGAGGCGCCGAGAAAACGAGGATGTCCCCGCGATGTAGAGAATGAAAGCTGACTCTTGGAGGTAAAGGCCATGCGCAAAGCAAATGCGGTGACTTTGTTTTTTGCCTTTCTTTTAGTTCCGTTTCTTGCTTACGGCGCCGGTTATTACGAGGGAAAGACCCTCACGATTGTAGTCGGCTACAAGCCGGGCGGAGGATACGACAGCTATGCGCGCCTGATCGCGAAGCACCTGCCCAAGTATTTGCCCGGTAATCCCACGATCGTGATTCAAAGTATGCCGGGCGCCAACAGCATCATCGGCGCGAACCATCTTTACGGCGCGGCCAAGCCCGATGGCTTGACCATCGGCACCTTCAACAACGGCCTCGTCATCGCCCAGTTGACGCGGGTCGAAGGCGTGAGCTATGACCTGACAAAATTAAGTTGGATCGGCAGCCTCGCCAACGATGCCGCGGTATTGACGGTCAGAACCGATCTTCCGTTTAAAACCGTGGACGACCTCAGAAAAGCTAAAGAGCCCGTCATTATCGGCGCCACCGGGCCCGGCAGCTCCACGTTCGATTTCCCCGCGCTGTTAAAAGAATTTGCCGGGATCAACGTCAAGATCATTCCGGGCTACTCCTCCAGTGCGGACGTCATGCTCGCTATCGAGCGTAAAGAAGTCGATGGGCGCGCGGGATCGTACGCCTCGATCTTGCCTTTTATCGAACGCGGTCTCGTCCGGCCGCTGGTGCGCACGCGCGTGAGCGTCCCGGAGATCGAGAAGCTTCCGGTGGACGAAGATCTCGCGACCAGCGCGAGGGGAAAGGCCATCTTGGCGATCCGCTCGACGCCGGAAGCGATCTACCGGCCGTATGCCGCGCCGCCGGGAACCCCGCCCGAGGTCGTGAAAATACTCCGTGAGGCTTTTGCCAAAGTAACTCAGGACAAGGAGCTCCTCGCCGACGCCAAGAAAGGCAAGCTGCCGGTCGACTATGTGAGCGCCGAGGAGTCGCTCAAGCTCGTCCGCGAGGTTCTCAAGCAGCCTCCTGAGGTGGTGCAAGAGATCGCGAAGTATATCAGGTTCGGCGATTAGCGATCCGGAGGACGCCTCATGCTCGATGCGTTCGTTCAAGGTCTGGTCGTGATTTTCGAGTGGCAGACGTTTCTCATGATGCTGCTCGGAATTTTTTTGGGCTTCTGGGTGGGTCTCCTGCCGGGGTTGGGCGGCGCAACCACTCTCGCGCTCATGCTTCCGTTTATCTACAAGATGAATCCCGTGGAGGCGTTCGCCTTTCTCCTCGGCATGCACTCCGTCACGGCGACCACCGGCGATATTACGTCCGTTCTTTTCGGCGTCCCCGGCGAAGGCAGCACGGCGGCGACCATCCTCGACGGCCACGCGATGGCGAAAAAGGGCGAAGCCGGAAGAGCCTTGGGCGCGGCGCTGATGAGCTCTCTCGTCGGCGCGCTGATCGGCGCGTTCGCGCTGGCGCTGGCGATCCCGGTCGTTCGCCCGCTTGTGCTCACGTTCGGCGCGCCCGAGCTTTTTATGCTCGCCGTCGTCGGCATCGCGTTCATCTCTTCGCTGAGCGGCCAGGGAGGACGCGCGCTCTTGCGCGGATTTCTCGCCGGGCTTTTGGGGCTCCTCGTATCGTTGGTCGGCCAGGATCCGCAGGGCGGCGTGCAGCGTTTCACCTTCGGCCAGCTCTATCTCTGGAGCGGGCTCGACCTTGTCCCGGTGCTCGTCGGATTGTTCGCGATACCGGAGATCATGGATCTCGCCGTGCGCGGCACTTCCATCGCCGGAGAAATCTCCGAGAAAAATCTGAACCGCGGTGTCTGGCAAGGAGTCAAAGACACCTTCCACCACTTCTGGCTCACCGTGCGCTGCAGCCTGGTCGGAACCTTCATCGGGATTCTCCCCGGGCTCGGCGGCGGCGTGGCTCAGTGGATCGCCTACGGTCACGCGACTCAGAGCGCGCGCGACTCGACCGAGCGCAGCGGCTTCGGCAAAGGAGACGTGCGCGGCGTCCTCGGGCCGGGCGCGGCGAACAATTCGAAAGAAGGCGGCTCGCTGATCCCGACAATCGCTTTCGGCGTGCCGGGCAGCTCGTCGATGGCGATCCTGCTCGGCGCCTTCTTTCTCCAGGGAATCATCCCCGGTCCCGACATGCTCGATAAGCACCTCGTGCTCACGTTCTCGATGGTCTGGACCATGGTCGTGGCCAACGTCATCACGGTCGCCGTGAGCCTGGTTTTTCTCAATCAGCTCGCCAAGCTCACCATGATTCGCGGATCGATCCTGATTCCGTTCATTTTGCTGCTCGCGTTCATCGGCGCTTACACCTCGAACAATCACGTCGGAGATTTGCTTGTCTTTCTGATCTTCGGCCTGGTCGGTTACGTGATGATCCGCTGCGGCTGGCCGCGGGCGCCGCTGGTACTGGGGTTTGTCCTGGGCAAAATCGCCGAGAACAATTTTTATATTTCGACGATCCGCTACAGCGGCGCCTGGCTCCACCGGCCCGTGGTGCTGGTGCTTCTCGCGATCACTTTGGTCGTCGTGACCTATCCCTTTCTCCAGATGCGCGAGAGAAAATCTCAAATCGACGAGGCGATCGCATGAAGATCCACGTCAATCTCCGCGTTCTCTTCAGCCTGGCCGTCGTCGTTCTCGGCGGCTATGCGCTTTACGCGTCGCTCCATTGGCCGTTCAAGACCGCGCTGTTCCCCAGAGTGATCGGAGCGCCGCTCGTGATTCTGGCCGCGGTCGAAATGCTTCTCAGTGCTTTCGGGAGAGAGAAGCGGCAGGAGGGAAACGCGGTCGATTTTCAGTTCACTACCGACGTCGATCCGGCGGTCGCGCAGCGGAGGACCTGGATGATCCTCGGCTGGACCTTCGGCTTTCTGATTTTGATTCTTCTGGTCGGCTTCCTACTCGCCGTGCCGCTATTTGTTTTTCTCTACCTCAAGCTCGTGGGAAAAGAAGGCTGGATCATCACGCTTTCACTGACTGCGGTTTCATGGATATTTATGGAAGCCGTCTTCGACCGTCTGCTTCATCTTCCATTTCCGCCGGGTTGGATATGGTCGCTATGGAGCTGAAGTCCGGGCGAGGGAAAAACGTCGGGCGAGCCGAGCCAGCTCTTGGAACCGGATCGGGTTTCGTTAGCCATCTTTCCTCTCCTCCTCCGCGAAATGTTTTACCGCGTCGTCGACCATCCGATGCGTGCACCACTTCGCGTAGTATCCGCCAAACAAGTAACCGAGCCAGCGCGCGGGCGGAGCGTCCGGCAATCTGTAGTCGATAAAGACGCCGAGCAATGAGTTATCCACCTGCGCTGTTATTTCGAATCCCATCCGGTAACGGCCGATCACCAGAAGTTTCGGCGCGCCGATAGTTTCCCAGACTTTACGATCGAGTGGGTTTCGCTCGGTCACGATCTGATCGAGTGACAACTCGATACCGAAAACTTTTCCGCTCAATCTGATTCGCGAGCCGACACGCTGTCCGCGAGCCTCGTCGAACTCGATGCTCATCCGGCCGCCGCCCATCATCCACGAGGAGCGGGTCATGTGAGAGGACAGGCGGGCGTGATCGTCCAGGAAGGCGAATAGTTTGTCCGCGGGGGCGCGGACCAGAGCACTCGTCTCATCGTGATAGGGCTTCGGCGACATAACGGCCTTCCGTGTCACTTTGAAAAAAGGTTGTACAGCTTAGCTGCAACAGCAGCCCACAAGGCTATCCATAGGCTTACCACCGTGACGCCGACGAAGTAGTTCGCCCACGTTACCGGCCGGGTCACTTCAGAGAGATCGATATGCAACAGATATCCAATGAACGCCGCGGTCGCTTCCGGTGCGACGGCGACGAAAAACGCACAAATAGTAAACGACACCGCTACGACAATTCCCACTGCCAGACCAAACGGCCAGACTTTAAGTTTCATAAGTCACCTCCTGTAGGCGCCCCCATACCAGGCTGATCGGGCTTGCCCAGATAAAGCCTAACAACATCCTCGACTGCCGCCGCGCTCTTTCCCTTTCTTATCGTCTGCGCTTCCATGCGCATGCCCGCGGCATCCGCCGCAGCCCAGGCCGGAAGCAAACATCAACACGAAAAACACAACAACCAAAATCCAAGTCCAGTTGTTCTGAAGAAATTCCATGGCTATTCTCCTTTCC
>DASXRG010000343.1:0-21225 GCA_036506735.1 Binatia bacterium | reverse complement strand
TCTTGAGGGGCAAGTGATCTTAGGTGAAGAGGGCTTCTGGGAGAGAGTGAAAGGGAAGTGGATGAAGAACGAGGGGGCGCTACAAGACAAGGAGCGGCCTTCGTTGAAGGCGTTGGAGAAGAGGGGGCCTGAGGACGTGCTGAGGAAAGCAGCGAGGTATTTTCAGATAGAGGTTCAGGATTTAACAAAGAAGCGCAGCGGGTATCGGGACCAGCGGGCGCTCGTGATGGAGATGATGTACCGCTATTGTGGGATCAAGCAGAGGGACGTTGGAAGGGAGTTAGGGGGAATGGACTACACGCAGGTAAGCCATGAGCGAGGCAGGATTAGGGAGAGGATGGAGCGAGATTCTAAAGTGAAGAAGTGGACTCGCGATATAGAAGCGCTCCTAATATCAAAAACCAAGATTTGACCCTAAAGGCGCCCCTTTACTTCTCCGACGCTCCGCTATAAAGAATTCCTCGATAGTAGGCGATTTGCGCCGCGTGCGCGCGAATTCGCCTTGCAGCCATCAGCCAGGAGTGGCTTATGAACTACTTTCGACCGTATGCGGCTTCCGCCGACGAAACAGTCCTCTCCGCTTGGGATACGCAGGTAGTGCGCGCGGCCGACGCTCCATGGCTGGAGCGGCTCTTGGCCGAGCGCGGCAACGAACTTTTCGCGGACTTCGCCGCGCGCTACAACGAGCTGCGGGCCTTGCCGCGGAGCGCGCGGCGCGCCTTGCAGCGGAGCCTCGCGCGCTCGCGCGACTTGGCGATGGTTCCGCCCGAATGGCGGCGCAAGCTGGCCTATTCTTTGGCCGGCGCCGCGCTGCTGCTGGTGCTCGGGCAAGGTGTAGCACAGGCGAATACAATCACGGTCTCTCCTAAAACTCCTCCCGAAATCATTAACGGAGACGGCAAGTGTTCGTTCTTCGAGGCGATTCGAAATGCCAACGACACGCTTACAGGACAGGTTCATATCGACTGCGCAGCCGGCGACCCCGCGGGCGCGGATACAATTATTCTGCCGAAGGGCACGCAAACGCTCACCAGGGCTTACAATACATCCTATGGTCCGACCGGCGTGCTGCTGATTACGAGCGAGATCACCATCCAAGGCAACAAAACCAAAATTATCCGCCAAAAGGGTGCGCCCGAATTTAGTCTGATTACCGTGGGCACTTTTGGGGACCTCACTCTCAATAATGTGACCCTGAGCGGTGGCGCCGGCGGCAATGGTGGCGCCATAAACAGCCACGGACTTCTCGCCATCAACAACAGCACGATCTCGGGAAATACTGGCTCCTCCCATGGCGGGGCCATATTAAGCCTCGGTGACTATGTCATTATCAACGGCAGCACCATCACGCGTAACACGGCTAGATACGGCGGGGGCATAGCTAGCTATGGAGATACCGTCCGTATCACCCGCAGCACCATCTCGAAAAACTCCGCCGAGTCGATTGGCGGGGGCATAATAAGCAGCAACTACTTACACATTACGGACAGCATCATCACCGGGAATCACGCTGGTGCGGGTGGTGGCGGCGTATACAACGGCTTTGGCTTGGGCACCCTCTCTATCGCGAACAGTACAATCTCGAAAAATTCGGCCAGCCTTGGTGGCGGCGTCTTGAACGATCACTCCTTCACCCTCACCGGGAGCATCGTCTCCGGTAATGTGGCCTCCCGCGGCGGCGGCGTATATAACGGCGGCGACTATACCTTATTTTTTAACTCCGGTAACACCTTCTCGAAGAACAAGGCGCCTATGGGGCCCGATGTCTATCCTTGATGGCTTGAGAAAATTGCCGCCAATGTGTGCAGTCCGTGCCTGTTAACCGTCCCTCAGCAGGGGGAGTCATAGTGTGGAGTTCTTGGTTTAACGCGGCGCCAAAGGAATTGGCGACGTTCACGATAGTCGACGCTTTCGAGATAATCTAAAACTGTCTTGAGGTCGGACCCGGCTGGGGGTTCCGTTCGAGTTGGTGTCACGACAGTTGCATCGCTTTTGTTGCGAAGTTAACCAAGAATGCCCAGGAGTTTCAAGTTCCAGCCATTTCGGCAACGATGAAGGTTGTTGCTATACGCCTACTCCTCGTCCCCTTCCCCCTCCGGCCCTTTTTCCATCATTTCGTCAAAATCCTCAGGGATCTCTTCACCGGTTTTATCCCCCATAGTCTTGCCCATCTCTTTAGCCCAGCGGGCCATGGCTTTGGGGTCGTCCATATCGCCGAGCTTGCTCGGATCGGAGAGATCTTCGAGCGACGCGTCCTTCGATCGCACGCGCGCGACCCGGGAGATGAGCTTGCGCAGTTTCTTCCCGCCGCAGCGCGTGCACTCCGGCTCTCCGGAGTCGGCGACGACTCCGACGAGAAAAGAAAAAGACTTTTTGCAGTCGAGGCAGAGGTATTCGTAGATCGGCATCGTCAATCCCTGCGGTGCTCGTCGAGTATCTCCGCCACCGTCGCGACCACGTCGCGCACGTCGTCGTCGCGCATCGCAGGAAAGAGCGGCAACGACACGATCCGCTCCGCGGCTTTCTCAGCGTTGGGGAAATCTCCGGCGCGATAGCCGCAGCTTTCCCGATAGTAGGGCTGCAGATGGATCGCGGGAAAATGAACTCCCGCGCCGATGTCCCTCTCCTTCAGAAGCTCGAGGAAGCGATTCCGGTTGATTTCCAGCCGCTCCAGCTCCAACCGCACGACGAAAAGATGCCAGGCATGTTGGTGCGGATACGGCGCGATGCCGAGAGGTTTTATGCGCTCGACCTTCTCGAACGCCGTTTGGTAAAGCCCGGCCAACGCGGCGCGCCGCTGGACGAAGCGCTCGAGTTTTGCGAGCTGATGAATGCCGAGCGCCGCCTGCAGGTCCATCATCGTATATTTGAGACCGGGCAGTCCGATCGCATACAGAGGCGACTTTCCCCCCGCCTGGCGCTCCCAAGCGCTGGTCCGGATGCCGTGAAACCTGAGCAGCCGCATGCGGTCGGCCCACTCGGCGTTGCGCGTCGCCACCAGTCCGCCCTCCCCCGTCGTGATCGCCTTGATCGGATGAAAGCTGAAAACCGTCGCGTCGCCGACGGCGCCGATCTTTTTGCCGCGATATTCCGCACCGAGCGCGTGCGCCGCGTCTTCGATCAGCGGCACATTGCGCCGCCGGCCGATTTCCATCAACTCGTCCATTGCGCACGGCTGGCCGGCGAAATGGACCGGCATGATCGCTTTCGTCTTCTTCGTAATGCGGTTCTGGACGGCGGCCGGGTCGATGTTCAAGGTCTCGCCATCGCAGTCCGCCAGCACGGGGCGGGCGCCGCACAGAACGATCGCGTTCGCGGTCGCGGCGAACGTCATCGTCGAGGTGACGACTTCGTCGCCGGCGCCGATCCCGGCCGCGAGCAAGGCGAGGTGAAGCCCGGCGGTTCCCGAGGAGACCGCGACCGCCTCGGGCATGTCGAGGTGCTCGCGAAATCGCCGTTCGAAGAGCTCGACCTTGGGACCCGTGGTGATCCAGCCGGAGCGCAGCGTCTCGACGACCTCGTGAATTTCTTCTTCGCCGATTGTCGGCCGCGACAACGGCAGAAATTCTTTCCGCTTAGAACTCACCGTTTGCCTTTTTCAGCCTGAGGCTGATCCGCCAAGTTTTGTGGTGGATACTTATTCCCCTTGACAACTCACCCAGCCGCTGCGGCCGGGAAGATGCCCTTTGGTCGCAGGCATCCTGGGCAACGCCGCCGCGCCCCGCGCCGCCATTTTAGCCGCGACTTCGCTCAGGAGCACCGTCTCCACCCGCCGGCGGCGGATCTCTTTGAGAAAATCTTCGAACAGCGAAAGATGCGGTCTGCCTTCCACCTCGGCGTGCACCGTGTGCACGTTCAAGCCTTCGCGCAGCGAAGCGAGAAGAACCTCGTTGACGCGCGGTGCGCGTCCGATCAGCTCGTCGAGCGTCGGCAGAGTCGTCGGAATTTGCAGCGTCTTGAACGCGCGGCCGTTGTGCACGGGAAAAAACGGTCTCATCCCGCGCACGTCGCTGGCATAGGAGAAGCCGAGCTTGTCCTGCGCCGCGAGACTCTCCGGCGTACAGCGCCATCCGGGCGCAGCGGTGCTCAGCGGGCGCGCCCCGAAAATGTTTTCGTACGCGCTCACGCTCTTCCGCAACTCCGCTTCGATCTCCGCCGGATTCATCTTTTCCAGCCGGTCCTGCCAGCGCACGTGATCGTAACCGTGGATTCCCAGCTCGTGGCCGGCGGCGACAATCGCGCGGAGCCGGTCGGGATTCTCCGCGCCGATCGGCGCGGATGGAAGCAACGTTCCCGCCAGCAGAGTCTTGAGGCCGTACAAACGCAGCGGATGGGTGCGCATCATCTTGAGCAGAAACGACGGCCGCCAAATCCTGCGAATGGCCCGCCCCGAATGGTCGGGACCGAAGCTGACGAAAAAACTCGCGCGCACGTCGTAGCGCCGCAGCAAGTCGAGCAGCCGCGGCACGCCTTCGCTGAGACCGATGCGCGTATCCACGTCGACCTTGAAAGCTAGCTGCATAAGCGCCGACTGCAATCATACAGGGAATTCCCATTTTTGTCCCAGGGTGTCAATGTCGCCGCCATTTTCTTTGACTTGCCCGGCGTTATGATTTACAGTCGAAAGATTCGAATGACCCGTCGAGAACAAACCACACCCGCGTTCCGGCAGAACTAGATGGAATTTCTCTGGGACTGGTTCCACCAGATCTACGACGTAGAAAGTCTCGTGCGCGTGGGCGGTCTCGCGGCGATCGCCGTGATCGTCTTTACGGAGACCGGTCTTTTCGTCGGCTTTTTTCTTCCCGGCGATTCGCTGCTCGTCACGGCGGGCATTTTCGCCGCCCGCGGCGACCTGAATATCTGGACGCTCGACATCGTCGTCAGTCTCGCGGCGATCATCGGCGATGCCGTCGGCTATACGATCGGCGCCCGCGCCGGGCCGAAGATCTTCACGCGCGAAGACTCGCTCCTATTCCGTCGCAAGCACATTCTGACCGCCAAGGAGTTCTACGAAAAGTACGGCGGCTTTACGATCGTCATCGCCCGGTTCGTGCCGATCGTCCGGACCTTCGCGCCGGTGGTCGCGGGCGTCGCCGGCATGACTTATCGCCGCTTCGCCATGTACAACGTCGTGGGAGCGGTTTTTTGGGTCTTGAGCACGACCCTGGCCGGCTACTTTCTCGGCAAGATGATCCCGGATATCGACAAGCACCTGCACCTGATCATCGCGATCGTGATTTTCGTCTCGTTGCTTCCGGCCATCATCAAATTCATCAACGAAAAGCGCAAGGCGAAAACGCCCGCCCGCTAGAGGAAATATTTTGGCAAGCTGGGCCATCGCCGTCATTCTGGGCGTCGTCGAAGGACTCACCGAGTTCATCCCGGTCTCCTCCACCGGTCATTTGATCATTGTGGGCGCGCTGCTGGGTTTCGTCGGGGAAAAAGCTTCCACCTTCGAAGTGGCGATACAGCTCGGCGCGATTCTCTCGGTCGTCGTGCTCTACCGCGACCGCTTCGTGCGCCTGATTCCGGGACGCGGCGAACCGTTCGCCGCGCTCGAGTCGGCGCTCGATGGATGGTCGGGGCTGTATCGGATCGGACTCGCGACCTTGCCGGCGCTCGTCCTGGGATATCTCGGGCGCCACGCGATCAAAGAATATCTTTTCACGCCCGGGGCGGTCGCGCTGGCGTTGCTCGTCGGCGGGATCGCGATCTTGATCGCCGAGCGTTACGTACGGCGCCGG
The DNA here is from genome assembly GCA_036506735.1 of Binatia bacterium. Taxonomy (GTDB): domain Bacteria; phylum Desulfobacterota; class Binatia; order UBA9968; family UBA9968; genus JAJPJQ01. The sequence continues at coordinate 15,478 of DASXRG010000343.1, read as the reverse complement.
CCCACCGCGCCGCTCGACACGATCTCGCTCGGCCAGGCGCTGGGCATCGGCCTTTTCCAAACGCTGGCCTTATGGCCGGGCACGTCGCGGTCGGCCGCGACCATCGTCGGCGGCATGCTGCTCGGGCTCGATCGCAAAAGCGCCGCCGAGTTTTCGTTCCTGATCGCCGTGCCGATCATGGCGGCGGCAACGGGCTACGATCTGTTAAAAATGCGGCAGGCGTTGAATGCGGGCGACGCGGCGCAACTGGCGCTGGGTTTTCTCGTGGCGTTCATCGTGGCGCTGCTCACCATCCGCGCCTTCGTGCGCATGCTCAACCGCTGGAGCCTCGTGCCGTTTGCTTGGTATCGCATCGTCGCCGCGCCGCTTTTTTATCTGATCACGCGCGGATGATTCGTCACGACCACATTGTAGGGACTCTTCATAAGTAAATGGACCGGCCGCCCATTGGCAACTAATTGATCGTAGTTCTCGCGGTCGGTGACGGCATACATCGCCGCCGCACCGCTCCATCTCCGCCAGAACGTTGCGTCGTCGATCATCCAGGCGCTCGTATCCTCGACCTCGGCGCCGAAAGCCAGCTCCCCTCTCCACTCGACCACCGTCACGCGCCGCTCGAGATAGACCGGCAGATCCTGGTAATACGTGCGGTAAGTCGCGACCTCGTCCGCCGGACCCAGCGCGGGCTTCAGCGCGAGCGCGAGCGTCTTGACCGAACGACGGTCGTCCAGTAGCGGGAACCCGCTGTCCATCACGATCAAAAACAACGCGCTGGTCGTCGCGAGCACCGGAAATATCCGGCTGAGGCCGCGGCGGCGGACCGAGAACACCGCGATGGCGCCGCAAAGCAGCACCGCGGCCTGGGCGTAAATATACGGCGCGAGTTTTTCCAGATCCGGGTAGGAAGTGAGTCGCGTCGAGGGAATCGTCGTATCGTCGCTCGGAGTATTCGAGCTCGGCCAATTGGAATATCTTTCCAGGCGGTGCTGCGGCGCACCGAGCCCCGCGGCGACCAGCAAGAGCAGCGCGATTGCGACCGCCCATACACCGGGCCGAATCCCCGGCGCCGCCTCGGCGGCCCACCAAGCGGAAAAAGTTTCGCCAATCAGCAGCGCGAGCGGCGGAAACGCCGGCAAAATATAAGTGAACAACTGCGAGCCCGAAGCCGAGAAAAACACCACGATCAGAACCGCCCACAGGCCGAGAAATAACTGCCCCTGATGTTTGCGGCGGTGCTCCCACGAAAACCCGAGGTTGTTCCTGAACGCCTGAATCACAAAGGCCGCCCAGGGAAAAAATCCGATCAGCAGGACCGGGATATAGGCCCACGCCTGTTGCAGCGGCCTCTGGTCCGCGCCGAGATAACGCTGAAAATGTTCGTGAATGAAATAGAAGCGGGCGAACTCCGGATTCGCCCGGGACACGAGCACGTGCCAGGGCGCGGCGATCGCCGCGTAAAAGAACAGGCCCGAGGGAAGATACATCGCCCGGAAAATTTTCCATTCACCGAGAAACGCGATCCACGCCCCGATCACGAGAGCGGGAAGAACGGCGCCGATGAGTCCTTTGGTCAGAGTCGCCAGCGCCGTGCAGATAAAAAACGCCCACATAAGCAGCCGCCGCGACCTTCCAGGAGCTCTTCGCGTCGCTGCCAGGAAAGCCAACAGGGCGGCGGAAATGAAGAACGAGAGCGCCATGTCGGTCGTGATCACACGCGCCATCGCGTAGTACAATGGGCTGGAAGCTAAAATGAGCGAAGCGATCCAGCCGGTTCGGCGGCCGAACAGTTCCCGCCCCGCGGCATAGACGACAATGCATCCCAGCAGAGCGAACAACGCGGTCCAAGATCTCAGCGACCACTCGTTCAAACCGAAAAGTTTGATCGCGAGAGCCTGGAGCCAATAGAATAACGGCGGCTTCTCGAAGTATTTGACGCCGTTCAGCCGCGGCGTCAGGTAGTCGCCGGAGACGACCATCGCGCGGGGAATCTCCGCGTAGCGGCCTTCGGCCGGCGACCACAGCGCGCGGCGCCCCAGGTTGAAACCGAACAGCAGCGCCAGCAAGGATATCAATATGAGCAAGTCGCGTCGCACTATCCGAGCCTCTCGCCGACCTGAATCTGATGCCGCGCCGCGAAAATATTCGCCGGCAGCTCTTCTTCGCCTTCGAGCTGAAGCCGCTCGAGCGCGAGCCGCCCAGCGCCGGCCGCAATCTCCACGCCTTCGCCGGCGGCGCGCGACACAATCGTTCCCGGCGCGACGCGCGCGCCGGCCGAATCCGGAGCCGCGACCGACGCCCGCCATAGAAACAGTTTTCCGCCGCGGAAAAAGGTAAACGCGCCCGGGTAAGGATGCGTAACCGCGCGGACGAGATTGTAGATCGCCGTTGCCGGCTGGTCCCAGTCGATCTTGCCGTCTTCGGGCCGCCGGCCGCCGAACTTCGTGGCCAGCCGCGCGTCCTGCGGAATCCTCGGCGCCGTGCCCGTTTTGATCGCGGGATACGTTTCGTTCAGCAATCCTCTCGCGGCGCGCGTGAGCTTCCGATAAAGCGTCAACGCGGTGTCGGCGTGATCGATCGCGACCCGCCTCTGCGCGACGATGTCGCCGGCGTCCGCCCTCTCGACCATATAATGGAGCGTGACGCCGGTTTCGCTCTCGCCGTTGACGAGAGCCCAGTTCACCGGCGCCCGGCCGCGATAACGCGGCAGCAGCGAGCCGTGCAGATTCATCGCGCCGTGCCGCGGGATGGCCAATAAATCGTTGCAAAGCAATTGCCGGTAGTAAAATGAAAAAATGATTTCCGGCGCCGCCTTGCGAATCACTTCGATGAAATCCGGCGTGTTGGGATTGCGCGGCATATAAACCGGGACACAGTGCGCGCGGCCGAGCTCGGCGACCGAGCGAAACCAGATCTCTTCTTTGGGATCGTCTTCGTGCGTCACGACCGCGACGATCTGTTCGCCCGTCTCAATGAGAAAATCGAGACACTCGAATCCGATATCCTGATACGCAAAGACGGCCAGCTTCATAGTCGGTCACGGTTCAGGAACGCGCGTTGCGTTGACAAAGATGAGAGTGCACGATACCAACCTAGTCTTACGGAAAGATCGCGATGGGATTCGACAACGAAATTTATCTTTACGTCGCGAGCGAGCTGCGCATCCCGCTTCTCCGAGCGGCGGGACGCATCGCCGCCGGGCTGGAAGTCGGCGACCAGCTCGCCTCTTTCTGCATTTTATTTATCATGGCGGGCTACCTGTGGCAAAAACCCCGCGTGGTGAAAACGTTTGTCGGAGGATTGTTCGCTCTGGCCGCCGCCGGCATCGCGGTGCAGGCCTTGAAGCACCTTATCGGCCGCGCCCGGCCGGCGCTGGAGCTGGGCGACTTCTATTTCGTTGGACCGCATTTTTCTCCGTCCGGATTCGATGCTTTTCCTTCCGGTCATACGACGGCGATGTTTTCTCTTTTGTCTTTTTTTTGCCGATTCTATCCCGGTTGGAGCGTTCCGCTCTATAGCGCGGGATTTTTTCTTTCTGTGCTGGCGCGCGTCATCACCGGCCAACACTTTTTCACTGACGTTGCCGGCGGCGCGGTGCTGGGCTCGATCGTCGGCGCGCTCGTAGCGCGCCATTTTCGCGGCGTGATCGAAGCATCGCCAGCCCCGCCCGGTGCGACTGAGCCCATGCCCGAAGCGACGAAACGCGCTCGCTCCGATGAAAGAGCCGGAGTCGCCATGGCTCGAGAGATCCTTGCGGTCATCGCTTTCTCCGCCGCCATCCTGCTGATCGGTGCCGGCCGGGAATTCGCGCCGCATCTCCAGTCCGCTTTTTTGGGAATTCTGACGGCGATCGCGACTTATTTCCTGGCCCGCGAGCTTTGCGGAAAGCCAAGCGGCGTCTACGCCGCATTGATCTTGTCCAGCTCTTTGTTGTTCGTGAACGTGTGCCGCATGTCGGCCGCGGACACCGCCTGGCTTTTTTTCACGGTCCTGGCTTTTTTTGCTTACGTCTATTCCGCGAAGCCTTACGGCAAATCCAATCTCCTCCTGGTGATGTCGTACGCCTCGTTGGGACTCGCGTTGGTCGCGAAGGGGCCTCTGGCGCTTTTTCCCGCCGTGATCTTTCTGCTCCATGAATACCTGCGTGAGAAGCCTCCGTTCGGTTGGTTCGTTCTCCGGTACGGGCTCCGCCACGGCTTGCTTTTAGCAGCCACGATCGCGGTTTTCGCCCTATGGCTCGGACCCGCCACGGCCGGTTATCATGAGGCCGCGGATCCTCTGTTCTTTGACGAGATCGCGGCGCGGACGGGAATGACCCGCCACGCCGGTCGCGTGATTTATGTTCTGCCGTTGCTGTTCGCGGCATTTTTCCCCTGGACGTTTTTCGTCCTCGCCTACTTCGTAAAAGAGGGAAGGCGCTGGCTCAGAGAGACGGCTATCGATTCCCATTCTCTGTTATTGCTTCTCTGGGCGACCGTGGTCGTGGGACTGTTCCCTTTCGTCGCCGTGAAATTTCCTCACACGATCATCCTCGCGCTGCCGCCCCTATCCTGCCTGGCAGGAAGGTTCATCGCCCGCGACCTTCCTGAAGCGTCCGCCGGTTTGCCCTTTCCCCTCTTGGCCACGTTCATCGTAGCCGCCGGCCTGTTGATCGCCGCGGTCATCGTATACTTCGTGCGACCGCAGTATTCTTCGCTCAGCTACGCCGCGCCGTTTGCCATCTTGACCTTCTCTCTGGCTGCGGCCGGGCTCATGAAAAACAAAGGCCGATGGCCCGCCTTCTTCACCGCAATCTGCCTCGGCGCACTCGGCTTCTACGTGAGCGCGGCGCTGATCGCCTTGCAAGCCTGAGCGGGCGCCGCGCTTATTCGAGAATTTCTTTGGTCACGTATCTGGGGCGGCGGCGGACTTCCATGTAGATCCGACCGATATACTCGCCGATCAGACCGAGCGCGAAGATTTGCAGGCCGACGAAAAAGAAAAGGACGGCGAAGAGCGTAAAAACCCCTTCGACTTCGGGCCCGACGATCAATCGCCGCACGCCGAGAAAAATAGCAGCGGCCAAACCAAGAAAAGCCACCAGCATTCCCGCCAGCCCGATCATTTGAATCGGCACCAGGGAAAAACCCGTCAGGAGATCGAAGTTCAGCCGCAGCAGCCGCAGCGGCGTGTATCGCGACTTCCCCGAGCGCCTGGGCCGATGCGCGATCGGCACTTCGGCGACCGAGGCGGCCAGGGCGGTGGCCAGCGCGGGGATGAAAATCGACGTCTCCGGGCATTCGCGTATCCGCTCGACCACGCCGCGGCGGTAAGCCCGGAGCATGCAGCCGTAATCTTTCATTTCGACGCCGACGATGCGCGACGTCAGCCGGTTGATCAGAAACGAAAAAAAACGCCGCGGCGCCGAGTCCTGCCGCGCTTCTCTCGATCCGCCGACGACGTCGTATCCCTCGTCGATCTTCGCCAGCACCTTGGGGATCTCTTCCGGCGGGTTCTGGAGATCTCCGTCCAATGTGACGACGATCTCTCCCCGCGCGCGCTCCAAGCCGGCCAGCACCGCCGCGTGCTGGCCGTAGTTGCGATTGAAGACGATCACTTTGACCGACGGATCGCGCGCGTAGATCTGCCGCAGCATCCCGACGGTGCCGTCCGCGCTGCCGTCGTCGACGTAGAAGATCTCGAACGGACGCCCCAAACTTTGGAGCGTGGCCGATAGTCTGCCGTGAAGCGTCTCGATATTCGCCGATTCGTTATAAAGCGGGATGACGACCGAAAGCTCGGGACGTTCGCTCGCGCCGCTCATGCGCGCCGCTCTCCTGATGCGATGTCTGACACGATTGAGGTAAAGCCCTAACATGGGCGCACCGGGTCTTCAAGGACGGGTCATCCGCGGGCCGCGACGCGACGGCAAATCAGTTCGCGCCGAGAATAAAAAAAATGCGCTAATATGCCGAAGTTGAATTTTCTTGACATTAGCCCAAAATAACGGTTCAATAGCACCGTCCGGGGGCTTTTCTGAATGGGCTTCACCTCCGTTTCGTCAAACCGTCAGAACCCCGAACCCTTGTTGACCGGGAACCTTAGGGAAAGGAGGTAGCGTGCAGGCCCTAGAGAGCTTCTGGTTGATGTTTGGTCCGAATCCGCTTCCTGTTTGTCCGCTTCCTTCTTTTTCTTCAATCCGCAAAACAGAACATTTCGATTCACCGCAAGGGCCTCTCGACGATTATCATGGCTAAGCGGACACCTGCACGACTGCGCCGGATCATCCATTTCGATTTTCTCGTATATTTTTCCAAGTTTTTGCATCAGGATCCATTCCAAAAGGAGGATTAACCGGAATGAATCAGCAAAAGGACTTTGAATCGATCATCCGCAAGGACCGCGACTCGAAACAAGCGAAAGCCTGGAAGGGCAATCTCCTCGGTTACCTGGAGAAGGTAAAAGAAAATCCTTCGATCACCAAGCTGGCCCACGCCCGCATGTACGACAACATCACGAAGCCCGGAGTGCGCGATATTCAGGAATCGGACGATCCGCGCATCAAGCGGCTCTATAAGGATGAATCGGTCAAGGTGTACAACTTCTTCTCGGAGGAATTCTTCGGCATCGAAAAAACGATCGCGCAAATCGTGCGCTATTTTCACGCCGCTTCGCTCAAGGGCGAGGAGAGCCGGCAGGTTCTTTACCTCATGGGACCGGTCGGCTCGGGGAAAAGCTCTCTGGTCGAAAAGCTCCATCGCGGCCTGGAGGAAAGCGACCCCATCTACGCGATCGAGGGCTGCCCGATGTTCGAGGAGCCGCTCCATTTGATCCCGCGCCACCTGCGCAAAGAGTTCGAAAAGATGCTCGGGCTCCACATCGAAGGCGATCTCTGCCCGGTTTGCCGCTTCCGCTTGAAAGAAGAATTCAACGGCCGCTACGAGGAATTTCCTGCGTGCACGATCGAGTTCTCCAAGCGCGCGCGCGTCGGCATCGGCGTCGTTCCGCCGGTCGATCCGAACAACCAGGACACCTCCGTGCTGATCGGCAGCGAGGACATCTCCAAGCTCGACCTCTACTCCGAGGGCGACCCGCGCGTCCTCGAGCTGAACGGCGCGCTGAATATCGGCAACCGCGGCATCGTTGAATTCATCGAGGTGTTCAAAAACGAGATCGAGTACCTCCACTGCATGATCACCGCGACCCAGGAAAAAGTCATACCGGCGCCGGGCCGGCACGGGCTGGTCTACGTGGACGCGGTCATCGTCGCCCACTCCAACGAAGCCGAGTGGCAAAAGTTCAAAGCCGACCACACCAACGAAGCGATCCTCGACCGGATCGTCGTGGTCAAAGTCCCGTATAATCTCCGCCTGTCGGAGGAGATCAAGATCTATCAGAAGATCATCCGTCACTCCGACTTTCACGCCCACGTTGCGCCGCACACGCTGGACGTCGCCTCCATGTTCGCGATTCTTTCCCGCCTGGAGCCGACCAACAAGTGCGACCTGATGACCAAGTTGAAGCTGTACAACGGCGAAGAGGTGGTGGAAAAAGGCCGGACCAAGAAAGTGGACGTGCAGGAGCTGCGCGATGCCGCCAAGCGCGAAGGCATGAACGGAATCTCGACCCGCTTCATCATGAAGGCGCTCGACAACGCCCTTTCCGACAACACCGCCGGCAACTGCATCAATCCGATCAACGTCCGCGAGGCCCTGATCAACATGGTCAAGGAAGCGGACCTGCCCGACGACTCGCGGAAGCAGTATTTGGAATACCTGCAGGACACGCTGCACAAGGAGTATCTCGAACTCTTGGAAAAAGAGATCACGCGCGCTTTTGTCTACTCGTATCAGGAACAGGCGGAATCGCTGTTTCAGAATTATCTCGACCACGCCGAGGCCTACGTGAACAAGAGCAAAGTGAAGGATCGCAACACCAAGGAAGAGCTCATTCCGGATGAAGGCTTCATGAAATCGATCGAAGAGCAGATCGCGATCATCGGCTCGGCCGCCGACGGCTTCCGCCAGGAAGTCATCGCGTATTTATGGGCCGCCAATCGGCGCGGCGAAAAAATCGACTACGGCAGCTACGAGCCTCTCAAAGAGGCGATCGAAAAGAAGCTCATGACCTCGGTGCGGGATTTGAGCCGGATCATCACCAAGGCGAGAACGCGCGACGAGGAGCAGAGCGACAAGTACAACGCGATGGTCAAGAACCTCCTCGACCACGGTTATTGCCCCAACTGCGTCGATGTGGTGTTGAAATACGCGGCCAACAACCTCTGGAAGGACTGAAGTTCGTAAGGGGTAAAGTGTGAGGGGTCAGGCGATTTCTACCCCTTACCTCTAACCCCTAACCCCTTACGGCTATGGATACCATCTTCCGTTCCTACGATTCCTCCTCCGGCCAACGGAGCGACCGCTGCGCGGGCGACCGCCTGCGTCATCGGGAAAAAGTCCACGAAGCGATTCGTCACAATATCGCCGACATCATCGCGGAGGAGTCGATCATCGGCAAAGATCGGGACCGGATCATCAAGGTGCCGATCCGCGGCGTCAAAGAATACAAGTTTGTTTACGGCGACAATGTTCCCGGCGTGGGCCAGGGAGGAGCCGGAACGCAGCCGGGCCAGGTGATCGGCAAGGGCGAGGCGGAGGGCGAGGGCCAGCAGCAGGCCGGCGACCGACCCGGCATTGATTATTACGAGACCGACGTCTCGCTGGAGGAATTGATCGACATCATGTTCGAGGACCTCGAGCTGCCGTTCCTCGAGCGGAAACATTTGCGCGAGATCGAGGTCGAGCAGCTCTACCGGAGAAAGGGGTATCGCAAAAAAGGCATCCGCATCCGCCTCGACAAGCGGCGCACGGCGATTTCCCGGGTCAAGCGCAAAAAGGCGGTGCAACGCGCCGACGCGTTCGCGCTGCGGCCCCAGCGCTTCCCGTTTCACAAGGACGACCTCACCTACCGGCACACGACCACTCAGATCCGGCGCGAATCGAACGCGGTGGTCGTCTGCATCATGGACACCTCGGGCTCGATGGATACGATGAAAAAATTCCTCGCGCGGAGCTTCTTCTTTCTCCTCTACCGCTTCGTCTGCACCAAATATCGCAACGTCGAAATCGTTTTTATCGCGCACCATACCGAGGCCACCGAGGTCACCGAGGAGGAATTTTTCCACAAGGGAGAGGCCGGCGGCACTTTCATCTCGTCCGGATACCGCAAAGCGCTCGATATCATCGACCACCGATATCACCCGTCGCTGTGGAACGTGTACGTATTCCACTGCTCCGACGGCGACAATTTCGAATCGGACAACCCCGCGGCCCTCCAGGGGGCCAAGGAGCTTGCAGCCGTCGCCAATCTCTTCGGTTACGGCGAGATCAAGCCGCTCGGCTCCGGCTATTACGGCAGCAGCATGATCCAATTTTTCTCCCAGCTCGAAGCGGAGAATTTCCAGACGGTCCAGATCCAGCGCAAAGAAGACATCTGGCCCTCCTTCAAAGCCTTTCTCTCGCGCGAGCGGCCGCGGGAAGACGCCGCATAGGGGCGCGCTATGCCCGCCACTTTCACCGTCGAAGAATTGGAGTCCTGGAACGAGCGGATCCTCGCCGCCGCGAAAAACTTCGGCCTCGATCCGTACCCGCAGGAGTTCGAGATCTGCGACCACGAGCAGATGCTCGCCTACATGGTCTACTCCGGCATGCCCTCGCACTATCCGCACTGGTCTTACGGCAAGAGCTTCGAAAAGCTCAAGACTCTCTACGACTACGGCGTCAGCGGCCTGCCCTACGAAATGGTCATCAACTCGAACCCGGCGATCGCCTATCTGATGCGCGATAACTCGCTGCTGCTCCAGGTGCTGACGATAGCTCACGTCTACGGCCATAACGATTTCTTCAAGAACAACTTCACTTTCAAGTCCACGCGCGCCGAGTTCACGATCGAAACTTTTAAAACGCACGCGGACCGCGTGCGGACGTACGTCGAGGATCCCAGCATCGGCCTGGAAAAGGTCGAGCGGATTCTGGACGGCGCTCACGCCCTCCATCTGCAATGCCGGCGCAACCTGGCGATTCGCAAGCAGACTCAAGAAGAGGAAGTCGAGCGGCGCCTGCAGGAATCGGCGCCCTCGGTCGATCCGTTCCAATCCATTCACCGGCGCCAGGAATATGTCGCGCCGGACCTGAACCGCGTCCCGCTCTATCCGGAAGAGGACCTCCTGCTTTTCATTCGCGACCACAACCCGCACTTCAGCGACTGGGAAAAGGATCTGCTCACGATCGTTCACGAGGAGGCGCAATATTTCATCCCGCAAATCGAAACCAAGATCATGAACGAAGGATGGGCGAGCTTCTGGCACAAGCGCATCCTGGAAACGCTGGATTTGCCGCAAGGCATGCAGATCGAGTTCATGGTGCGCCACAACCAGGTCTTGAGTCCTGCGCGCGGATCGATCAACCCGTACCATCTCGGGATCAAAGTATGGGAAGACATCGAGCGGCGTTGGGACCGCCCGGCCCCGGAAAAAGAACGGCGGGCCGGCGCGAAAAGAAAGTCCGGCAAGGAAAAGATCTTCGAGGTGCGCGAGGTCGAGAGGGACGCCTCCTTTTTACGGCGCTACCTTACCGAAGAGCTGATTCGCGAGCTCAATCTTTTCGAGTATCAGAGCCGCGGTCGCGATCAGGTCGTGGCGCGCGTCGCCGACGCCGACAACTGGCGCGCGATCAAGGAGACTCTCATCCGCAACGTTGGAACGGGCACCGTGCCGGTCATCAAGGTCGAGGACGCCGACTATAACAACAACCGGGTGCTTTACTTGAAGCATCACCACGATGGCCGCGATCTGCAACTGGAATACGCGGAAAAGACGCTCAAGTACGTGCACGACTTGTGGGGCAGAGAAGTCGTGCTGGACTCCGAAATCAACGGCAAACAATCGCTGCTCACCTTCGCCGAGGACAAGCTGCTGATCAAACCCCTGCATTGATCCCGCCGCCGGATTACCTTATAAAGGTCCTTTGCTCGAAGGGCTTCAGATGGCTCCCCCAGACGATATCGCGCGAATTCAATCGTGCATTCGCAACCGTCTCGACCGTAAAATCATAGGAACGAAGCCAATCGCCGCGGTCATCGGCGCTGCGCCCTCGCGCTATAGCAAGAGCCCGGCGCTCTGGAACGCGACGTTTCAGGCGCTCAAAATGAGCGCCGTCTACGTGCCGCTCGACGTCGACGGCGATCGGTTGCCCGATCTCATCGCCGCCGTCAAAGAATCCGACAGAGTTCTCGGACTGAACGTTACCGTGCCGCACAAAGTCGCGGTGATGAATTACCTGGATGCGGTCGACGAAGCGGCCGCACGGATCGGCGCGGTGAATACGATCGTACGCGGAGAAAAAACCGGCCGCCTCGCCGGCGCCAACACGGATGGCGCGGGCTTTGTGGAGAGCCTGCTGACGGTCCAGTCCGGCTGCCCGGCGCCCTTGGTCGAATCTCTGAAGGGACTCAGCGCGCTGATTCTCGGCGCCGGCGGTTCCGCGCGTGCGGTCGCGTTCGCGCTCGCCGAGAGACTGGAGAGCGGCCGTTTAATCATCGCCAACCGGACACGCGAGAGCGCCGCGTCGCTCGCAAGCGAAATCGGCAAGAGCTTTGCGAACGTCGCTGCCATCAACGAAGAGCAGATTCCGGAGCATGCCCGCCACGTGGACATCATTATTAACTGCACCACCAAGGGTCAAAGCGGATTCCTCGAGCGTTACTCTGCGCTGGCGCCGGCGCATCCGGCCAACGGCGCAGGATCGCCGGGCGAGGCTCCGGCCGCCATCGAGGCGAACAACGCCGCCTCGTTGAATCTCGCGCTTTCGATTCCTCCGACGGTCGGCTTCTACGATCTTATTTACCATCCGGCGGAAACGATATTCCTGCGCCACGGACGGCTGAGCGGCCACCGGACACTCAACGGACGGGGAATGATCGTGGCTCAGGCCGTAGAATCATTTTACAATTACATCTGCCGCCGGCAACTCGAAAAAGCCGGGCTGCACACGGCGGCGACGCGGCGGCGGATCGCTGAGATCATGAATGCGGCGTGGTGATGTGGCGATGGTTCGCTATCGTACACCCGTTCAGCCGGCGGTTTCTTGAAGGGCCGACGCGTGGGACGAGGAGAATCAAGCATACCCTGAAAATTGCCATCGATATTTTCGTTGGGCGAAGACGGACGTATCGCGTCGGCCCGGTGAGCGTTTTTCAGCAGGCTGCGGTCGAGAGACCTTTGTGGCCGTCCCGCTAAGCGGCGGCGCGAACCCGCTTGCCCGGCTGCAGATAAAGCAGGCAGCAGCCGGCGATGAAGAGGATCACGCTGAACCATTGCGCTTCGGTCAAGTTGAAACCGACCGGCGGATTGACGCGCCAGAACTCCACTGAAAAACGGGCGACGGCACTGAGGATGAGATAGAGCCAAAAGATCGTTCCGTCAGCATAGCCCTTCTTCCTGAGCGGCCAGAGAATCCCAAAAATAATCAGCGACTGGATGAACTCGTAGATCGGCGTGGGATGCACCTTGACGCCCGGCGGATACGGAACGCCGGTCAGAGGATGGACCCAGCCGATGATCGCGTTGGTGTAAGCCACGCCCCACGGCACCGTCGTTTCGACGCCCCAATCTCCATCGCCCGAGACGTGGCAGCCGAGCCGGCCGACGCCGTAGGCGAGCGCCAGCGCGGGCGCGCAAATGTCGGCGGCCTTGAGCCAAGGAATGCCTTCGCGGCGGACGACCCAGGTGGCCGCGAGCGCGCCCCCGATCACGCCGCCGTACCAGGTAAAGCCCGCGCCGCTTAAAATGTAATCCCACGGATAGCGTACGAAGCTGCTCCATTCCTCCAGGATAAATAGGAATCTGGCGCCGATGAGCCCGCCCACGGCGCCGGCAAAAACGATCGTCGAGGAGATCTCCGGATTGTAACCGTAGCGCTTCAATTCCAGCCATGCGATCCAACCGCCGATAACGGCGGCGAGCGCCATGAGCGCGCCGAAACTATAGACGGGTAACGGACCGATGTGGAAGAGAACGGGAATCATCGACTCATTCTCCTAAGGGGATTTCTCAGCTCGATCTTTACGTTATCAGAAACGTTGGGCAAATTCATCCTGGCGACGAAACCTGCGGGCCGCGCGTCCGTCAAGGGAACCAGGGAATTCCCCGGTTTGATTTCCGCCATGCGTCTGCTAATAGAATCACTTGTAGCCTGAAGCGCGGCGAGACGAGCGCCATGGCAAAAATCTGGTTAATACAGGAGGGCATTCCCCTTAAAGGACCGCCGATGGCAGAGCGACCTCTACATTGGTGCGTCGATGAACTCGGACTGCGCCGCGGTTATCGGCTGGCCACGCCGCGGGAAACCTTGATTATCGGTCGGACATCCGCATCGGATCGCAGTCCCTTCAGCAACCGCCAATACGTCGTTGTCGAACTCGAGGAGGAGGAGACAACGGCCCATTCGAGCGAAGGCTGGAGAAGCGCGTACTATCTGGTTCTGATCTCCGCAGAAGGATTGATGAACAAACTGGCGACGGCAATCCAAAACCAGGCGGCAATCCACTAGATTACGATGCAGGGAACTCATGAGTTGTAACTACGGCCGCGAAACAATTCGCCTCCATTAATCGACTCCATCGATTCAGCGCGGGCCCGGCCCCAGACTTGCCCCTATGAAAACCCTAGAGCGAATTTCACAGAGAGAGTTTGCACGTACATCGAGGTGCTCATGAAAAAACGCGTTTTGTTGGTCGAAGATCACCCGGACACCATTGACGTGATGAGCCTGGAGCTACAGGTGCTCGGCTACGACGTCCGCGTGGCAAAAAACGGCTTGGAGGCCGTCGAGATGGCCACGTCCGAGCCGCCTGACTTGATCGTCATGGATATCATCCTGCCCAAATTGGACGGGCTGAAAGCCTCCGCGCAAATTCGCCAGAATCCCAGGACTCGAAGGGTGCCGATATTGGCGGCCACCGCTCTGTGCCGGGACAAGGACAGGGCCAATTGCCTCGCCAGCGGCTGCGACGATCACCTCGCCAAACCTTTCACCCACCGGCAACTCGGGGCGCATATCGATCGTCTGCTCAAAAGCGCCTAAAAGCCTTTTCCGCGACTCTCAGGCGCAGTTTCCAGCTCTTGTTTTCCGTTCAGATTTACCCTTATTAGATGCCATGCGGCTGCTCGTCCAGCGGGTCACGGAGGCCAAGGTGCGGGTGGATGGAGCGGAGTTCGGCGCCGTCGGCGCTGGCGCGTGCCTGTTTCTCGGCGTCGCCAGAGGAGACGGCACCGAGAGCGCCGATTATCTCGCCGGCAAAGTCGCGGAGCTGAGAATCTTCGAAGATGAGAACGGCAAGATGAACCGCTCGCTAGCCGACGTCGGCGGCGCGGTGCTGGTCGTTTCGGAATTCACCCTCTACGGCGATTGCGCAAAAGGAAGGCGGCCTTCTTTCAGCCGGGCGGCGGCGCCGGGAGAGGCCCAACGACTCTACGATTATTTCGTCCAGAAGCTGAGAGATCTCGGGCTTAAAGTCGCCACGGGAAAATTTCAAGCGAAAATGGAAGTGAGCCTAGTCAACGCTGGCCCCGTGACGTTTATCCTGGATAGTTGAATGCACGTCGTGCTTTATCAGCCCGAGATTCCCCAGAATACCGGCAGTATCGCGCGGCTCTGCGCCGCCACCCAAACGCCGCTCGATCTTATCGCGCCGCTCGGATTTAAAATCGACGACAAGCACGTGAAGCGCGCCGGCCTCGACTACTGGCCGTATGTGGATGTCCGGCTGTACGACTCATGGGAAGATTTTTTGCAACAACATGGCCAGGGCTCTCTGCTCTTCTTTTCAAAGAAAGTAACCTCGTCGTACATCCAGGCGCGGTACCACGAAGAAGATTTTCTCGTCTTCGGTCCGGAGACGCGCGGCCTGCCGCAAGAATTGCTGAACGTGCACGCGGAGCGCGCCTTTCGGATACCGATGATGACGCAAGCGGTGCGCAGCTTGAACCTTTCCAACGCGGTTTCGATCGTGCTTTACGAAGCCTTGCGGCAGTTGGGCAAAGTTTGAGTCGGCATCTTTAAAGTGTTTTAATAGTAGATTAATATCGTTCGAATTGGTCCGGCTAGGGCGCGCAACGAACCAACGGGCCACTTGGAGTGTCTGAACAGGTATTGACCTGCATCCTAGTTGTGATTAAGTAGGCGCCAAATTTCGACACAGGGGGAAACTCATGAGCTTGGAAACCTGGCCGGCGGGTAAGCGCCTGCCGATTATTTCAATTGGACTTTTGTCAGCGCTTTTATTCTTTACCTCCGCGACTCCGCCGGCTTTCGCCGCGGAGTCGCAAGATAAAAAAGAAACCGCGGATGCTCCGAAGGAGTCGTTCAATCTAATCCTCCCCTTCCGGGATCTCACCGTCGGTCAGGGGCAAGAGGCCACGATGGATGCGGAAGTCGTCAACCGT
>DASXRG010000342.1:0-2535 GCA_036506735.1 Binatia bacterium | reverse complement strand
AAGGCGGACGATTTCTTCCTCGGTTTTCTCACCAGCAGTCTGGAGTCGGACGAAATTTTGACTGAGATCAAAGTGCCGGTATCGCCCGGCAGCAAAACGGCTTATTTGAAGGCGGCGCAACGCGCGTCCGGATTTGCCGTGGTCGGCGTCGCGGCGCGGCTGAAGCTTAGCGAAAATGGAACGTGCGACGAAATCGCGATCGGGATAACCGGCGTCGGCGAAAAAGCCTACCGGGCGACACACGTAGAGAGGCTATTAAAAGGAAGCAAGCTGGAAGCCGCGCTGCTGGAGCAGGCGGCGTCCAACGTGACCGACGGCGTCGATCCTCTCGAGGACATCAACGGCTCGAAAGAATACCGCTCGCATCTTGCCCGCGTGTATACGATACGCGCGATCCAGGCGGCGATGGCTTCGTAGTCGCTTATTCCATCACCCCCTCTCTGTCTCCCCCTTGCCAAGGGGGAGATTAAGAGGGGGTCGCTCCTGCTTACCCAACGTCACCTTAAATCCCGGCTTCTGCACGCTCACGTAATTCAAATCATCCCGTTTCGAAACCTCCTTAACCAGTGCAGCCAGCGGCTGCGTCGCGTCGAGATACTCTCTGGGCGCGCCCGCCGAGAGCATCGCCTTGACCGCATCTTCGCCTGCATAGACGCGCAAGATCAGCTCCTCGTCCGAGACGCCCGGCCCGCCGAATTTGCGCCGCACTTCCTTGAGAGATGGATTGGGCGGCTCCCAGGTTCTCCACTTCTCGGCCCGCGGCCGGCTCAAGATCTTATCCTTCACTGCGGCGTCCATCAGCTCCGCGCCTTCCCTGCCCCAGATTCCCAGCGCGTACTGAATCGTCTGGTCGGTAACTTCTCTGTATCTCTCGCCGGTGATCACGTTGATCGCCGCCTGCGAGCCGACAAACTGCGAGAGCGGCGTCACCATGATCGGATAGCCGAACTCCGCGCGCACTCGGGCCGCCTCTTCGAGAGTCGCGTCGATCTTGCCTTCCATGCCGACAAGTTTCAATTGATGGCGCAGGTTCGAAATCATCCCGCCGGGAACTTGATGGAGATACTGCGAGTGGTCGTAGTCGAGCGGCTGGCCGATCGGCAGGCCGTCTCTTTTGGCGATAAAAGTAAAATGCTCGCTTACAGGCTGCACCGCTGTTTCATCCACGATCGGGGTATAGCCCAGGGCACGTGCGTTTTTGGCAACGTTCAGTACTGAGGGTTGTGAGGAGCCGTTCGCCAAAGGCGGGATCGCCGTGTGCAGCGTCGTCAGACCCAGCTTGATCGCTTCGAGATAGCAGAGCGGCGCGAGGCTGTTGTTGCAATGGGCGTGAAACTCGAGCGGCACAGCGCCGGCATTCTTCTGGACGATGGGAATCAGCGTGCGCGCGCGCTCCGGCGTGAGCAGGCCGCCGACGTCTTTGAAGCAGATGCGGTACGGTTCGATCGCCGCCGCCTCGCTCGCCTTCCGCGCGTAGTATTCGTCCGTATGGCGCGGCGAGACCGAGTAGATGAGATTGACCACGGTTTCCATTCCTACTTTGCGCAGACCCTTCACCTCTTCGTTGAAGCTCGTGTAGTCGTTCCAGCAATTCGACGTCCGCGTGATCGTCAGGCCGTAGGAGACCACCCGCTCGATCATCAGCCGCAGGACGCAGCTCGGAATTTTTTCGAACCCGCCGTGCAGACCGCCGTGATAGCGCAGGCGGGTCTTGGTGAAGCGCTTGCTCCCAAGCCGCAGCCAGTCCCAGGCATTTTCCTTGTGCTCGCGGGCGTACTTCTTGAACATCATCGAGAGAAAGAACTCCATCGACTCGAAGCCGCAGCGGTCCATCTGCTCGGCGATCGCCAACATCGCCTCGGTCCGCATGCCGAGAGCCCAGAGGCTCTGCTGCCCGTCGCGCAAGGTCGTATCGACGAAACGGATCTCGCTCATGTTTCTCTTATAGCCGTTTCCAGGCTGCTCAAAAAGATCTCAGAGGCGAGGCGCCCGAAAAATCGACGAGCGCAGGCGTACTCTTTTCGTACGTCGCTAGATCGCTTTGCGTCTGAGATAGGCGCTAAGATAATCGACGATGGTGACGAGAACATAGATAAAGATCAAATAGGTGAGCAACTGATTTTCCAGAAACAGGCTGATCGCGATGTGGATCCGCTGTCCCAGACCCCCGGCGCCGACAAAGCCGAGTACCGCGGCGACGCGGATGTTCACCTCCCAGCGATAGAGCGTGTAGGAGATGAACTGCGGCAGCACCTGCGGCATGATCGCGTAGAACAAGATCTGCATTCTGGTCGCGCCGGTGGACTGAAGGGATTCGATCGGCTGAGGATCGACGTCTTCCAACACCTCGGCGAAAAGCTTGCCCAACACTCCCCCCGTGTGCACTCCGAGAGCGAGCATTCCCGGAAACGGCCCGAGGCCGACGACAAAAACAAAAATCAACGCCCAGACCATCTCCGGAATCGTCCGCAAGATATTGAGGAGCGACTTGGCCGTGAGATAAGGCACGAGACGAAAGGCCCGCTTCCACCACGC
>DASXRG010000341.1:0-4359 GCA_036506735.1 Binatia bacterium | reverse complement strand
GGCAAAAAGCGGGGAAGGGGCACCGGATTCTTTGCGGGTCGATATTCCCAAAGACGACGTGCTACCCAAAGACCGCCGGCTGGACACGGCCAACTATATGGACCTCGACAGCCGCCAGGAGTGGCTTGACCGGACGCCGATCCTGAAGCTATTCGAAGAAGCCGTGCAAGGAAGTAAAAAATGAAAATAGGCGTGAGGCATGAGGCGCACCCCCTTTCTGTCTCCCCCTTAGCAAGGGGGAGATTAAGAGGGGGTTCCTGGATTCCCGTTTACGCGGGAATGACGTTCTTTTTTCTTTTTACTTTTTCCTTTGCTTTCGCGCAGGACTGGGAAAAAACCCTTGCGGCGGCGAAGAAGGAGGGGCAGGTCAACGTCTACATCGGCGGCTGGGGAGTTGTTCTCGACGAAGGGGTATTTCAGAAGCGTTTCCCGGAGATCAAGCTGGTCAGCGTGGCGCTCCGCGGCGGCGGCGACATCGCCAAGCGCATCCTGGCGGAGCGGCGGGCGGAGAAGTATCTTACCGACGTGGTGATCGAAGGCTTCAACTCCACCTATAATACCCTGCACGCGGCTAAAGTCTTCGATCCGATCAAGCCCGCGCTCATACTTCCCGAGGTGGTCGACGAGTCCAAATGGTGGCGCGGGAAACACGGCTATCTCGATCCCGAGGGCCAGTACGTTTTCCGGTTCAACGGCGTGCCCCAGACGGGCGCCGCCCACTATAACAGCCAGCTCGTGAACCCGAAGGAGTTCACCTCGGTCTGGGATTTTCTCAACCCCAAGTGGAAAGGAAAGATCGAGGCGCGCGACGCGCGGGTGCCGGGGCCGGGAAACGGCGCGCTGCGCTTCTTCTACCACAATCCGGAGCTGGGCCCGCAATTCATCCGGCGGCTTTTCGGCGAGATGGAGATCACTCTGTTTCGCGACTTCCGCCAGGGACCGGACTGGCTGGCCGCCGGCAAGTTCGCCATCTGCTTTTTCTGCTCGGATATCCCGAAAGCCAAACACCAGGGTCTCCCCGTCGATAGTTTTCCCGCGATGAAGGAAGGAGCAGGGCTCGTCTCTCAATACGGCACGATGGGCTTTCTCAACAACGCGCCGCATCCCAACGCGGCGAAAGTTTTTATCAACTGGTTTCTTTCCCGTGAGGGGCAGATGACCCTCCAGCGCGCCCTGGCGAAATCGACGGACGAGGCGCCGGACTCGCTCCGGATCGATATCTCCAAAGATGACGTGCCGGCCGAGAATAAGAGAGTGGACGGCGTGAAATATATGGATCTGGACGTCCCGGGGCGGCTCGATATGAAGCCGATCGTCGCCGTCATCGAAGAAGCGCTCAGTGCAAGTAAAAAGTAAAAGGTCAAAAGTCAAAAGTCAAAGAAAATAAAAAAAGAAAAGAGAAGAGAGGAAACGATGGCGAGCAACAGCATGGCACGAGGTCAGAGGCCCACGCCTTATGAGAAATGGATGGAGCAGCAGGGCATCCCCGTCATTCCGGGATACGGGGTGACCGATCTGCAAGAACAACCTTTGAATCAGTGGGAGAGCCTGGGGAGCCGGGCCGCTTTCGTCCACTTGAAAGGGATGGAAGGAATCACCGGGATGTATGCGGCCGAGATCGCTCCCGGAGGAGAGACCAAAACGGAAAAGCACCTCTATGAGAAAGTCGTTTACGTCATCAAAGGCAAAGGGAAGACGCAGTTCTTCGGGCCCGGCGAAGGCGCCAACTCCTTCGATTGGCAGAAGGGAAGTCTCTTCGCGATTCCGCTCAACGCGCCGCACAAGTTCGTCAACACCGGCAGCGAGCCGGTTTTTCTTCTTTCCGTTACGACCGCGCCGCTGGTCTTCGATCTCTTTCACAACGAGAAGTTCGTCCGCGACTGCGACTTCCAATTCACCGACCGCTACGCGGGCGAGGCGAATTATTTTACGAAAGACGCCGCGGTGGAAAAAGGACTTTGGGAGGTTAACGTCGTGCATGACGCGCCAACGGCTTTGGATCGCCTGCGTAAGAGAAACAGCGGCGACCGGCCGAACGAGGGGCAGGGAACGGGTCACGGCAGCGGCTACAACATCGTTCAGGTCGAGCCGGCGGGGAACAGCTTGATCACACATCTCGCGGATTGGCCGGTGGGACGCTACGCCAAGGCGCACCATCACGGCGGCGGCGCCGTGTTGTTGATCCTGCGCTCCGAGGGGTACACGCTCATGTGGCCGAACGAGCTCGGAACGCAGCCGTTCGCGCAAGGAAAAGGCGAGCGGGTCGTCAAGGTCGATTGGAAAGTCGGGAGCGTCTTCAGCCCGCCGACCGGCTGGTTCCACCAGCACTTCAACACCGGAAAAGAGCCGGCGCTCCAGCTCGCTTTTCGCAACGGCAGCCGGATCTATCCGTTCGGCGTGCGCAAGGCGGCGACGCGCGAGGGCGTCTTCACGCCGGTGGACGAGGGCGGCACGCAGATCGAGTACGACAGGGAAGATCCCGAAATACGACGGATGTTCGAAGCGGCGCTCGCCGTCAACGGGCTCAAGACGGACATGCGGTGATGAGACGTTATGAGAGGCGAAAACAGCCATCCGCTCTCCGAGCCCGCGCGATAGGGCGGGGGTTAATCCGAAAAGCTTGTGTCGGACGCGCGGGCTCTACAACCGAACGGCTGCTTTCGCCTGGGATACATGAAGCATGAATAAGGAAGAGAACAACCTTTTGACACGGACGGGCTCGGGAACGCCGTGCGGCGAGCTACTGCGGCGTTACTGGATGCCAGCGGCGCTTTCCGAGGAGCTGCCTCCGGGCGGCGCCCCGTTGTCGCTGAAGCTTCTGGGCGAAGAGCTGGTGCTCTTTCGCGATGACCGGGGAAGGCCCGGGCTGCTCGGCCTTCACTGCTCGCACCGCGGCGCGGATCTCAGTTTTGGACGCGTTGGAGACGGCGGGTTGAGGTGCATCTATCACGGCTGGCTCTACGACATTCACGGCCGCTGCCTCGACCAGCCGGGCGAGCCGAGCGGACAAATGCGTTGCGATTCTGTTCGCCATCCCGCTTATCCCTGCGTGGAGCGAGCCGGGACTATCTTTGCCTACCTGGGGCCCGGCGCGCCGCCGCTGTTTCCGAACTATGAATTTTTGAGCGTTCCGGAAGAGCGGATCTTCACCATCAAGCTCTTCAGCGACTGCAATTATCTGCAGGGCAACGAGGGGAATATCGATCTCGCGCATCTCTCCTTCCTGCATTACAACCCGAGAAACAGGGACGTCGAAATCCTGCCCGGTGCGGATTTAAACCAGAGAGGCGCCGCGCCGCAGGTGGAGAGCTATGAGGCCGAATTGACCGATTACGGTATCCGAAGCTACAAGATCCGGCGGCTCGAAGACCACTACCGGCTTTACATGACGGAGTTTGTCTTGCCGAATCTGACCGCTTTCTTTGGCGAGCAGTACGGACTCGAGGGCGCCTACTCAATCAACTGGCACGTCCCGATCGATGACGAGCACCACTGGAAATATACCTTCATATTCAGCCGGGAGGGTCCCATCGATAAAGAAGCGACGAGGAGACGGCGCGCGGATATGACGCCCGATTACAAGCCAAACCGTCGTAAGGAGAATCGCTACCGGCAGGACCGAGAGTCGATGAGGAAAGAGAGTTACAGCGGCATCGGCTTGAACTTCCAGGTGCAGGATCTCTGCGTCACTGAAGGAATGGGACCGGTGCAGAATAGGAGCAGCGAGCATCTGACTTCCATGGACGTCGCGGTGGTGGTGGCGCGGAAGCTTCTCTTTAAAGCGATCCGCGATCTACAGGAGGGAAGAGAGCCCGCCAACGTGGTGCGAGATCCCGAGCGCAACCGTTTTGCGATCGATGCGAGCGACGACCTGGTTCCGGCGTCCAAGCCGTGGAAAGAGTACATGAAGGAAAAAACGCAAAAGCTGGAAGCTCTCCTTTCGGCGAATCGGTAGATAAAGAGATATAAAATCATGGCGCAGATTCTGCGGCTGGGATTTGCCGGACTCGGCGAGGCGGCGACGCGCGTCCTGCCCGAAATCGTTCACTTGCCCGAGATCCGCATCACGGCCGCGGCCGATACGCGTCCGCGCGCGCGCGAAAAGTTCAAAGAAGAATTCGGCGGCGAAGTTTACGCAACGCTGGAAGAGCTCGTGCAGAGCCCCAACGTCGACGCGGTTTACATCGCGACGCCACACGAGCTGCACGCGCGCCACACGATCGCCGCCGCGGAAAATCGCAAGCACGTGATCGTGGAGAAGCCGATGGCGCTCTCGATCGATGAGTGCGAAGCGATGAACGCGGCGGCGGAGAAATACGGCGTCAAGCTTCTCTGCGGCCACACCCACAGCTTCGATCC
>DASXRG010000340.1:0-19755 GCA_036506735.1 Binatia bacterium | reverse complement strand
ACGCTCCCGACGCAGATATTTCATTTGCTGCTCGATCGTGAAATCGTCCGGCACAACGACGAAGGCGCCTACTATGCGAGCAACAGTCTCTGGGACGCGATGAGTTTTCTCAGAAGGGAGAGCAATCCCGCAGACCTCGTTTTCGCCGCCGGATCGACCAGCACCCTCGTGCCGGCCTTCGCCGGCAACACCGTCCTCTGGGGCCATTGGGCTATGTCGGTCGATCTCGAGCAGACGCTGCGCTGGCAGGACGCGGTCTTCGGGAGGGGAGCAACCGAGGAGGCGGGCCGGGAGCTCTTGAAGGCCGGGATGAAATACGTTCTTGTAGACGATGCCTTTAGAGCGTCGTTCGGCGATCCGGCGCCGGAATTCTTCACGGGTTACAACAAGGTCTTCGAACAAGGCGAAGTCGCGATTTACCGCTCTGAAAAATCCACATGACCCGGGCCGGCATGGGCGAGCGTTGCCGCTCTCGAACTGAGTTTTGGAAACCGCGGGCGGGGCCAAAGCGCTCTGCGGGGTGAAAGAGTAATGGCTCGAGCTGCGACTCAACCGTCCAAGAAAAATCACGGGCTTCCGTTGGCGGCAAAACCGGCCGGCGTGCCGCAAGAAAAATCCGCTTGGCGCGCGCGCGAGCTGTTGGCCGGATTTATTTTTCTCGCCGTTGCATCAGGCCTCATGGCCTATATCCAATTTAATCCGAACAATCCCTATCTCTCGGAGCTCGATAGTTATTACCACGTCAAGATGGCGGAACTGCTGCAAGGGCAGGGAGTGCCGCAAAAATTTCCGTGGCTGCAGTTCACTATCTTACGCGATAACTACGTGAACCATCACCTGCTGTTTCACATTTTGCTCATCCCTTTCACAAATTTGTTCGGCTCGGTTTTGGGCGCCAAGTTGTTCCAAGTCCTTGTCGTCGGACTGGGGTTTTTACTTTTTTTCCTGGTGTTGAAGAACAACAATGTCCGCGGCGCTTTCGGCCTGTCGCTCTTCGCTGTGTTTACCATGTCGGGCGATTTTTATTTTCGCATGAGTTTTATCCGCGACATGGGACTCTCTTTAGCTTTTATGATGTCGGGCATCTACTTGATTTTGAAGCCCGAGTCCGGAGTCGGTCCCGCTGCCGCGAAAGAAAAGAGTTTTGTCCAAACCACGCTCGATCGGAAGCATTTGATTCCGCTCGCTCTAGCATGCGTCTTTTTCGCCTTTACCCATTTGACCATTCTCATCCCTTTTACCGTAGCCATCTATGTCGGCGCCTCGTGGGTGGAATATGGGTGGGGCTGGCGCAGCGGAGCGATTTTTCTTGTCTGTGCCTTTTATGTGTGGGCCTACGGAGGGTTTCTATTCCTCCCCATCTTTGCGCTCACGTATTTTGTCGCCCAGGTCATGATGGGGGAAAAGACGGACCGGCGGATTCCGGTTGCCGCATTCGCCGGAGTGATCGTGGGATTGGCTTTGAACCCGTACTTTCCAAAAAATCTCGTGTTTCTCTATCACCAAATTTTTAAAACCGGTCTCGGCGCGGCGCAATACGCGGGAGGCGAGTGGCAGCCCTACGATACCTGGTTCTGGGCGCAAAGTAACGCCGTGCCGATCATTATCTTTTTTTCCGGTATCGTTCTCGCGTTGATGAAACGGTTGGAACAAAGCGCCAAGACGATCGCGGTCTTTGTCTTCTCACTTCTCTTCCTCGTCTTGGTTTGGAAATCCAAGCGGTTCGTGGAATATTCTTCTTTTTTTATGCCGCTTGCGGGGTTTTGTCTCATCGGCCCTTTGCTTCACGCAAAAACGGAAGAATGGAAACGAGGAGGTTTTTGGAAAAAAGCGGAGAACGTATTCTATGGCATCGCCGTGCTGGCTGTCTTGTATGTTTCCGTTATTTTCGCTCTCCTCCCTCCTCAGCCTGAAAATCACTTTGTCGGCCAGATCGCTCAGGCCCGGAACGATACGCAGACTCTTTTCAGCATGTCCGCGCTCAAAAAGGTGCACGGTTACCTGCTGGAAAACGCCGCTCCGGGAGATATCGTTTTCACCGACGATTGGGACGTATTCCCGCGCTACTTCTTCGTCAACACCAAGACCTATTACATCGTTGGCCTCGACCCTGAATTCATGAATCAATACGCCGGCGAACCCTATCGACAACCGGGCTGGCTGTACTTGGAATTTGCCCAGATTTCCTCCGGGAGCGATGCCAACAACCTTGACCGCATAAAAAACCACTTCAAAGCGAAGTGGGTTGTCGTCGACACGAGTCACGCTCAGTTTTACGAAAATCTCAAGCGGCAGCCGGCGCTGTTCGAAGAAGTGCTATTTGCGACCAATGACCCACGCGTCGATAACTATCCCGCGGCTCACGAAGATGGGTACTATCTGTTCAAAGTCTTGTAGACCGGGCGCGCGCGAACCGTGAAAGAATCTAAAGCGAGCCGGCGACTTCGCGCGGGGAGCAAAGACGGCGACCCGCCGCGATATTCCGACCGAACTCTGTTCGCCGGCATCGCCGTCCTCGCTTTTTTCGTTCGACTCGTCTATCTGTTTCAAATCGAGTCGATCCCGCTTTTCTATCACCTTCCCGGAGATCCGCGGACCTACGACCAGTGGGCTCAACGAATCGCCGCCGGCGATGGGTTGGGCGAGGGAGTCTTCTATCAAACCCCGCTTTATCCCTGCTTCCTCGCCCTGCTCCAACTTTTCCTTGGCCATAATCTCTGGTCCGTCCGCGTCGCGCAGATCTTCTTGGGCGCGCTTTCCTGTGGGCTGGTGTTTTGGGCGGGAAAATCTCTATTTTCTCGCGGGGCAGGAGTCGCGGCCGGTCTGATCGTCGCGCTCTACGCGCCGGCGATCTTCTACAATGCCCTGATCGACAAGCCCGCGCTGGATCTTTTTTTAGTCAGCTTGTTGCTGGTTCTCTTGTCCAGCGCGTTCAAAGATTTCCATTGGGCAAAATGGATCGGTTTAGGAATCGTCCTGGCACTGCTCGGGCTTTCGCGCGAGAACGCTTTGCTGCTGGCTCCCGTCATCGTCGTGTGGATCTGGTTTTACTTTCGGGATCATCCGGTTCGGATCAAGCTCAACTGGACGGGAATTTTAGTTCTGGGATTGATGCTCGTCCTCCTCCCCGTCGGTTTGCGCAATCTTTTCGTCGGAGGCGAGTTTGCACTGACCACATCGCAACTGGGGCCGAACTTTTTTATCGGCAACAATCCCAAGGCCGATGGCAGCTACGCCTCCATCCGAGCGGCTCAAGGCGTAGCGCAATTCGAACGGAAAGAGGCGACGCGCCTGGCCGAACAGGCCAAAGGCCGTGCCCTCTCGCCGCGAGAAGTTTCGGGTTACTGGTTGGCGCGTTCGTGGGATTACATCCGCTCTCAGCCGCTCGCCTGGCTTGGGCTCATGGGCAAGAAATGGCTCGTTGTTTGGAACGTGCGGGAGATCGAAGACTCCGACGATTTTTATTTGTACCAGAAGTGGTCCTGGCTTCTGCGAGCTCTGGGCTCGATAAATCATTTCGGCCTATTGGCGCCGCTCGCCGCGATTGGAATTCTTCTCACGTGGAGCGACTGGCGCAGGCTGTGGTTGTTTTACGCTATCATCTTAACGCTCGCTTTTAGCGTAGCGCTGTTTTTCGTCTTCGGGCGCTATCGGTTTTCCATAGTTCCATTTCTCGCGCTCTTTGCCGGCGCCGGCGTGGTCAGAGCTTTCGACTTGTTGCAGCGTCGCAGAATTCGCGAGCTCATGATCTCCGCGGGCGTAGCGGGTATTGTTGCGGCGGTGGTCCGGTTGCCGGTCGTCGACAAGGCGGGACTTTCGGCGCCCGGATATAACAACCTGGCCATCGCCTTCGGCGAGGAGGGCAAAACTTCGGAGGCGATAGAAAGCCTCAAACAGGCCGTGCGGCTCCAGCCGTCGTACGGCGTCGCCCATTTTAATCTGGCAAATCTCTACGCGAAGATCGGCCGGCTCGAAGAGGCGGCAGAGCAGCAACGCGAAGCGGTGCGACTTTATCCCCGCTTTGCCGATGCGCGCAACAACTTGGGACAAATTCTCGCCGCGCGAGGCGACATGGAAAGCGCGATCGAGCAGTTCCGTCAAGCCTTGGAGATCGATCCGGCTCTCAGCGACGCGCACTTCAACCTCGGAATCGTTTTGGGCAAGCAAGGCCGAATTGAAGAGGCGCTCTCTCAACTGCGGCAAGTCCTCACGCCGGGTCGCGCCTACTATTATCTGGGCAGAGTCGCTGCATCCCAAGGCAGATTCGATGAAGCCGTCGGCCATCTTCGCCAGGCGCTACTTATCGCGCCCGATTTTGCCGAGGCTCATGCGACCTTGGCGCAGATACTCGAGAAGCAAGGAATGAAGGAAGGGCGCTGAAACTTCGCCGGAGCGCGTCGCAGGCGATAGAGAGACGCCCTAGTCTGTCGCGCCGCGAACGCTGAGCGTGAACGCCTCAGGCGGGTGAATTATTTTGATGAACGGGATGGGATCGTCGAGAATTTTTTCTTGCGTGATACTTGCGGGCGGGTCGGAGACGAGGCCCGGAGTCCAATGATACTTGAGAACGATCTCTTCACCACGGATCTTCGAAGCGCGAAGTCTGTTGAAGCCGGCGGCGAGCTCGCCCTCTCCTTTGAGGAACCAGCTCAGCGGCTGATCGACCTTCATGAGATGGAGGTCGCCTATGCGACGGTCGGTTGAAACCAGGCCTGGAACCGCGAGCAGGCGCTGCACCGAGCGTGGGTGAAAAGCGATGACGGCCCCGATGTTGTAGTTGCGAAAATAGCCGCGCAGCTCTTCGTCCATGAAGGTTGTGATGCCGCGTTTGAACAGTATTGCCGAATGGAACTCGGCGAAGTGATGCCGGTCGTTGTACAGGTTGATCGGACCGCCGATGAGCTGGCGGCCCGTCCAATGCGGGATCAAAGAAGAGAGATAAACGCCCTTGTAGAAGAAGCCCGTTTCATCGCCCGACTCCTCGAAGAGAAGCCGGCCGTTCGGCGGCGCTTCATTCCGGATCCATGCAACCACAGCGTCTATTTCAGGCGGCGTTTGAGTCCTGAGCCGCATGCTTCTTTGCGCTTCGGTCTGGAGCAAATTTATGGAAAAGGCAAGGACGCCGCAGATGAGCGCGGTTCGAAATAGAAAGGGGAAGAGTTTAGCGGTCGAGCGCGGGCTGCTCCGATAAGCGGCTATGAAATGAGCCGCCGCCAGGACGAAAATAAAATCGTACGCGATTTTAAAGCGGAGCGGCTGCCAGTTGCTGAGAAAAGGGACGAGCGATCCGAAATAGCTGAAGACAACGAGGACGACGGCGCCCGTGGCGAGCGCGACTCCGACGTCTCTCTTGTCGCTTTTGATGAGCCGGTGAAGCCCGATGGCGCCGAAGATCAAAAGCAGCCATCTCAATCCCTTTTCCCACGCCGAGGACCTGAACGTCCAATAGCCTGTTGAGCTCAAATAATCTTTCACGATGGTTGCGGTATCGAAGCTGGTGAATAGCGGAAGCTCGGCGACGATCGATGCGGAAACGTCGTCGCCTCTGTGAGAGAGAAGGGGCAGAATCCACGGGAGATTGACGACGAGCGCAACGGCGACGCCGGCGATGAGCCAACCGAAGGTCCTCCAGCGAAGCGAGGTGAGATTCATCGCGAGCAGCGCGAGCGCCGGTGGTACGAAGATCGCAACGGATTGAAAGTGTAACGGCGGCATCGCGCTGAGAGTCAGTATCCACGCCAGGTGAAGTTTCGTGATCGCGCCTTCGCTATGGATCGCACGATAGAGAAGCGACGCGGCGAAGAGAGAAAGATAGACCGCCGGCGGGAAGCCGATGACGCCGTAGAAGAACATCTCGCGCGGCAGCGAGTTCCACCAATAAGCGGTTCCCAACAGCGCGGCGAGCACGGAAGCCAACGGGGCGATCACTTCTCCGATGAAGAAATTTCGCGCGGTGAAATACATCATCCACGGCAGAACCGCGGCGGCGATGTAAACGATCAATTTGAACGCTCGTATCGGCTCGAGGCCGAATACCGCCGACGGCAAAGAGAGCAGCTCGAAAAGTTTGATGCTCAGGTCCTGAATCGTGTTCGATGGGTAGCCGGCCATGAAAAAAGGATTGTAGCCCCATAGCGTCCGGCCGTTTTTCCAGAAGGCGACCATGGAGGTGAGATGGTGAAAATGGAGGCCCCAATCCTGCTCCAATATCGGTTGGCTATTGTAAAGACCGCTGAGCGGATCAAACAGGAGCAGCAAGCCCACAGAATGGAACAAGAAGATGAAAGCTACCCAACTCGCTGCGCGAGCGTGCCCAAAACCCGGCCCAAGGGGCGCGATCGCGGAGTTCTGTGGTCTTGGGGTCGATCGGTCGAGGGGAACGGGGGATTTTCGACGCTCGGATCTCTTTCTCGAACTCATTCTTACCGCAAAAGCTCCCTGTGGGTTTGGGTGACTTGGGATTCGCAAGCAAGACGTGAAGAAAATCTGGCCCGGAGACTATCCGATCTGTTAGGTTGCGGTCAACTCATCTATCGACGAGCGTCCTGTAAGCCTTGACCGCGGCTTTGGAGCGAGACTAGAATTCGCTCTGTCTTTGTAATAGGGCTGCAAAGGATTATTTCCATGGTACGGTCGATGCGCTACGTGCTTGCAATCATCGGAGTTGGAGCGGGGTTCATTTTGCTTATGCTATACCTCTTGTACGGGGTTCAGGGCTACTTTCGTCCGGGCAGCAAGGCGAATCCTGCGGCGGCGAATGTCTTTGAAAAGACAAAAACCATCGAGGTTACCGACTACGAGTTCAAGCCGAAAACCGCAACGGTCAAGTTCGGCGACAAGGTGACATGGAAGAACGCCAGCACGCAGTCGCATACCGTGACCTTTCGCTTTATCTCGAAGAACCTCTATCCGGGAGAAGTGTGGTCCTGGACTATCGACCGAGATACCTTTTCACCTGGTGAAAATCTCTATGGGTGTGATTTTCATCGCGGCAAAGGCATGGATGGAGCCTCTCTGGTGGTGGCAGAATAGTGCGCCATCCGACTTTACCGGGGATTGTCCTGTTTGCGGCCGCCCTGGCCCTTCGAATCTGGGGCCTCTCGTTCGGCCTGCCGAGTTTTTTTTCCGGCGATGAAGTGACCAAGCGCGACGAGGCGCTCCGACTCGTCCAGACCCATTTCGTTCACGACAGCCGTCAACCGTCGTTCGTTTACAATTCGTTGTTTCTGATCTATTCCGCGGCAAAGGCGGTGAAGCCCGATTGGACGGCGGTGGACTACCATTATATGGGACGGCTCTGGATGGCGGTTCTCGGCAGTCTCACCGTCGTCGCGCTTTGGCGGTTGGGCTCGAAATTCGACGGTAACGACAACAAGATCGGTCTCGCCTCGGCTGTGCTGCTCGCCGTCGTGCCGCTGCACACCGCCTGCTCCCGATATATAAAAGAAGACGCGCCTTTCGCCCTGATGGTGACGCTGACCGCATGGGCGATGGTCTCCTGTCTGAGAGGGCCGTCACGAAAGAAATGGATGCTCCTTGGCCTCGTCGGAGGTTTGACGTTTTCGACCAAATACGCCGGCGTGGTACTGATCGCGCCGATTGCGCTTGCCTTCGTCGTTTCCGCGCGGCGGGCGAAAAGAGAACTGGGCGCCGCGACGTTGGATCTGGCTGCGCTTGGGAGCGCTTTTGCTTTGGGCTTCTTTATTTTTTCTCCCATTTATCTTTTTCATCCCGAGACATTTCTCAGCGGATTTTTATTCCAGAGCCGATACTCGATGACGGGGCACGAAGGAATCGTCACCGATCCTTGGCAACATGGGTGGACTTATTACATCCGTAACGGCCTGATTCCCGGAATGACCTGGCCGGTATTTCTGCTTAGCGTCGCCGGCCTCGCGTTGCTCGCGCGCATGCGCGACGGCTGGATCGTGAGCGTCACTGCCGTCTGGCTCTATATTATTTTCGAACATGCCCGCGCCAAGCCGCTGCCTTTTCCGGCGCGCTATCTGCTGCCGCTGGTTCCGCTGCTCTGCGTGGCCGCCGGCGTCGCGCTGGTCGAGCTGGCGGCAGCTCTCAAGCGGAGAATCGCCGTTCCGATCGCGTACGCCGTTTGCGGCGCGCTCTTCATCGCGCCGCCGCTGCTAAAATCTCTGTTGATCGCCGACGAAGCGCTGCACGACACGCGCATCGTCGCGGGGAAGTGGATGGAAGAAAACATTCCGCCCGGCTCGACGGTCGTCGTCGCCGAGGACTCGACGGGACTTCCGGTCTCCACGTTCTGGCGCACCCGCTGGCGGGTGGAAGACCGCGAGAAGAGCCTCGACGCGTCGTGGGCCGGCGGCGCGCCGCCGTATTTTGTTCTCGGCTCTTTCAAGTACCAGCGCTACCTCGACAGCCCCGACTCGGTGCCTGAGCGAACCGCTTTTTACCGCAAAGTGATGAGCGAGTTCGGTCTCGTAAAGGCGTTTCGGCCGCGCTGGTTCACCTATGGAAAGCACAGCCCCGTGATTCTGATCTACAGACCCGATGACGGCCGCGCGCCGATCCCCGGACAAGTCCCTTCGGTCGAAGGCGATACGCCCCGATGACGGCCACGAAAAAAATCCTCGCGCTGGTTTTGTTGTCGCTTCTGACGATCGGCGGCTGTTTTTTCCGCGCCCAGCGGCTCGCGGGCGTAGAGGGAAAGCTCGGCGAGGATGAGACGCGACTGATGCTTGCCGCCGAAGGCGTGTTGAAGACCGGCCTGCCGACGATGCCGACGGGGAAGGTCTATCTGCGCGGCGCGCTCAGCTCGTATGTCACGGCGGCCTCGCTGTGGCTCTTCGGCCGGGACGATTTCGCCGCGCGCCTGCCGAACACGATCGCCGGAGCGTTGTTGATCCCGCTGCTGTTCGTCTTCGGCCGCGCTCTGGGCGGGACGACGGCAGGTTTCTGTCTCGCACTCTTCGGAGCCGTCCAGCCGGAGCTCGTCAAATGGTCGGCGAACGCGTGGATGACGATGCTCTTCATCGTCGTCTTCACGGCGTCGGCGTATCTTCTCTACCTCGGCTACGAACGCGATCGGCCGCCGATGCAGTTGGCCGGCGCGGCGGCCACCGTGCTCGCCGTGCTTACGCACGAGCTTGGGGCCTTGCTCGCGATCGCGGTTTTTCTCACGCTGGCGCTTCGAGCGGCGCGCGACGACTTCGCCTGGTTCGGCGGGCGGAGCAGCGTCATCGCGCTCGCGCTCTTGGGGTTGAGCCTGATTCTATTTGCCGGGCTCGGCCTTTTTCTCAGGTCGGGAACCGTGGTCGGATCGACGGGCGAGTTCAAACATTATTTCGGCCCGTCGTTATCGCTCGACCGGTTTTGGGTGGATTATGACCGATGGCGGTCCGGCTATCTGCCGCTCGTCGCTGCGGCGATCGTCGGCATCCCTCTGCTGTTCCGCTCGCGCAAATCGGGAGGACTTTTTCTTTACGTCACGACGGCGGTCGCGAGCCTGACAATCTGGGTCGTCATCGGCAAGACCAGCGAGCGATACGGCCTCGTCCTGTTGCCGCTCCTGGCGCTCGTCGCGGCGTGGACGGTCGCCGAGGTCGCGCGGCTCGTCAGCGACTGGCGGCGCATGGGCGCTCGCGCCGCCGAAGCTCTGCGCGCCGCTTTGCTCGTCGCGGTGTTTGCAACGCCTTTGAGCAAAGATCTCATCGCGGCGACGCGGCGGCCCGCGCCCCCGCGGGAGACCTGGCTCACCGAATTTCGCTCGCTTCGAGCGGCGCCCGCCGATCTCGTCTTCTCCGACAATCCGGAAATTCCCGCCTGGTACTTGGGCCGGGCGGACTACTGGAAGCGCAAGGGAAACTACGAAAGGTACAGCTATCCCTCCGGCAATCAGATCCGCCATTTTTACACTGGGGCCGTGAGGGTCGGCGGAGAGGAGGACTTCCTCGCTCTGGCCAAGGCGAACGAGGGAAAAACGCTCTGGTACATCGGCGAGGAGCGCGGGCTGCTCGAGCTCCCGTTGGTCCGGTCACGGTTGTACCGCTCGGCCGACCTCGTGCGCGGGACGCCGGAGGGGCTGGTGATTCTGCGCGTTCACCTGAGCGCCGCCGACTCGACGATGCGGTGAGGCAATACGTGGATAGATCTCCTTTCGCGGCGACGATCCGCGCTTGGCGACCGAGCTTGGATCTGCCGCTCGGTGTGATAATGATCGCCGCCGCGTTTCTTCGCTGCGCCGACCTTGGCTACTCCGAATTTCAGGGCGATGAGATCAAAGCGTTGTATCCGGCGGGCGCGCTGTTTCCGGATTTTTTGCTCGGTCAAAAAAAAGGGCCGGTGCAGTTCCTGATCACCTTGCTCGTCCGCGTCGTGACCGGCGGATTCGAAGAGCAGATCACCCGCGTTCCGTTCGCTCTCGCTTCGACCGCCTCCGTCCTCGTCACGTTCTACTTGGCGCGCGATAACTGGGGCAGACCGATGGCGCTTCTCGCGGCGGCGCTTGTCGGCGCCTGCGGTCTCCTCGCGGCGTTCGGCCGCATCGTGCAATATCAGTCTTTTTGCCTGTTGTTCATCGCGTTGACGGCCTGGCTGTCGTTCAAAGCGCTCGATTCGGACGCGCCGCAACTCATCTACATGGCTTTTCTCTGCTACGCCCTGGGACTCTTGACGCATTACGACGCGCTGGCCTTCGCGCCGACCCTCATCCTGCTCGCCGCGGCGGGATGCTGGACACGGCGAGACCAACTCGGTCGCCGCGTAGTACACGTGAGCCTTGCTTCCCTTATCGCGTTATCGCTGGCCGGACTTTTTTATTTGCCGTACGCGCGCCAGCCGAACTTCCAGAGCGTCAAGACTTATCTGCTCGAACGAATCTCCTCGGGGCGAGGACTGGATACGTTTGGTCGAGTCTATGAGTTGCTTCGCCTGTATCTACCTCCGTGGTATCTGCTGTTCACCGCGCCGTTTCTTTTGCTCGGCGTTCTCTTTATCGTTTGGCGGCGGCGCGATGCGGCTTCGATCGCGCTCGTATTCTGGTTCGCGTCGGCATTTTCTTTTTATATGCTCCTCGGAGGCGATCCGAGGTCGCATGTGTATAACTACTTTACACCGGGACTGCTGCTCGCCGCCTACGGCATGTGTGCGTTGGTCGAATCGACTCGGACGCGCTTGCGGCGGCCGCTCCACACGGCGATGTGGCTGGCGCTCGGCGTTTTTGCGTGCTTGGTCTACTATATGCTCATCGATCACACGATCGAGCATCCGTGGTACAGAAAGACGATCCTCGGCTATTCACTCCCCAATCTCGAACAGCGGGAAATCGACGGCGTCTTCGGTTTCCCTTACCGAAGAGGATTGAAAGAGGTCGGGACCCTCTTCGATTCGGGTCGGTTGAGCGGCACCTTCGACAGCAACGAGCGCGATGTCATGGCCGACTATTATTTTCACAGCGCCCGCTCGCGTCCGCCTGATTATTACATCTACGTCCAACATCCGCTGTCGCTTGAGCGTGGACTTCCGGCGCTGGTTCAAAACCGCTACCACAAAATCCGCGAGATCTCCGTGGATGGGCGGCGAACGATCGATATCTACGAGCGTTCTCGGCGCGCCGAGGGAAATCTCTATGGCCGCGAATAAATTCTCGCCGTCGGCGCTCTTGCTCATGCTTGCGTGCGTTCTCGTCGCGGCGGCCGCGATGTTCGACAACCTGTCCTACGGTCTGCCGTTGTATTACCACCCGGACGAGGTCGGCAAGCTGTTCAACCTCAAGGCGCTCTCCGGCGGCGCGGTCGCGCCGGACTTCAGGCATCCTCATTTCATGCTGTTCTTTAGCCTGCCTTTTATTTATGCGGGGAAAATTTTGGGGCTCGATCCGTTGCTGTGCGCGCGGGCTTCCGTCGCCGTGCTCGGCGTCGCCACGGTCTGCCTGTTGTTTTTTGCCGGCCGATTTCTCGCCGGGCCGCTGGCGGGGCTCGCTTCGGCGCTGGTCTTTGCGACGGCGCCTCTGGCGGCGGTCGCCGCGCATGATTTCAAGGAAGATATTCCCCTGGCTTTTTGGCTCACCGTCCAAATGTTTTTTCTTCTCCGCTATCTTCGCAACGAGCGCGCGCGCGATTTGTGGTTCGCCGCCGTTGCCGTCGGCATCGGCGTCGGGAGCAAATATACCGGCTTGATCTCGCTCCCGCTTTTGATCGGCGCCGTGGTTTGCCGGAAAAAAGAAAGATGGCCGGGTACGATCGCAACGGCGTTGCTGCTTTCGGCCGCCGGCTTTGCATTATCGACGCCGGATATCTTGTGGCGGCCCGCGCGATTCCTCGACGGCGCCGCGTACGAGTTCCGCCATGCGCTCACCGGCCACCTCGATCCGATGGGCGCGACCGACCTATGGGAAAAACGTTTCAGGGTTTCGCCGATCGGCTATCTGTGGAGCTATCATCTCCGTTACAGCTTGCTTCCCGGTTTGTCGGCGCCCGGCCTGCTGCTCGTGCTCGCCGGCGCCGTTAGCCTTATCAGAAGCGACGATCGCGCAGCTTGGCTGCCGTGCGCGGGATTTTTGCTCTACTACCTCGTCATCGAAAGCTTGCCGCTAAAATCTCCTCCCTTCGCCGCGCGGTATATGGTTTCGGTTCTTCCTTTCGCGGCGCTGCTCGCCGGCGGCGCTGTTTCTCTCGGCTGGCGAATGCGCGGTTGGCTCACTGGGTTAGTCTGTTTCTTGTTTGCGGCGACCTTGCTCGTGAACGGTTACGCCGCGTACCGGCAGCTTCGCGCCATGCGCCCCGATACCAGGGACGACGCGAGAGAGTGGATCTTGCGCCATGTTCCGTACGGCTCGCGTGTCATGATTTCCGGCTTCGAATCGTATTTTCCTTTCGGCGACCCGTCTTCTCCCGCCCCGGAAGCCAAGCCGCCGTATGAATTGCTGCGCGTGGACCGCTCTCCCGCCGACGCGCTGCGCCAGGCGGCCTCGGATCCAAAGATTTATGTGATCGCGAGCAGCTTCAGTTATCAGCGATATCTCGATCAGCCGGAGATCAATTCCGAGCTCCACGAGTTCTATCGCGTTCTCTTCGAACGGCACGCGCCTTTGGCCGAGTTCGAGGTTCCGTTCGCGCCTTTGGGGTTTCACAATCCCACGATACGTATTTATCATCCGGCCAGAAGCCCGCTCCGATGAAAAACATCGTCGCCGGAGTTTTGCTTTCCGTCGTCATTTTCGTCGCGTTGGTGGAAATTGCCGTCCGGGCTTACACCCATTTCCATATTTTTTACGACGTCGAGATGACCCGGTATGCGAACGAGTTGAAAATGGACGCGGATAACGAGCGCATCGGCCATCTCCACCGCCCCAATGCGCGCGCCGAGCTCATGGGGGTCGAAATCAGAACCAACTCCGACGGCATGCGCGACGATGAATACGCGAAGGAGCGAAACGAGAAAAGGCGGATAATCTTCCTGGGCGACTCGCTGACTTTGGGATGGGGCGTCAAGAAAGAAGAGACGTTCGAGGCGTT
Source organism: Binatia bacterium (assembly GCA_036506735.1). Lineage (GTDB taxonomy): Bacteria > Desulfobacterota > Binatia > UBA9968 > UBA9968 > JAJPJQ01. Next base: position 6,265 of record DASXRG010000340.1, on the reverse strand, counting down.
GCTGGAGAAAAAGTTGAGCGCCGAGAAGCCGACGGAGATCATCAACTTCGGCCACGGCAATTACAATACCGACCAGGAGGTGAGCCTGTTTGTGGAAAAGGGGCTGGCCTACAAGCCCGACCAGGTGGTACTGTTCTATTTCATCAACGATGCCGAGCCGACGCCGAGAAAATCCGCCTGGGCCTTTCTTGGCCGCTCCCGCTTCGTCACCCTTTTTTGGTCCCGGCTCAAAGCGATCAACGCACGATGGTCGGGAAAAACGTCTTTTAAAAATTACTACGCGGATCTGTATTCCGAGTCGGCGCCGGGCTGGCGCGCGACCCAAAAGGCGCTGCAAAGGTTAAAGGCCGTGTGCGACGAGCGCAAGATCAAGCTGCAGGCGGTTTTGTTGCCGGAGCTTCATTCGCCGGTCGATTATCCGTTTGTCGCAGAGCACAAAAAAGTCGCCGGCGTTCTCGCCAAGCTGGGGATTCCCTTTTTAGATCTGGTGCCGAAGTTCGCCGGGGTTGCGAACCCGCAGACGCTTTGGGTCGCGCGCGACGACGCTCACCCGAACGGCGGGGCGCACCGAATGATCGCCGAATTTACTCGCGGCTTCATCGCCGGGGATGATTGAAATGAGAATCAAGGAATTCTGGAAACGATACCGGCTTCTGATCGGGATCCTGGTGCTGATCTATGCGCTGTTCACGATCGCGATGATTTTCATCGCCGGCGATTCCCAGGACGAGGCGTTTCAGTACCAGGTATTCTAGCGGGCCTGTCACGCCGGGTTTTGCGGCGGTGGAATTCCATGAGCGGCCAACGTCTGGAAAATCTTCTCCGCGATCAGCGCGTTCCCTTCGGCGTTGGGATGATATTCGCCGTAATATTTTTTTTGCAGTTCGCGCGCGCTCAGGCTTTGGAAAAGGGATACGCCATCGATGTGTCCAAATCCGAAAAACTTGGCCATCTGTTCCGAACGCTGTAGGTAGTACCGGGTGCTGTCTTTCTCGGCCGCGAGCACATCGAGATAAAGCACAAAAACCGGAAACTCGTATCGGCGCTGCAATTCCTTGATCGTGGCGTAGGCCTTGATGATATTTTGCACTCTCTCGCTGTCCTGGTCGAGCCAGCGGCGGTGAGGACGGCCAAAACCCAACAGCCGAATGTTGAGCCATCGCGTCAGCGAATACCAGAGATAAGGGCGGAGCGCCGCGTTTTCGGCGTGCAGGGATGCGCCTTCCGAGAGCCTCGTATCGCAAGCGATTCTGGTCGTATGTTTGGTGACTTCAATGATGACAACGTCCAGAGAAAATGACAGAGCGCGCCCCTTCAGCATCCCGAGCATGTCGCACAGACCGTAGTCTTCGACGCCGAAGTTTAGAACCTCGATGGTTTTTCCCGGATTCGCGGCGTTGAGCTTTTGTTCCAGATATTTGGGATATGATTCCTCGTCATCGACTTCGCTGCCCATCGCCCAGGAACTTCCTATGACGGCTATGCGGAAGGTGTTCTCCGGCTTCGCGATCCCGTAATTTTTGTCTCTCATGCCGAAGGCGTTGGTCGTGAACCGGCCGCCCTTGAAGCAGGACCGAACGCTCGGCCGCAGTTCGTATGCGACGCCCTCCAAACTAGACGGTTGGGCCAAGCCCGAGCTCACGATATGATTTTGATTGCACTGGAGTTTCCTGTAACTGAAGACCGTTCCCGCCGGCAGGAGAATCAGCCGCGCCGTGAACTCGAGCAACAGCAAGAAGCCGAGGACAAAAAGAAACCCCGAAAATGGCCGACGGACGATCACCCGGTTGTTCATTTTGATGCGCAGTATCGCTTCAACTCGCAGGGTAGTCAACCCAGCCACCCGGATTAGGTCTAGACATCCACCCCCGATTGGGGCAGCATCGGCTCTGCTGCGAGAGGTGATAACAAGGCGATGAAGGCGGCTCGGTTTTCAGAGCGATACGGGAGTTCAAGCCACGGTTTTTTATGGGCTGGCTTTATTTGCCTCGGAATATTCCTAAGGCTTTACAATTTCTGGCAGTTGGACTTGTGGAGAGACGAGTATAGGACCTCTTGGGTCATAGCCAACGGCTGGAGTGAAGTCGTCGAGCGGACCTTCCAGAGCGAAGGCCACTCCCCGCTTTATCTGTTCGTCGTGCAACTTTCCTCAGACCTGTTTGGAACTGGACCGGCTGCGTTGCGCCTCCCTTCCATCCTGTTCAGCATCGGCATTCTGGGATTGGCGTACCCCCTCGCCATCAGACTCTTCAATGACCGCCACGTCGCCTTGCTTGCCACGGCCGCTTTCGCCGTCAACGAATTGCTAATTTTTTATGCCCAGGAGGCGCGCCCTTATTCTCTCGCCATGTTGTTTACCATGGCATCGTTTCTGTTTTATTTGTCTCTTTTGTCCGCCGAGAAGCGCTCCTACAGAATCGGCTATCTGCTGGCGACGGCGGGCGCGTACTATGCCCATTACGTTTTCGGCTCCGTGGCGCTGATCCAGGTTTTGCACCTCTTGTTGACGCGGGGATGGTCGTGGCTGAGATCAAAGGCTTGGATAAAATCGTTCCTCATCCTTACGTTCGTCAGCCTGCCGGGGAGCGCTCAAATCCTTCTCTTTACCAGGCGAGGAGGTCTTGATTGGGTCAAGCACCCCAGGCTCCTCGACCCCGTCGAGTTGGCTTTCGATTGCCTCGGCTCCTGGTCGTTTTTCGCCGGCGCCGCTATGGTTTTGGCGTTCGCCATCGTCGATCGAAAAAAAATTAAGCCCGCGTACCGCAGCCTTGACCTCGTCGCGTTGTGGTTTCTGGCGCCGATTCTATTCGTCGCGACGCTTCCATCGTTCTTCGGCGTTTCGCTTTTCCACTACAGGTTTGTTCTTCCCGCGGTGCTGGCTGGACTGTTCTTTGTGGCCTGGCTTCTGGGCCTCGATAACAGAACCGCTTGGTCCAGGTGGCTGCCAGTGATCGTATTCTTAACGATGAATTTTATCTTGAACCTCATCCCTGGGCTCCGGACGGCCGGAACCTTCGCGGAAAGGCCTGACGAAGGTTGGAAAAAGGCGGCCAGCTTTCTGGAAAGAAATGCAGAGGCCGGCGACCTGATTCTGTTCGGGACGGGATTTATCGAAGCGGATTATCTATCGGTCACACCGGACCCGGTGGTGTTTTCTTTTATCCGTTGGCCGCTCGCCGCGAACCTTTCGTCCAGCGACAAATACAGGATGGCCGCGCTTCCTCGATCGGAAGCTACGACCGCCTACTTGACCTCCGTGTTGGAGAAAGCCGCGGAGAACCGTCGCGTCTGGGTGGTCGGCAAGGGACGAGTGATCGATACAACGGTTCAGGCTTTACGTAGTAGTCAGAGACGGTTTAGGACGCGCGAGCGGGAGCTCTACGGAAACGTACACCTGATTTTACTCGAACGGTGATCACGACCGTCCGTAGCGCCGTTCGGGGGCGATCCAGAGGACGCTGCCGTCGGAAAGTTTTATCTCGAGGTATCCAAGCCTCTGCGCCATCTGAGTGAGGGGTTCCCTGAGAGATCTCGCTTCCGAGGTCGTCAGGATCGCGCTCGGCGGCTCTTTCTTGACGAAGTTATCGACGTCCGCAGGGCCGACGAGCGATTGCCGCTCGCGCTCGTCGGGTGAGAGCAAATGGCTGACGCGCCACGCGAACTGACCGGTTGCGAATTCGGGGTACACCGGAAGCTTTTTCTCGACGGCGTACAGGGGAGACAAAGTGAGTATTTTCATTCCTGCGCCGCGGCTGGCCGTCAAGCGGCCGGCGATTTCCTCCGACACCTTATGGAGACGCACGGGGAACCATGAAGCCGGGCGAAAAAGCGACGGCACGGAGGCGGGAGTTTTGGCCGAGACGCCCGATGCAAGGGACAAAAACGCCGCGATCAGCAGCGCCCAGGCGCTCCAGCGCCGTTTACGAGCGTCCGACACAAGCGCCAGGCCGTAAGGCGCGACCAGGACGAGAAAAGCGGTCGGCGCGAAAAAGTATTGATACCAAACCGGCGTGGGGGCAAAGGCGCCGATGTAAAGAAACGGCAGCAGCAGGAGGAGAAAGACCAATTCCGATCGCGGTCCGACCGCTCGCCGAATTTTTACCGCGAGGGCGCCCAATAAGCTGCCGACGACGACCGCGGCGATGAGCAGATTTTCGGGCTGCAAGAAAACCACCCGGAAAAAAAATTCCAGCTTGGCGCCAAGGGTCATCGCCTTGCCGTAGTTCATCTCTTGACGGTAAAGCGTGTTCAAGGCCGCGTAGCCGAAATTTCCGAAGAAAAACTTATCCGGCGCCGCGGCGAGGAAGTACAACGCCGGCAGGTTGGCCGCAAGCCCGCCGATCGCGAAGGCGGCGAGCGCGGGCCATAACGTTCTCGAACGCCGCGCCGAAGAAAGGAACACGACGGCCAGAAAAGGAACGATCAGAGGCGCGAAACTCAGCCGTATGCCGATCGCCATGCCGAGAAAAAATCCGCTCAGCAGGAAAAACTTCCACGAGACGGCGCGCCGAAGCGCCGCGCCATGGAAAACAAAAGCCAACAGAGCGCAGAACGTCGACGAGGTATGATTCCAAGCCTGCGCCGCCGCGCTCGCAAACAGCGGGGAATTCGTCAACAGAACCGAAGCGCTCGCCGCGACGATCAAACCGGCGTCTTGGTCGTCTTTGAACAACGAACGGGATATCAGGAAAATAGTCAGCGCGATCCCGATGGCGCAAAAAGCCGAGAAGAGGCGGGCGCACAGGAAGGGATAGTCGGAGAAGCGAAAGAAGGCTGCGTGTATGTAGACCAGATTCGGCATATGAAAGTAGGGAAAATCTTGATAAGGATGCAGGTTGTGCTCGGCCGCCAGGTAGGCGCTCGCCATGAACTGGTGCTCGTCGTGATCCAGTCCGGTAAGAACCGATGACGCGAGCGCAACCGCGGCGATGTATGCAAACAAGGCTGCGGTCGCGAGGAAGCGTGGAACGCGCATGTCAGCTCGATTCTATAGTCTTCTTCCTTATCGCTTCCAAGAGCCTTGCAGCCGGTCAGGGAAGAATCGCGTTCTCTTTTGGAGGACCTCGATCTGCCGTCTAGTAGGAGTTTCCCAACTGCGATCCTGATTTTTTTCGTCGCGCTCGTTCCGCGTGCTTTGTCTGCGGGAAAGCTCGTGACCGTGGACGAAGCGTATCACTGGTTTGAGCGCGCGAAGCTGTTTCTCCGCGCCCTTCAGCAAGGCGATTTCATGGCGACTAATTTGATCGGACATCCCGGCGTCACGACGCTGTGGCTCGGGGCGATCGGGGCTGCGGCGCACCGATCACTCGCCGACGCGGGATGGATCGCAAGCGCCGAGCCGGGGCTTGAGCGGGCGTTCCTGCGATTTCCCGTCGCGCTTGTGACGGCGCTTTCCGTTGCGCTGGCGTACACGCTGCTCAAGCGGCTTTTGGATCCTCGCGCCGCGCTCCTGGCGGCGCTCTTGTGGACGGCCGACCCTTTTCTTGTCGCGCACTCGCGGCTCCTCCACATGGACGCGCTGCTGGCCTCTTTCGTAACTCTCGCGCTGCTGGCCGCTCTCGTTGCGTTCCGTTGCGATGACGGCGAGCCCGGAGTTCGCTGGCGCGTCCTGATTGCTTCCGCCGTGGCGGGCGGCCTCGCGCTCCTGACGAAGTCTCCTGCTGTGATTCTGCCGGTGATGATCGGCCTGCTTGCGTTGTGGAAAAGTTATCGCTCGCAGCGGTTCCTGCGCCACGCGGTTCTGCCTGTGCTTGCGTGGTCCGGCATGGCGCTGGCGACATGGGTCGCGCTCTGGCCGGCGGCCTGGATTGATCTCCCTGGAGCGATCGCAAGCGTCGTTCGCTATACGGCCACGAAGGTCGGCTCGCCGCATGAGACGGGCAACTTTTTCATGGGACGAACCGTTGACGATCCCGGACCTCTATTCTACCTGGTGGCCGTCGCGCTCAGGCTCACGCCGTGGGTCGTTGTCGGTCTAGCCGCCGCCGCTTACGCGACGTTGCGGCGACGCTCTCAGCCGCGCGAGCGTCTGATCAAGTTCGCTTTGGCGCTCTTTGCCGCGCTGTTCGCTCTCGCCATAAGTCTGCCGGCGAAAAAATTCGACCGCTACGCGCTGCCGATCTTTCCGGCGCTCGACATTCTTGCGGCGGTCGGACTCACATCGATTTTAGATTTCAGGTTTTGGATTTTCGATTCGCTCAAAGCCAAAATCGGCAATTCTAAAATCGGTTGGTCGGTGGTCGTTCTGCTGCTGGCGGCGAATCTC
>DASXRG010000339.1:0-4760 GCA_036506735.1 Binatia bacterium | reverse complement strand
GAGAGAACTTCCGTGCCGCTGCGGTAAAGCATGACCGAGGTGGAAAGCTCGCGGAACGAGTGCGTGATGACGTAGATCCAGCCGGCGACGAAGCCGGGGAGCAAAAGCGGCAGGAGCACGCGCGTGAACGTGTAGAGCCACGAGGCGCCGCTGATCTCGGAGGCCTCTTCGAGCTCTTTTTGAATTTGATGCATCGACGACGAGCACGCCCGCATGCCGTACGGCAGGTATTTGATGACGTAAGCGACGAGCAAAATCCACAGCGTGCCGTAGATCGGGATCGGCACGGTGAGGTAGAGCCAGAGAATCGCGATGCCGAGGACCAAGCCCGGAATCGCGATCGGGCTGAAGGACAAAAAGTCCAACACACCGCTCCAGCGCGACCGGCTGCGCACAACGATCCAGGCGATCATCGCCGTGAGCAGCATGACGATCGTGGCGCTGGTCAATCCCAAAATCAGGCTGTTCCGAAACGCGCGCTCGATGAGCGGAAGATTAAACAGCCGCTTGTAGTTGTCCAAAGTGAAGCTCGCCAGCGCCTCTCTCGACGGCGCCATGTAGAACGGCAGAAACGAAGACCAGATCACGGTCAGCACCGGAAGGATGAAAAGGACGGCGGCGAAGAGCAGTGTGATAAGCGCGAGCGGGTAGCGCCAGGCGCCGAGGTCGAAGGCGACCGGACGGTATCCCTTTCCGGTGATGGTGGTGAAGCGCTCGGACGCTTTGGTCGCCCGCAAGTAAAGCACGATGCCGACCGCGGTGATCGCCACGTAGACGACGGCGAACGTGCTGGCGAGACCGAAGTCGGTCGGCACCTTGTGCGTCGCGAGGTAGACCTCCGTGGCGAAAACAAGAATACCCGAGGGTATGCCGATCAGCGCCGGCACCTCGAAATTCTCGATCGCGCGCACGAACGTGATCATCCAGACCGCGAGAATCGCCGGCAGGAGAATTCTCAGCGTGATGCGAAAGGTCGTGCGCACGATGCCGGTGCCGGAGATGACGGCGGCCTCCTCCAACGCCGGATCCATCGAGCGAAACGAAGCGCTCAGAAGAAGAAAGGCGAGCGGCATCTGGTCGGTGCCGAGGACCCAGATCATCCCCGGCATATTGTAAAGCTCGAGCGGCTGCTCGAAGCCGAAAAATTCTCGGGCGACGATGTTGATGAGTCCCGACCTGCGGCTGAATAGCATAATCCAACCGATCGTCGTCAGGAGCCCGGGAACGATCAACGGAATCAGAATCGCGCCGTAGATCGCCTTCTTGAGCGGCACGTTGGTCCGCTCGGTCACCCAGGCGAGATAGACGCCGCCGATAAAAGCCAGGAGACTCGTGCCGAAGCCGAAGACGAGCGAGTTCGTGATCGAGCGGATCATCTCCGGGCGCTCGAACAGCGCCGCATAGTGATCGAGGGTGAAATGGCCCGCGACGCCGGGCGGGCTGTTCTTGAAGCTGCCGTAGATCAACATCACGAGCGGAACGATCGTGAGATAGCCGATCACGAGCGCGGCAAGTAAAAAGATCAACGAGCCGGCCTGAAAACGGATTTTATTGCGCCATGACATGGACAGGCTTCGGAGAGCGAATTACTTTTCCCACAGAGAGAGAAAGCGCGGCGGGATCTCCTCCGCTAGATAGAGCGGACCGGAGGCGTAAAAATGAATCCCGCTCGAATGAGCGGCGCGCGCGTCGATCACGAGAATCGCCGGACTGGGATCGCGCCGTTGTCCCACCGCCATGGCTTCGTCGAGCGACGCGCTGAGATGAACGTAAGTGCGGCCGCGCGGCTTGAGCCCCTCGCGGAGAACCATTTGCGCCAGATCGCGCGCCGTGCCGTGGTAAAGACGTGTCGGCGGCTCGACGCTCTCAACCCCCGGATCGACCGGAAACGAATGGCCGTAAGTGGCGCGAACTTTATCGCCGCGCAGCTCGAAACGTTTCTTATCGGAACCCGCGATCACGTCGCGGAGCTCCTCCTCGGTGGCGTCCGGGAAGCGCGCCTCGACTTGCTCCTTCAATGCGCTCCACGAAACAAATCCCTGGCGGTCGAAGCTGAGCGGATAGTCCGTGGGACGATGGCGCAAGAGAAAGCTCAAAAAACGGGACAACCGATCGAGCGGAACCAAGCAGACCTATCCTTTCTTCTCGCCCGAGATCAACTGGTAGACGTGGTGCGCGATGCCGGTCGCTTCGTAGCCGTCCAGGCCGTTCGCCTGGGCGATGCCAAACATCTGGTACGCCAGCGCGCTGAACGGCATCGGCATCTGCATCTCCCGCGCCATGTCCAACCCGAAGCCGACGTCTTTGGGCATCCACGATTTACGCGGCTTGAATTTACCGCTCGCAAGCGCCTGGCACATCCGCTCGATGCCTTCCGAATGGCTCTGCGAGTTGCGCAGCACCGTGTGAAAGGTCGCTTCCGAAACGCCGCCTTTTTTAAGCCAGGTGGCGATCTCGACCAACCCCATATGCTGGATCGCGGCGAACATGGCCATGGCGTTCTTGATGAGCTTGGCGTTGCCGAGCTCGCCCACATAGACGATCTTCTTTCCCATGGGCTGAAAAATCTGCGAGTGCTGATCAAAAAGCTCGCGCGGACCGGAAACATAGAGCGAGAGCGCGCCTGCGGCCGCCTGTTCCTCCACCCCGCCGGCCGAGGCGTCGAGAATCTTCCAACCCTTTTTCTTGAGCTCCTCGTTGGCCTCAAGAATGGTTTTTTTGTCGATGCTGCTGAAATCGATCCAGGTCTTCGCCCCCTTGGCCGTCTCGTGCAAACCGCCTTTGCCCAGACCGACTTCCGTGACCGCCTCGTTGTAGGGAAGCATGGAGAGCACCACCTCCGAGGCCTCGGCCACGGCCCGCGGCGAGTCTTTGAATTCCGCGCCCTGGTTTTCGAGGTTCCGGGTCACTTCGCGCCGCAAATCGTTGATCACCAACCGGTGGCCGGCTTTGATGAGATTCGCAGCCATGCCGCCGCCCATGCCCCCGGTGCCGATAAAACCTAACGTCGCCATATTTTTTCCTCCCCGGCTAATTTAGTATGGACCTTACTTATACCTCAACCTCACGACCGAGTGTAGTCACGTAATGCTCCAAGAGGTATTTACCCGTGAGGTACACGCCGTTGACACCAGTCTCAGCGATTATGTTATACTCTATCCAGCTTTTCGAATGAGATGCATCGTATGCATCCTTTGCCCGGCCCTCATTCAAGCCGATGTCCTTCGAATTGTCGATCCCAATTTCAGCGGTGGCGTTCGCGAGACGCTCCTGCCGGCGGGTCGATCCATGGTCGGGACATTTTTATTCCCGCCGCATGGGAAGCGAGGAAGCACTTGACGCCGACGAAATGGCGAACTGACCAGGCGTCGTGCCGACCCTTTTGTTGACAGGTTCAACGGGAAGAGAATCAACATGCGAAAGCCAGTTCATCCCGCCAAGGGGCTCAAGGCAAAAGGAATTGGCCCCTCGCCTTACGGCCTGAAAGAAAAGCCGGCTGCGCGCGCCTTCCTCGACGCGGCGGAGCCGGTTTTCACTTCCGAACCGCTGATCGCCTATCGGTATGATCCGGGGCTTGCGCGCAACGAAAAAGTTGCGGTAACGGTCAAGACAACCCTGCAGCTCCACAAGAACGACCGTCAAGAAGAGCAAATGAAAAGGCCGAGCGCGGAAGTTTTCGGACGCGAAGCGGCCCGTTCTTACGTTTATGGCTTCGTGGCCGCCTTTCCCTTGTCTCACGACCGGTTCAACTGGACATTGGCCGAATCGGAATGGGCTTTTTCCGCGCTCGAGCCCTACGCGATAGACGCCTGGGGAAATAAAATGGGACTGGCCGGCGCCAACTACGTCTGGCTCATCGACATGGACTCCGGCCAAGTGAGATATTGTCGAGATCCTTGGCTCAGCCAATCCCACACGGTCCAGTTCTCGGCCAATGGAAAAAGACTTCTGGTGGTGTCGTCCGGCTTCGACGCCGTTACCGAGTTCGATACGGAGAGCGGCGAGGTCGTTTGGCAGTGGTTCGCCTGGGAGCACGGCTACGACCGCTCGAAGCTGGGACACTACGTGGTTCGCTCGCCCGAAAGAAGCGAAGCTCTGAAAGCCATGGGGCAGGAAGTCTTTCTGGTGGACGATCCGCGGAAGTTCGAATTCGGCGTCCCCACTCGCTTGTGCCCGGCGCACCTCAACAGCGCCCGCTATGACGCCGATGGAAAGATTCTCGTCAGTCTCTTTCATCAAGGAGCGGGTATTATCATCGACCAAGCCACGGGGGAGGTGCGCGAAGCGATCACCGGCCTGGTCAATCCGCATAAGTTCTCGAGGCGCAAGCGCGGTGGATATTGCATTTCGGATACGCGGAGGGGGAAGCTGATTTTCATGGACGAAAATTATCGCCGCAGGAGCGAGCTCGCCCTCGCCGGAGCGCCGGGCGTCGAGAGAGCGCCGCTGTTGTCGGAGTTTTTGCAGAACGCAACCGAGTTAAAAGACGACCTGTTCGCCTGCGTCGATATCCATCGGAATACGCTTTGGCTCGTCGACGTGAGACGCCGCAAATACCGGGGCATCAAGTTTCCGGTAGAATGGTCGATGCACGACGTCGCGAGCCTTGGGCCGAAACATCAATTGAGAGTAGGCCGCTTGATCGGCAGCGCGTTCGGCAAGGTCGCGGCGTTCGCAGGTGAAATCAAAGTGATCCACCACTTTTCCCCGGAGGGGCGGGAAATTATCACCCTGGCGCTGGACGCACAGGGACGCAATCG
>DASXRG010000338.1:0-4660 GCA_036506735.1 Binatia bacterium | reverse complement strand
GGAGTGTTGGTGATGGACGGCAACGAAATCATCGGAGCCGTCGGCGTGAGCGGCGGCACGGCGGACGAAGATGAACTCTGCGCGATCGCGGGGATCAAGGCGGCGGGGCTGGAGTTTAAGGTGTGAAACGATTTTGACGGGAATGATTAGCAGGTCATGTCCCGACAAAAAGAAAAGCTGCGATCCGATTCTACTACGGGCATCTCATCCCAATGCTAACTTGAAACAGTTAGCCGAAACGAAAGGAAAGCTGTCATGGCGTATCATCCTGCCTCGACTCGGAGCCGTCACGCGTTGCACCGCATCGTCGGAGTCGCCGCGTTGGTTCTTGCGTTGGGAACTCTGCCGCGGGCGGTTTTTGCCCAGGCGGCGACCGGCGCCGCGCCGATCAAGATTGGCATCATCGGCTCCGGCAATTTGGGCGGCACGTTGGGAACCTTGTGGGTGAAGAGCGGCCATCCGGTGCTGTTCTCTTCGCGGCATCCCGAAGAGCTGAAAAATTTGGTCGACGGCCTCGGACCGCTGGCGCGCGCCGGCACGGTGCGGGAAGCCCTCGCGTTCGGCGATGTCGTTTTCATCGCGGTGCCCTACGGCGCTTACCCTCAGCTCGGCAAGGATTACGCGCGGGAGTTCTCCGGCAAGATCGTCATCGACGCCGGCAACGCGGTGCTCGCGCGCGATGGCGAGATCACCAAGGAAACCCGCGCGAACGGCATCGGCATCACGTCGGCGAAGTATCTGGCGGGGGCGCGCATTGTCCGCGCATTCAACACGCTGAGCTTTCGCAAGTTTGCGAGCAACTCCAACCGGCCCGAAGGCCGCATCGGCATCCCCATGGCCGGCGATGACAAGGAAGCGCTGGCGGTGGCGTCGACTTTAGTGCGGGACGCGGGCTTCGATCCCGTGATTATCGGCCCGCTCGAACGCGCGAAGGACTTTGCGCAAGGCGCGCCTTTGTACGGACTGGAGCTCCCGGCCCAGGAGCTGCAACAGCGCGCCCAGTCGCTCCAGTGAACCCGGAGAGGTTGCTCGTGGCTTTTGCTCTGCTGGCTTTTCTTCTATTGCTCCTGGCTCCTTCTCCCGGAATGCAAGCGGCTGAGAGGATCAGAATCTCGGTTGCGGGCAGCTACAGCATGATCTTTCTCTCCGCTGGGGTCGCGCAAAATAAGGGTTTCTTCAAGGACGAGGGTCTCGACGCGGACATCGTCGTCATGGGAGCCGCGATTTCGGTCCCGGCCCTCTCCAACGGCGACGTCGACTACAGCTTGTTAACCGGCTCGGTGATCCGAGCCGCTATCCGGGGCCTTCCCGTGCGGCTGGTCGCCGGCTTGATGAACAGCTCGCCTCACGTTCTATTGGCGCGGCCGGAGATCAGATCAGTCGAGGAGCTGCGCGGAAAGAAAATCGGGCTCGGCAACTTCGGCGACGCGACGCAGGTCCTGGCCGGCATGATTCTGGCGCGTCATGGGCTGGTGCCGGAAAAGGAGATTCAATTTCTCTCCCTGGGACTCGACTCGGCTCGCTTCGCGGCGCTCCAGCAGGGATTGGCCGACGCGATCGTCACCTCTCCCCCGTGGGACTTCGAGGGAAAAAAGCGGGGCTACAATATTTTGGCGCGGGCGTATGAATACGTTGACTATCCGCTGTCCGGGGTCGGAGTCAACGTCAAGACGCTGCAACAAAACCGAGGGCAAATAAAAAGGACGGTCAAATCTTTGGTGAAGGCGAGCCGGTTCATACGGGAAAACAGAGAGGAAGCGGTCAGGGTCTTGGTCGCCTGGGGCAAGGTCAAGCCGGAGCAGGCCTATGCCGCTTACGATTCCACCGTGAAGGTCATCAGCAACGATGGAGGGATTCCCGCGGACGGGCTCAAGCTGCTGGTCGACCTGGCAAAAAAAGACGCTAAAATCAGCCATGAGATCGCGCTGAGCGATATAGCCGATTTTACTATTTTGCGGGAAGTGCAGCAGGAGCTCGGGATCCGTTAGCTAGCCGGCCCAGCCGCGCTCGGAGATCATCACCTGGTTTCCTTCGGGATCGTTCATGCGAATTTGACCCGCGCCAGCCCCAGCGGAGACCTCCACGCCGCTGTCCTGGAGACGCCGTTTAACGCCGGCGAGATCGTTCACTTGCAGGCCGAAATATTGGATGCCGCTCTTGGGTCGGGTTTGTACTCCAGTAAGCAGCAAGGTCACTGTTCCGTCGCTGAGACGAACGCTGCCGTCGGCGTCGCGACCGACCAGCGCTAAATCGAATTGGTCCTGGTAAAACTCGCAGGCCTTGTCGGGGTCGGCGACCTGCACCACGGCCAAGCGAACGCCGGGCAGCTTCTTCTCCTCTCTTCCGAGGAACCCCTTCGAGGAGATGTCCACGTTGTTTCCCCACGGATCGATGAACCGAACCTCGGCCGGCCGCGCCCCTTCCGGCCCCCCGACGCCGGCGGAAACCTGCGGACTCGCGCCTCGCGTCAGGGATGGCGGCAGCTTGGCGACGGCGCGATCGAGATTATCCACCATAAAGCCATAGTGATGAATGCCCGGAATCAGCTCGGCCTCGCTGCCATCCGTCCTGTGGGTTCCCGCCATGGCGACTTGCGCCGCGGCCTGCTGCAAAAAAGCCAGATTGAAGAGGCCGTCGATGACCATCCGTGAACCGCTGGGAAAGACTTTAACCTCCTCGAGAGCGAAAAAGCGCTGATAAAAATGGCTGAGCTTCTCGGGCTCCCGCGAAATAAAAGCGATATGCCTCAATTTAGCCATGGCTTCACCTCCGCGAATACTCGATTGCTCATAGCTCCATCTTTACCGATCTGTCAACAGAACAAAGCACACTAGCGAGCCCGGTTGATTTTACACCGCGATGGTTTCGATCTGCTGGAGTTCTTCAGCGGAGAGTTCGAACTTTTCGGCTGCGAGGTCTTCTTTCATGTGTTGCTGGCTCGTGGTGCCGGTGAGCGGGAGCATGCCGATCTGCTGGGCAAAGCGAAAGATCACCTGCGCGATGCCCGCGCCCAAGCGTTGAGCGATCGCATGAATTTCCGGCTGGACCAGAACTTCCTGATTCGCGGTCAGCAGCGAGAAGCCTTGGTAAATGATGTCGGTCGCCAGGCAAATCTGCCTCACCTCGTAGTCCCATCCGAGCGCGGCGAAACAGCGGTTCTGTACGACCATCGGCTTAACCTTCGCCTGCTCGCACAGCAGTTCGAGTTGTCCGGCCGTGATGTTGCTCACGCCGATCATCTTGGTTTTTCCCGATCGGTAGAGCTCTTCCATCGCCGCCCAGATTTCCCAATCCGCCGCGCCCAAACCGCGCCGCGAATACGGCGAATGGAGGACGTACGAGTCGATGGTGTCGGTGCGCAGGTGCTTGAGCGAGCTGTCGAAGGACTGTCGCACTTGCGTCGTGAGGTCCGCGGAAGGATCGTAGGGCGGATAACCGCCCTGGCCTCCGACCGGCGTAAATTTGGTTTGGAGAAACAGCGTCTCCCGCGTGACGCCCTTCTTGTCGAGCGCCTGCAACGCTTCGCCGACCAATGCTTCCTGGTAATGAATCAATTGATTGGCCGTGTCGATAGCCCTGAAGCCCGTGGCCACGGCTAATTCCACCAGTCGTGTCGTGGCCTCTTTTTTCCAAGCCGTGCCATACATAAAAGACGGAAGAGTAACGTGGTTGTACGCGGTCAAGGTCATGTTGCTTCCTTCAAGTCTAACGCCTTATTACTCACCACACCGCGCGCTAAAAGCGTGCGCTCGACCTTTGCCCGGTAAAGCTTCAGCAACTGCTCTTTCACGAAATCGCCTTCGATCACGCCGAGCGCATGCGCGACCGCTTCCAGGGTGGCCATCCCTTCCGGTCTGTGTTGGGCGCGGAGCCGGAGCTTTGAGAGGTTCGGCGCGCCGATCTTCACCCTCGGCACGTCTTTTAACTCATGATGCCGCACATGAACTTTCCGCGCCGTGCGCCAGGTGCCGTCGGGCACGATCAGTTGAATCGGCGTCCGGTCTTGCGCGACGAGCGCATGATTTAGTTCCACGGCATCGGCGGAAGGGTAAAACAAAAAAGTCCGGTAACGATCGGTCAGGAGATCGCTTAAATCCAGCGTTTCTCGCGTGTCGCCGCGCACTCGCAGCTCGCTGTTCAGGAGGGCGTGCAGCGCGAGCCGGCCCGTGTTGCTGCCGCGCCCCAGCTCGTTCACATGAGCGACGAGACAAATTTTAGTTTTTAGATCGAGACTCGGTATCGAGTCGCAGATACAAAGCGTCCGGGTGAAGGCGCAAATCGGACACGGGTCTCTTGTCTGTTTCCGCGTCAGTTTAGGATTCCTTCCTCAGCCTCGCGTCAACTGCCGGTACTTGATCCGGTGCGGCCGCTCGGCGGCGGCGCCGAGCCGGCTTTTGCGATCGGCCTCGTACTCGGAATAGTTGCCGTCGAACCAGACCACCTTGCTGTCGCCTTCGAACGCGAGGATGTGGGTCGCGATCCGGTCGAGAAACCAGCGGTCGTGCGAGATCACGACCGCGCAGCCGGCGAAGTTCTCCAGCGCCTCTTCGAGCGCGCGCAAGGTGTTGACGTCCAGGTCGTTCGTCGGCTCGTCGAGCAGCAGAACGTTGGCGCCCTCTTTCAGCATCTTGGCGAGATGGACGCGGTTGCGCTCGCCGCC
>DASXRG010000337.1:0-4138 GCA_036506735.1 Binatia bacterium | reverse complement strand
TATCGGCACACGCCGAAATGTCGGCGGACTTCAATGGATGGCTACGGGTCCCTGAGGTTTTGACTTTCTCAGCAGCAGCACGAAGGGGACGCACAGCAGCGCCACGATCGCGAGGAAGCGGAATATGTCGACGAACGCGAGCAAGGTTGCCTGCTTGACGACGACGGCGTAAAGCGCGGCCAACGCCTGGCGTGCGCCGTCCACAGCATCCGTGCCGGGCGCGAACCCCTGCTGAAGAGTCAGGAGGTATTGCTGCGCTGCGCCGTCGTAGGGCGTGACGTGCGCGGCGAGCATGACCTGGTGGACTTGAGCGCGGCGCGCGAGCAAGGTCGTGACGAGCGAAATGCCGATGCTCCCGCCGATGTTGCGTGTGAGGTTGTAGAGTCCGGTCGCGTTCCCGATCTGCTCCTTGCGCAGTGTTCCCATCGCCGTCACGGTCAGCGGCACGAACAGAAAGCCGATAGATATCCCATTGATGACGTTGGGCCAGGCCACGTTCTTCATGGAGATAACGAGATCGACGTGGCTCAGCATTTCCGCCGAGAAAGCCATCAGGCCGAAGCCGAACGCGAGCAGCAGGCGCGTGTCGAGCGCGCCGACCAGCCGCCCGACGACCAGCATGGCAAAGATCGCGCCCACGCCGCGCGGACTCACGGCGAGGCCGCTCTCCAGCGCCGAGTAGCCGAGGAGCGTCTGGAGAAAAAGCGGCAGCACGGCGATGCTCCCATAGAGGACGAGGCCGACGACTGTGATCAGCGCGGTGCCGGTCGCAAAGTTCCGGTCCGCGAGAACGCGGAGATCGACGATTGGCTCGCGCTCGCGCAGCTCCCACACCACGAAGGCAACGAACGCCGCGATCGAGACAGCGCTGAACCAGCGGATCCATGTCGCGGAAAACCAGTCGGCCTCTTGCCCCTTGTCGAGGACGATCTGAAGCGTCGCGAGCCACAGCGCCAGCAACGCGAAGCCGACATAGTCGATGCGCGTCCGTGCGCCGTTCTTGAGATACGAAGGATCTTCCACGAACGCGCGCGCCATCAGGATCGCCAGCACTCCGATCGGCACGTTGACGTAGAATATCCAGCGCCACGAATAGTTGTCGGTGAGCCAGCCGCCGAGGGTCGGGCCGACGACCGGAGCAACCACGACGCCGAGGCCGAAGATCGCCATCGCGACACCGCGCCGGGCGGGCGGAAAACTTTCCAGCAGCACCGCTTGGGAAATCGGCTGGAGCGCGCCGCCGCCCGCGCCTTGAAGGATACGCGCCAGGATCAGCATCCCGAGACTCGTCGCCAGACCGCAGAGCACGGACGATGCCGTGAAGACCGCGATGCAGGCGAGTAGAAACCGCTTGCGTCCGAATCGGCTGCCGAGCCAGCCGGTCGCCGGCAGCACGATTGCGTTCGCTACGAGGTAGCTCGTAAGCACCCACGTCGATTGATCGTTCGACGCCGACAGGCTGCCGGCGATATGAGGCAGCGCCACGTTGGCGATCGACGTGTCGAGCACCTCCATGAAGGTCGCCGCCATCGCGGCGACGGCGATCAACCAGGGGCTGGCACGCGGACGCCATTCCGGAGTGCTGCTGTTCTCGCTCATCGGACGTTGACTCTTGGCACCACCGACATTCCGGGGCCGAGCGGATACGCGGCGAAATCGGTTCGGTCAAAGACGATCTTGACCGGCACACGCTGCACCACCTTCACGTAATTGCCGGTGGCGTTCTCGGGCGGCAGCAGGCTGAAGCGCGCGCCCGCGCCGGACTGGATGCTGTCCACGTGACCGCGGAAGCGCACGCGCCGGAGCGCGTCAACCTTGATCTCCACCGGCTGGCCGGGGCGCATCTTCGCAAGCTGCGTCTCCTTAAAGTTCGCGACGATCCAGAAATCGTTGGGCACGATCGCGAACAGCGCTTGGCCCGGCTGCACGAGGGCGCCAAGCTCGACGGCCTTGCGGGTCACGCGTCCCGACAGCGCGGCATAGATCTTGGTGTAAGATAACTCTAATTCGGCGCTTCCCAGCGCGGCTCGCGCCTCGGCCACCTGTGAATCCGCCTGGCGGATCGCCGCGGCCGAGGCCTGCTCGTTGGCGCGCGCCGCGGCGAGTTGCGCTGATGTCGTGCGGGCATCGGCGGTGGCGTGGTCGAATTCCTGCCGCGCGATCAAGTCGCGGCGGATCAGTTCGGCGAAGCGGCGCTCGTCGGCGCCTGCGCGCGTGGCTTCGGCTTGAGCGGCTCCGACCTGAGCCTCGGCCTGCGCCAGGCGCTCGCGCGCGAGCGCGGCCTGCGCGACGGACGTCTCCAACGCCGCGCGCGCCTGGGCGACCCGCGCCTGAAAATCGCGCGGGTCGATTTCGATCAGGAGATCGCCGGTCTTCACTTGTTGGTTGTCGGTCACGCGCACCGCCAGCACGTGGCCGGTGACTTTCGGGCTTACCTGAGAAATATGGCCTTCGATGAAAGCGTCGTCGGTGGATTCGTAGCCGCTGGCGTAGCTGTAATAGGCGAAGGCCGCGGCGATGAGGATTAAAATCGTTATGGCGCCGAGCGCCGTGAACCAAATTCGCCGCGGGCTTTTCTTCGGCGCAATAGTTTCAATTTTCTCGAATTCAGGCTTTGCCGGTTGCCGGTCGCGGCTCCGCGGAACTTCTCTTAGCATCACAGTTTCCATCATGGCCTCCCGTACGTCAAAATAGATTGGCAAGCCCAATGCCAAATCGCACGGACGCGCGAAAATACCGGCAACTAGCCAGAATCAGGAAAGTTAAGGAAAGTCGGATTTCGGGCGAGGGGGATTACGACAATAGAAGCGCGCCGAGTTATCGTCAGGCGCCGAAATATCGGCTTCTGAAAGGAGTGGCGTTAATCGATTTTTTGTCGGGCCGCCGATCCGTCAACAACGAATAGAGTACAAGCATTTTTCGACTGCGCCTTCGATCAGTTCGGCCTGCCAGCGCAACAAACCGCCGCTCTTCATAATTTTATCGACGGTTCTCGGCCGGCTCCGGGCGATCGCTTCGAGCGCGGCTCTGGGCGCCAAAGTCGCCGCTGCGATCTCCAGCTCCCCGGCGATACGCGCGCATTCGCGGCGGAGCGCGTTGATCCACTCGACGGCATCGGCGGTTAAAGTCTCGGGACGTTCGAAGCTTCTACGCTCGGGCCAATACGCCGGGTCCATTCCGGCCGCCCGCGCGATCGCTTCCTCGAGCGTGCGCAGCAGCGCGTCGCGGATGTTGCGCGGCAATTTAGGTCCTTGTTGTAACGGCACGGCCGGATGCGAATCCAACCATTCGACGAGGTCGAGTATTTGTTGATTGCCGAAGATTTTGAACGACGGCATGTTCGCGCGCCGGGCGTGCTGATCGCGCCAGTGCCAGAGCTCGCGCAGATAGGCCAGTTGTCTGCGCGTCAGACGCCCGGAGCCTTTGATGCGCCACGTTTGTTCGGGATCGCGTAGACGATCACGTCCGGTCGACTCCACCATCGCCCGGCAGCTTTCCTTGTGCCAAGCCATTCTACCGCGCTCGCGCAGCTCGCGCTCCAGATGCTCCGCGAGCGGTTGGAGGAAACGAGTGTCGTTGATCGCGTAGCTGAGCTGCTTTTCACTCAGCGGCCGGCGCGACCAGTCTGATTTTTGTTGTGATTTCTGCCCTGCGTCTTCAACCGTGACATGGAAAAATCGTTCGATCAGTGCGGCGAGGCCGATCTGCTCGATCCCGAGGAGTTGCGCCGCAATCATGGTGTCGAAAACTTCACCGCGCGTCTTAAAGCTCAGAGAGGCTCGCAACATGCGCAGATCGTAATCGCCGCCGTGCACAATGAGCGGCTTCTCGGCCAGGGCTGCGGAGAATCCGCTCAGATCCAGGTCGGAAAGAGGATCGACGACGTAATGCTCGCCGTCGAGCGATAGCTGAATCAAACAAACCTTTTCAAAATAATTGTGCAGACTGTCCGCTTCGACGTCCAGCGCGACTCTTTCAGCCGTGCCGATGTGCCGGATCAGCGATTCCATCGCGGCGGGTTCTTGGACGTAAACGTATTCCGCGGACTCCGGTGCGTTCAACGGTTCGATTTTATTCATCAGGCCTAAGGCCTTTATCTTTTCATCGGCGCCAGCTTCCAGCGGCCGTAGGCGACGAA
>DASXRG010000336.1:0-13411 GCA_036506735.1 Binatia bacterium | reverse complement strand
TTTCCGGCCGTGAGCAAAGAACAAGCCATAGCAGCCCTGGAGCTTGCGCGAGAAGCTCTGGTCGCCGATGCGTATTCTGCTGGATAATTCCTACCTGCTTTTTCTTGTCCGAAAAATTCGCTTATCCATTAGATCACGGCTCGAATCACTAACATGCTCTCCGACGCGATTGTTTCAGTCATTACGAACGGCGACAAAATCCTCCTCATCGAAAGAGCGTCGGGGACTCTGTACAAAGGTTACTGGGCCCCGGTAAGCGGGAAGGTCGAGCCGGGAGAGAGCGAGGAGGCGGCGGTGGCGCGCGAGTCGATGGAGGAAGTCGGGCTGACAGTGCGGCCGGTGCGGAAGGTTTGGGAAAACATCACGACAAGCGGAACGTATCGACTGCACTGGTGGCTCGCGGAATATGTCTCTGGAGAATTGGTGCTCGATAAACGAGAAGCTACCGATGCACGCTGGGTCACTGTCAGAGAGATCTCTGGATTTAAAATCTTCGAAGGAGACCGCGAGTTTTACGACGCGGTGCTTCCGGCTTTGGTAAGGCAGCGACATGCTTTAGGCTGATGTTTTTGCTATATGGAGGAGCAAGATGACGAAGCTGCTGGAACGGGCCTTTAAGGAGGCCGCGAAACTTCCTAAGAAAGAGCAGGATGCGCTTGCGCGTGCCCTGCTGGAAGAGTTGGCCTCAGAGAGACGGTGGGACGAACTGTTCGCTGGGTCTCAGGATCTTCTTGGCCAACTCGCTGATGAGGCGTTGGAAGAACACCGAGCCGGCAGAACCGAGTTTTTCGCAGATTGACATCTTAGCTGGGCCATCGTACCCTTTGAGTCGTGAACTACAAAGACAGGATCACGATTGAGGCTGGAAAGCGTGGCGGTAAACCGTGCATTCGTGGACTCCGCATCACGGTTTACGATGTCCTTGAATACCTCGCCGCGGGAATGACCGAGGAAGAAATCATCAAGGATTTTCCGGACCTCACCAAAGAGGATATCCGCGCTTGCCTCGCATTTGCCGCCGACCGTGAGCGGAAGCTAACCACCATTCCGCCAGGGTGAAACTTCTTTTCGACCAGAATTTATCTCCCAATCTCGTTCGTTTGCTTAAAATTCTTTATCCCGCCTCGGTCCATGTTCGCGATGTCGGTTTAGCGAGTGCCGATGATCTAATTCTTTGGAACTACGCCATTGAGAATGGCATGACTATCGTCACCAAGGACGGAGACTTGCATCAAATGAGCTTTCTTTACGGCCATCCCCCCAAGGTTGTGTGGATCCAGAAAGGGAATTGTTCAACGCGTGAGATCGAGACAATTTTGCGGACGCGCTACAACGATCTCGTCGGGTTTGACAAAGATGCCGAAGCATCATTTCTTGCAATCAGCTAGATACCGATTTGACATGAGCCTTATTCCGCTCACCGCGATGTACGGCAAGCTCGAGAGCGCGGCGGGAAAATTCGCCCGCGATGTCACCGGCTATATCGGCATCGAGGCCGGGATCTACGCTAAATGGGGACTCGATCTCTCCTGGCAGCACGTTCAGGGGACCGAAGAGCGTTATCGCCGGCTCGAAACCGGCGCCGCGAATATTTCTTTCGTTGTCGGTCGCGCGGCGCTGAAGCACTTTCTCGAATCCAAAACGACCTGGCTGATCGGCTCCTCGCTGAACAGCTGTCCTTATCATCTCATCGTGGGTCCCGCGGTGAAGACGCTGAGTGATCTCAAAGGAAAACAAATCGCTTGCCGGGAAGAGCCGGCGCGAAACGCGCCGTTGCGCCAAGCCTTGGAGCAGAAATCGGGCGGAGATATAACGCTCAGCTTCACCGCCGGCGACCAAGATGCTTTCGCCCTGTTGATCGGCGGTGAAGTTCAGGCCGCGCTGTTGCCGCGGCAATACGGATTCGTCGCGGAAGAAAAAGGTTTGCGGAGAATAAATGATTGGCCCGACCTAGTGGACGATCCTTTGCCGGTCGCGATCGAGACCACGGAGAAAATCCTTCGCGATCGGAGTGGAGAATTGACCGCCTTCATTTCCGCTCACGCTGAGTCAGTTCGGCACCTAAAGGCGAATCGCGAGCAAACCGTCCGCATGCTCGGCGACAAGTTCGGCCATTCGCCGTCCCTCGCCGGCAAGACCTTTGACGAATATCTGCTCCTGTTGGACGACCGTCTGACCATCGACCTGAAGCACCTGGAAAATTTGCTGGCTCAAGTCGCCCCCGGCTATCCCGGCGGCGCGCGGCGGTTGGCCGCCGAATGGATCATTCCGGAAGCGCTGAGAGCTTAGCAAACCACCTTGACACTGCACCCTCTTTCTCTTTAGGATTGCGCCATACAACCCGGAGGACCGATGAAGAAAATCTTCTGCGCGTTTCATTTCGCGCTGCTTTTCGTCGCGGCCTCACTATCATCAACTCCCGCCCAGGAAAAGAAACTCGACAAGATCCGGATCGGCGGCGGCTCGGCGTCGGCGACGCAGATGTCGATGTGGCTCGCCAAGGAGGGAGGCTTTTACGAAAAGAACGGGCTTGCCGTCGAGGCGATCAGCATACCGGGCAGCTCCTTGGCCTTGCAGGCGATGCTCGCCGGAGAAGTGCCGATCATCCAGCTCGGCGGCGCGGCGTCTATTCAAGCGAATTTTTCCGGCGCGGACGCCGTCATCGTCGCCACGATCATGCGCAAATTTATGTTTTCGATCTTTGCCAGGCCGGGCATCGAGCGCATGGAAGATCTGCGCGGCAAGGTGTTCGGCGCCACCCGCTTCGGCACGCTCTCCGATCTGGCATCGAGGGTTGCGCTGCGCGCCTACGGCATCGATCCGGAAAGAGACATCACAATGGTCCAGACTGGCGGGCCGGCGGAAACCGTAACGGCCATGGCCGCGGGAAAAGTCCATGCGGCCGCCATAAGTCCTCCGGCGACGTTGCAAGCGCGGCGCCTCAAGCTAAAGGAGCTCCTGGATCTGTCCAAACTGGACGCCGAGTATCACGTCAACGGAGTTGTGACGAGCCGGAGATATCTGAAGAGCCACGAGGACGTCGTCAGGCGTTTCCTGCGGGCTTACATCGAAGGTGCGGCGCGCGGTCAAAAAGATAAGAATTTTGCCGTAAAGGCGATGGGAAAATATTTCAGGACCGACGACAAGGAACTACTGGAAGAGAGTTATGATACCGTCATCAAATCCTTTTCTCTTCCGCCTTATCCTTCCATCCGGGGCATCGCGAGCTTGCTTCAGGGCCTGGAAAAACAAAATCCCAAGGCCAAGGGCGCGAATCCGGACGACTTTGCCGACAGCCGGCTGGTAAGGGAGCTCGATCAGAGCGGCTTCGTAAAATCTCTCCTGCAGTGAGAAGTGTCCGAACCGCGATAACTGGATCCTAGATTTATAAGTTGTAGAACCGTCTCGGATTGTCGTAGAGAATTTTCTTCTTCGAAGCGCGCGCCAGATCTTTGCGCGCGAAGAATTCCCGCACCAGCGCGTGCAGATCGGTCTTGGTCGCTTCGTGCGGAAAGTCGGAAGCCCAGAGCAGGCAGCCGTCGCCCAACAGCTCGACGTCGCGGCGGGTGGTCATCTCTTCGCCGCACTGAAAAAAAAGTTGTTTGCGGGCGAGCAGTTCGCTCGGCAGGACCGGCCGCTCGCGCGGCGGCACGCGCTCCAGCCGCTCCTCGATTTTGCCGATCATATACGGAACCCAGCCGCAGCCGGCCTCGAGAAAACCGAGCCGCAGCCTTTTGAGGCCGTTCATCAAGCCCGAGAACATGATGTTGGTGAATTGGCGCATTTGCGGAATCACGTGCGCCAGGGCGGCCACCTCGTTGGGCTCGATAAAGCGATCGTTGTCCCTGAGCGACGTGCAGGAGTGAACCGAAAGCGCGCAGCCGAGGCGGTCGGCCGCCGCGAAGATCGGCCGGTACTGGAGATGGCCCAACGGCAGGGGCAGACCTTCCGCCGGCAGGATGCCGCCCACCATGCCGTAGCTCTTCACCGCCCGGCGTAATTCTTTGACCGCGCTTTGCACATCCTGCAGCGGCAGCAGAGCCATGCCGCGAAAGCGCTGGTCGCGGCCGAGGAACCGATCGTGAAGAAAATCGTTGTAGGCGCGGCAGAGCTCGACCGCGTACTTCGGGTTGCCGATCTGGCCGATGTGCATGAAGCGCGTCGGGTAGAGAACGGTCAGCTCGATCTTTCCCTCGTCGAGCTTGTCGGCCCACTCGCGCCAGTCCGGCACGCGGAAATCCTGATGCCGGTAGTCGTTCTGCGGAATGGAGCGGTGCCAGCCGTGGTGCGGCACCAGCGGAAAGTAAAGCATCGCCTCGCGCCGCGACCGGTAGCCCGGAGACATGTACTCGATGATCTCTTCGTCGGTCTCGCGGACGTGGCCGTCCGAGTCGATGACGTGAGTCCCGTTCCAGGACCGTGTCGCGCTCCGTCGCATGAGGATTTTCTCGCACAGGGGCTCGTGGCTTGTCAACGAGCCTTGGTTGACATGAAATCATCCCTGCGGGTAGAGTCCAGGCGAAGGGAAGAGCGTCATGTATGACCTGTTGATCAAAGGGGGGCGCCTCTACGATGGCAGCGGACTACCTTCTTACATCGGCGACGTCGCCGTCGAGAATGGACGGATCGTCGAGGCCGGCCGCCTGAGCGGCGCCGCCCGGCGCACCGTGAACGCCGACGGCCTGGCGGTGGCGCCCGGATTCATCGATTTTCACACTCATCTCGATGCGCAGCTCCTGTGGGACCCGATCGCCAGCTCTTCTTGCTTCCACGGCATCACGACGGTCATTCCCGGGAATTGCGGCCTGACCCTCGCGCCTGCGCGCCCGCAGGATAGAGAAAGCATCCTGGATAGTTTCGTGCGCGTCGAAGCGATGCCGGCTAAGGTTTTGAAAGACGCGGTGAGCTGGGAGTGGGAGAGCTTCGGCGAATATTTGAACCGGCTCAACGGCCGGCTCGGCGTCAACGTCGCTTCTCTGCTCGGCCACTGCGCGCTGCGCCAATACGTCATGGGCGAAGCGGCCTCTGAGCGCGCGGCGACCGCGGACGAGATCGGCCGGATGAAGCGGGTTCTGAAAGAAAGCGTGCTCGCCGGCGCCATCGGCTTTTCGACCAACCGTAATCCCGTCCACATGCGCACCGACGGAAGGCCGATCGCCAGCCGTCTGGCGGACGATGAAGAGCTTTTCGCATTGGCCGGCGTCTTGGGCGAGCTGAACCGGGGATCGATTCAGATCTCGATCGGGACGTTGGGCATCGCGGTGCCGGAAAAAAAGGGCGTCGAGCTCTTCAAGCGTCTCGCGTCGGCGGGACGGCCGGTCGTCTGGCAGGCGATCGCGCACCGCTGGGATAAGCCCGACCAATGGCGCGAGCTGCTGGACCTCGCGGAAGAAAACCTCGCGGCGGGCGTGCCGTCTTTCCCGCTGTGCAACGCCCGGCTGTTCAATAACCGCTTCAATCTCAAGAACGCGCAAGTCTTCGACGACCTGCCGACGTGGAAACAGGTTTTGTTCACCCCCTTAGAGCAGAGGATGGCCGTTTTCCGCGACCCCGAGGCGAGGCAAAAGCTTCGCTCCGAAGCGGTGGAGAATCATTTTCGCTCGCGCTTTTCGCGCCGCTGGGACCTGGTCTACATGATCAAGGCGGCGACGCCGAAAAATAAATCGCTCGAAGGTAAAAGCGTCGCCGAGATCGCCCGAATGCAGAACAAAGAAGTTTTGGACGCCTTTTTGGATCTCTCGTTGGAGGAGAACCTCGACACCCTCTTTCAGACGTCGAGCAACAACGGCGACGAGAAAGCGGTCGCGGAGATTCTGAAGAGCCCGTTTACCCTGGTGGGACAGTCCGACGCCGGCGCCCATCTGATCTACGACGCGGGCTACGGCTACGCGACGCGATTTTTGGGACATTGGATCAGAGAGCGCAAGATCATGAGCCTGGAAGAAGGCGTGCGCAAGCTCACTTTCATGGTCGCTTCGATCTTCGGGCTCTATGACCGAGGCCTGATTCGTCCGGGATTGGCGGCGGATCTGGTTGTCTTCGACCCCGACACGGTGGGCGACTGCGAGCCCGAGATCGTGAGCGACCTGCCCGGCGGCGAGAAACGGCTCGTGCAGAAGGCTACGGGCGTGAACATGACGGTTGTGAATGGGCAGGTCCTGACCGAAGTCGGCAAGCACAGCGGCGCTCTCCCCGGCCGGGTGCTGGGAGAAGGGATGAGGGATGAGGGATGAAAGCGGAAATATGAAGTGGAAAATTTTTTTGGGGCTCGTCGTCTTCAGCTGTCTCTTTGCCGCAGCTGCCAGGGCCGCAGAGTTGCAACCGGTGCAACAAAAGGCCGAGGCTGAGGGCAAAGTCGTTTTTTACGCTTCGATGAACGCCGGCGACGTGAAAGCGCTCGCCGACGGATTCAGGCAGGTCTATCCGAAGATCGACATCCAGTTCTATCGCGGCAACGACGCGCCGCTCATGGAAAAAATCGCGACGGAAGCAAGAGCCGGGAAACCGCTCGCGGACGTCATCTCGATCACCGGATTCTACGGCCATTTTCTCAAAAAGCGGGGCATGCTCGAGGCCTACGAGTCGTCCGAGCGAAAATATTTTCGCGACGCCTTCAAAGATCCGCAGGCGTTTTGGACTTCCATTTACACGACCTACGCGGTCTTCGGCTACAACACGCGGCTGGTTCAGAAGGCAAGCGTGCCCAAGTCCTATCAAGATTTGCTCAAGCCCGAATGGAAAGGGCAGATCGGCATGGAGTCGCGGCCCTATGAATGGTTCGCGACCACGATGAGAAACATGGGCGGCGAAGAGAAAGGGCTCGACTTCATGCGCCGGTTCGCGCAGCAGCAGCCGCAGGCGCGGAGCGGGAGGACGCTCATCGCGCAGCTCGTGGCCGCGGGAGAATTCAAGGCCTCGGTCACGGTTTATTCGCAGAGCTATGAGATTCTCAAGGGGACCGGCGCGCCGGTCGAATGGGTCGCGCTCGATCCCGTTTACGCCAGCGTCCATCCGACGGGAATCCAGGCCAAAGCGCCCCATCCGAACGCGGCCCGGCTGCTGATGGATTTTCTGCTTTCCAAGAAAGGCCAGGAGATCCTCCGCTCGCTCAGACGAATTCCCGACCGCATCGATACGCCGCCCGATCCGCCGCGGCTGATCGAAGGCATCCGACCGGCGGTGACTTCGCCCGAAGTCTACGACGACTTCGACCGTTACATCCGCCTCTTCGACGAGACGTTCAAGTTCAAATAGCCGTATGCGCGTCGTTATTCACGGACTCACCAAGATTTTTGTCACCGGCCCCAAGGGGACGAAAAAAGTGCGCGCGCTCGCGGGCGTCGATCTCGAAGTGCGCGACCGGGAATTTTTCGGCGTCATCGGACCGACCGGCTGCGGCAAGACGACCTTGCTGCACATCCTCGCCGGGCTGGAAACGCCGACGGAAGGCACGGTGGAGTTCGTCGGCGAGAAGCGAACCGAGGCGATGGTCTCGATGGTGTTTCAGGACGCGGCGCTGATGCCGTGGCGAACGGTGGCCGAAAACGTCCCGTTGGGGCCGGAGTTTCGCAAGCAGCCCGTCCCGGTTTATAAGCGCGTCGGCCAGTTTTTTCTCGAAATGGTCCGCCTGCGCGATTTCGGCGGCACTCATCCAATGGAGCTTTCCGGCGGCATGAAGCAGAAGGTCGCGATCGCGCGCGCGCTGGCCAATGATCCGGAAGTGATCGTGATGGACGAACCGTTCGCCAACCTGGATGCCCAGACGCGGCTGCTGCTCCGCGAGGAGCTGCTCAACATCTGGGAAAAACACAAAAAAACCGTGATCCTGGTCACGCACAACATCGAAGAAGCGGTCATGCTCTGCGATCGCGTCGCGGTGATGAGCGCCTCGCCGGGGGTGGTCAAGAGCATCGTCACGATAGACGTCCCGCGTCCGCGCGGCTTCAAAAGCATGAGCAATCCGGATTTTATTCGCTGTCTGGAAAAAATCTGGGAGCTGCTGCGCTACGAAGTGGACCGGGCGATGGTCGAGAACCATCCTTCGCGCGTCGAGCAACCGCCGCCGCCGCGGAAGAAAAGTATATTCGACTGGTGGTGAGGAAGGGGGAGGCCCTCGCGAGCGAGCCCTTCTCGGCAGAGGGCAATGGTTTTCTGCCTTGAGGCGGCCTGCAAACATTTCTAGTGGATTGAACGGCGGGAAGACCGCCCGCGAGGGCTTCGAGTGAGGAGTGTGGTGGTTAGTGCATAACTCGGAGTTAAGAATGGCAGAAGCGAGAACTTTAAAGGTAGGCGTTGCCGGTTTGGGCGTCGGCAGCACTCAAATTATCCCGGCGCTGGCGCAGATGCCCGGCATGCAGCTCGTCGCCGCGGCGGATTTGCGCCCCGACGCGCTGGAGACGTTCAAACAAAAATACGGCGGCCGGGTGTACGACAGCGTGGAAAAATTGTGCGACGATCCGGAGGTCGAGGCGGTTTGGATCTCGACGCCGAATCAGTTCCACTGCGAGCACGTGATCACGGCCGCTGAGCGCGGCAAGCACGCGGTGGTGGAAAAACCGATGGCGCTGTCGATCGAGGAGTGCGAGAGGATGGTCGCGGCGGTGGAAAAACACAACGTGAAGCTTCTCTGCGGTCACACGCAGAGCTTCAATCCGGCGATTCGCGCGATGAGAAAAGTCATCCAATCCGGCGAGCTGGGCCGGCTCTCGGCGCTGCACACGTGGATGTACACCGACTGGATGCTGCGGCCCAGAATGCCCGCGGAGCTCGATCTCAAGCTCGGCGGCGGGGTCGTCTACCGGCAGGGGCCGCATCAGATCGACACGATTCGGCTCCTCGGCGGCGGCATAGTCAGGAGCGTGCGCGCGATGACGGGCCAATGGATGGCCGAGCGTCCGGCGCCGGGATATTATTCCGCATTTTTAGAATTCGACGACGGCACGCCGGCGATCGTCGTGTACAACGGCTACGGCTACTTCGATACTTCCGAACTGACCTGGGGAGTCGGCGAGCGCCATTACAATCCGGAGGAGCGGCTCAGCGTGAGAAGCCAGCTCAAGAACAAAACGCTCGACGAGGAGAAAGCCAAAGAGGCGATGCGCTTCGGCGGCCGGCGCGAAGGCGAATTTGCCCACGGCGATGTGACCCAGGCGGACCGCGCGCGGCGCGGCATCCAGGGCGGCGGCAGTTTCTTCGGCATCACGTTGGTTACCTGCGAGCGCGGCGACATCCGGCAGTCCAAGGACGGCATTTACGTCTACAACGACGAGGGCCAGCGGGAGCTTCCGATCACGGGACGGAGCGCGTCGAGATTTTCCGAGCTCAACGAGCTTTACGACGCGGTCGTGCAGGACCGGCCGGTCTACCACGACGGACGGTGGGGCATGGCGACCCTCGAAGTCTGCCTCGCGATCATGCAGTCGGCGCGCGAGCGGCGGGAAATTCTCCTCACGCATCAGAGCCCGACGTCGGATTGAACGTCCCACTCGTTGAAGGAGCCTTCACATGATCGCTCATTTTTTGCGCGCGCTCTTGACCGCAGCGTGGTTGGCCCCGTTCTTTTCTGCACCGGCTTTCGCGGCGAGCGCCGAGGAGCTGCTCGCGGAAATCAACAAACTCCCCGCGAGCGAAAGACAGAAACGGCTGGAGGAGGGCGCGAAGAAAGAGGGGAGTCTCACCGTCTATTCAAATCAGGGGATCGAAACCATTCGCGCCTATTCAGCAGGCTTCGGCAAAAAATATCCCTTCGTGAAAATAGATTCGACCCGGCTGCAAGGCGCCGCCGGGCTGGAGCGGATTCTCCTCGAGCATAGAATCGGAAAGCTCCAGGCCGACGTCGCCGGCGTCGATTTCGATAACATCACCGAATTGCTCAACGGCGGCGTCCTCGGACGTTACGACTCGCCCGAAAAAAAGGCGTATGCGAGCCAGTTTTGGGACAAAGACGGTCGCTGGTACGTCACCGACTACACCTTGGTGGTGATTGCCTACAACGGCAATCTCGTCAAACCCGCCGAGGCGCCGAAGAGCTACGCCGACCTGCTCAACCCGAAGTGGAAAAACGATATTTCAATCGACACCGAGCCCGAACAGGCGGTCTTCGTCTGGCTGCTCGATTGGGGCGAAGCGAAGACGGTCGAGTACATGAAATCGCTGATGCGCAACGGCGCGGTGCCGCGCCGGGGACATACCTTGCAGGTGCAGCTCCTGTGCAGCGGCGAGACCAAGATCGCCGTCGAAGTCTATCCCGCCAGAGTGGCGCAGATGAAGCATGAAAAAGGTTGTCCGATCGAAATGGTTTTTCCCGATCCGACGCCGGGCTCGTTAGGCAGTCATGCCGGAGTTGTTAAAAGCGCCGCGCGCCCGCACGCGGCCGCGCTCTATCTCGACTTCATCTTAAGCGCCGAGGGCGCAGCGGCACTGGCGAAAAACGGCGGCTTACCCGCGAGAAAGGGCGTCAAGATGCCCTGGGAAGAGATCTCGAACCTGGATCAAAAAACGATTCGCATGATTCTCATCGGTCCCGACAAGATGCCGGTGGTGAAAGACAAAGGCTACAAGCTCATTGAGGAGATCATCGTCCGAAAACAGATACGGTAGAATTCAGCGGCTGCGCCGAGGCTCAATGCGTCCTTACCACCTGCGGCGTCAGCACCGCGACGCGCTCCGCCAGTATTCGCGATAAATTGAACAGCACCTTCGTGGCGATCGCGGGCTCCTTTTCGATCACGTGCTTGAGGGATTCGGCCGAGAGGACGATCATCTCGCAGGCGGTCTTGGCGATGACATTGGCCGTGCGCGGCTTCGAAGTGACAATACTCATTTCGCCGAAGGTGTCGCCCGCGCCGAGCACCGCCGCGGGACGATCGCGCGCCTCATCGAGGGTGACTTCGACGATGCCCGAAAGGAGCACGAACATGGCGTCGCCCGGGTCGCCCTGCCGCACGACGCGGTCGCCCGGCTCCGCTTTAATGAGAGTCGCCTTCGCAAGGAACTGATCCGCCTCCGGACGATCGAGACCGTAGAGCAGACCGAGGCTGTGCAGCGGATCGGTGGCGACGCGATGCTGCAAAAGGTCGAAAAATAGTCCCGGCGCCATGAACGCGGCGCTCTCGAGATTGAGATAGTCCGGGTAGGAACGCGCGAACCAGGCATGCGCTTCCGCATCGTCGGGATTCCGCGACGCGACCCGCAAGAGCGGCGAGCGGACCTGCTGGAAGTGCTGCAAGTCCCGCAGCAGCATGACCATGAGGATTTTAAAGCCGAAGGCCGTGTCGTTGTAGGCGCGGGTGTAGCGGCGATAGCCCAGATGCTCGTAGAAAGGCAAAAGATGCGGGCTGCAATCGCCGTAGTTGAGGCGGACTTCGCCGCGGCGGGCGATCGAGTCCTCGTACGCCGCCTCCATCAACTGCAAGATCGACAAGCCGTGGCGGAGGCGCGGATGGAGAATGAAGCGGCTGGTCATGCAGATGGCGGACCGCCCGAGCGCGGCGATCGCCGGCTCGAGCGAAAATTTCTCGATCAGCGGCGCGGGATCGGGCACGTCGTCGAGGAACGTCACGCGCAGCGATCCGGCCACTGCGCCGTCCTGAAAGACCGCGTAGGAAACGCTCGACTCATCGAGCGGATCCCAGAGCCGCTTGCGCGCGTGATCCGCGTTCGGCGGCCTGAGCTTCAGCTCTTCGACGTAGACCTGATAGCGAAAGGCGAAAACTTTCTCGCGCTCTTCGTCGGAGCGCGCCGGAGCGACGGTCAATCCCACCGCTCTTTCTCCTCGCCGATCTCGCGGAACATGTGCACGTAGAGGTCGGCCACCACCTCGGCCACGTACTCGACGTCTCTCATGTCTTCTTCGCGCCGCACGTACTTCTCGATCTGTTCGGTCAACTCTTGTGCGTGGCCGATATCGGTGACTCCATGGCGCGCAACGAAGCGGAGGCCGCCTTTGAGCGATTCTTGTAGTCGTTTGGCGACGGCCGTCCCGAGATCGTTGCCCACCGACTCCAGCACGTACATCCAACCGAAGAGTCCCACCGGATTCGCATGGCCGGCGATATAATGGATGTAGCCGATCATGGCGGTGCACGCAGGCGCCGGACGCGCCGCGCGGGCTTCGGTTTCGCCGACGTTCAAATCGCGCAGGTCCTCGAGCGCCCAGCGATAATGTCCCTGCTCTTCGTCGGCATGATGCAACAAATAGGTTCCCAGTTCCGGGTGCGTATCGATGCAGCGTGCGGCCGCCATGGCCATGACCTTTGGGCTGTACTGCGCATAGTTATAAGCGTTGATCAGATATCTAACGTACGCGCGCGGGTCGAGGCTCCCGGCAAAAAGATTCCTGATGACCTTTGTGTCCTTCAAGTCTGCGAAGACGCGACCGCGAATTTCGAGCAGATGCTGCATTTCAAAACCTCCGAGCCGTGATCCGTACTGTTTTTTTCCACCCTCAGCGAATCATCAACCGTTCGGCCTTTCCGGAATAGTTGATAAAGACCGTCTTTAGCTCCGTAAAAAAGTTCAGCCCCTCTTCGGCCATCTCGCGCTCGCCCACGCCCGTGGACTTGGTGCCGCCGAAAGGCAACTGCGCCTCGCCGCCGATCGTCGGCTCGTTCACGTGGACCATGCCGGTCTCGACCTCTTCGACAAAATTCATCATCGAGTCGACGTTCTGCGTGAAAATCGAGCTCGTAAGGCCGTATTCGACCGAGTTGGCGAACTGAAGCGCTTCCTCCAGGCTTTTCGCAACGCTCACCGAGAGCACCGGGCCGAAGATCTCTTCGCGGAAGATGCGCATGTTCGGCGCGACGTTGTCGAAAATCGTCGGCGCGACGAAATAGCCGTTGCTCAGATGCTCCGGCCGTTTTCCCCCCAGCACGAGCCGCGCGCCTTCGCGTTTGCCCAACTCGATGTAGTCGAGATCGGTTTTCCACTGCTTCTCGTCGACCGCGGGTCCCATGTCGACGTTTTCGTCCAGTCCCGATCCGATTTTTATTTTCTTCGCCTGCTCCACGAGCCGCTCGATCAAGGCGTCTTTGACCGCCGGCATCGCGATCACGCGCGACGTGGCCGTGCAGCGTTGGCCGGTGGAGCCGAAGGCGCCGCCGTGGATTGCCACCGCCGCTTTGTCGAGGTCGGCGTCCGGCATCACGATCACGGCGTTTTTGCCGCCCATCTCGCAGGTCACCTTGGCGCCGCGGGTCGCCGCCTTGACGTAAAGCGCGCCGCCGACTTCATTCGATCCGGTAAATGAAACCGCGCGAATGACGGGAGAATTGACGATCGCCTCGCCGGCGACCGAGCCGGAACCGACGATCATGTTGAAAACACCGGGCGGCAATCCCGCCTGCTCGTAAATCTCGGTCATCAATGATGCGGTGGCGGGCGTCAGCTCCGCGGGCTTGAAGACGACGGT
>DASXRG010000335.1:0-3221 GCA_036506735.1 Binatia bacterium | reverse complement strand
ATTGCAACCCTTCCTTATTCGGTGTCTGGCAGCGCAAATGCCTCTTCTCACCGAGTTCATATATTCGTTAAAGCCCGAAGAGATGACAGACATACGTCGCAGTGGGTTGCAAAAAACCCGAACTGGAATGTTTGGCGCGTTCGTTGGGGCACTGCAGTGTCTCAGTACTGCTCAGTTGCGCGACTCCTACCGTCTGAACCTCCTTGAATCTTTGGCTGAGACAGCTTCGGTCTTTGCGCCGTTATTACACTTGACTGAGCGTAAGCAAATTTTGAACCTCGCAGAAGCCGTTCGGCCGACCTTGCCAAGCAACTTACATGTCTATCTCGCAAAGATAACCCAGGCGATGAGTGATTTGCGCTGTCAAGGACTATGCAGCTTTTAGTCGCGGACTATCGGCTTGAGACTAACCGGGAAAGGCACCGGCGGCTCAGCCTTAGAGCAAACATCCGTGAACATCTACCCTGATCACGGCTCTGAGCGATCAGAGCTAATGCTGAACCTGGCGCACCATCGCCTGGTTGGGGCAATACGTGTACGTCTGATGATCGACGATTTTACCGCCGTCCCGGTAGACCCAATAAAATTCCAGGCAGTGCGGCGCTCCCTGATGAGTGAAATCGAGTTGCTTGATCGTGATCGATTCGGTTCGAGTTTCTGCTTTACGGCCTTCGTAGCGCTTCTCGGTGAGCTGCCGTGTCTCCCCTTGCTTCCAATAACCCAGCGGAAATTTGAGGCCGCCGGAGAACGTCCGGGTCCCGAAGGCGGTTCTCGAATCGTAAACTCTGCCGAGTCCGTTCTTTGCTTCGTTGATCGCGAACAGCTCCACCTTTAGTCCGGTCTTTTCCTGATTCGTCCTTTCGTAAACGAGCAGCGTTTCCCCGGTGACAGGATGCTTCCATTCAGTCGGACCCTTGATGTTCTTTTGCGCTCGATCTCCGAAGCGCGTGTCGGCGCTCGTCATCTTTAGTTCACGCGCGCCGTCCCACTCCGAGCCCGTCCAGAGCTCGACCGGGATGAATCTCTCCTGCTTGGCCGCATCGAAGGCGCCGTCCCACACGCTCTGCCCGGCAGGTGCCGTGGGTCCCGCCGTAGCGACAACAGCGACGACCAATACGACTATGATGACTCTGAACGTACTCATATTTGCAGCGCGCTGCGGCGCGTTAAAAACCCCTTCCCCAGGCCGGTCAGAAAGGTCCAGAGGCGAGGCGGTCGAAGGTCCGCGAGCGGAGGCGTACTGTTTAGTACGTTGACGCGAAGCGGACCGAGATCAACGAAGCATATGGGCCTTTATGGCCGGCCTGCGTTACTTGAACGTGATCATCGAAAGATTCGTAAACTGAAACAGCTTGTTTGCCTCGTTTGGCATGACCGTGAACTGGTGAATCGAGTATTCCTGCTCGTATTTGGTAGCCGCGTTGACGCCGTCCATCGGTATGACAACGTTGTATCTATGGATTCGCGCCGCAGTCGTCACGGTGTAAAGAACTCCCCCGTTGGTCGAGCTTCCGGTCACGACGAGAGTCTTGGCGCCCTTCTCTTTGAGAAAGGCCTGCAGCTCGCCGCCGATGAATTTATCGAAGCCGTCCGGATAAATGACCGGCTCGCTCTCCTTCCGCTTGAGCGGCGACGCCACGTCGCCGAGCGGCGTTCCCTTGGCGGAAGCGGAGACGGAATAGAGGATCGGCACGCCGGCGGCCCTGGCCTTGTCCAAAAATTCCCCCATCGCCGGCATGAGCTTGGAACAGACCTGTTTTGGATCGTGGCAGCGCGAGCTCAAGTCGAGAACCAAAACCGCCGTGGTCTTGGCGTCGAGAGTCAGCGGCTTCGGCTCGGGCCGGTTCGGTCCTTCCTGCGCCCATGCAGCAGCAGCGAACGCTGTAGCGAAAAAAATCCCGCGAAGCAGTTTAATGATCATCGTTTTCCCCCCTTTAATATTTTTGGTTATTGGCGCGCCGCCGCTTTACGCCGTCCGATGGCCGCTGCTGCGCGCGGGCTGATCGCCCGCTCGACGACGACATTCAGCAACGCCGGCCGGTCGGCGGCAAAAGCCCGCTGCAACGCCGGCGCTAATTCCTCGGGCCGCTCCACGAACTCGCCGTAACCTCCCAAGCCCTGCACGACTCGCTCGTAGCGCGTCTGGAGCAGATCCGTGGCAACCGGGCGGCCGTAGAGGCCGAGCTGGATTTGCCGGTCGATGCCCCAGGCCGAGTCGTTGCCCAGTATCGCGACGACGTTGAGCTTGTGACGCACAGCGGTATCGAACTCCATCGCGTTGAAGCCGAAGGCTCCGTCGCCCGTCAGCATGATCACGCGCGAATCCGGGTAGGCCACCTTGGCGGCGAGTGCAGTCGGCAATGAGGAGCCCAACATTCCCAGCGTGGAATGGTAGAGCCAACGTTTCGGCTGAAGCGCGGGCAGATACGATCGGCCGAAATGGCAGAAGTCGCCGCCGTCGAACACGAGACAGTCATCCGGGCGCAGCATGGATTTGAGTGTCTTGTGCACGAACAGCGCGTGCATCGGCGTGTCGGGCCGGGCGAGGTCCTCGGCCCACGCCGCTTGCGCCGCGCGCGCGGCGCGCAGCTCCCCGGTCCATGGGAGTTCGTCCCACGTGAAATTGGCGGCCTCCGCGGTCATGCGCTCGAGGACTGCGGTGACATCGCCGGCGATGCCGACCGCGACCGCTCGATTGCGGCCGAGCTCCAAACGGACAGGGTCGATCTGAATGATCTTGGCATCGGCCGCGACGTTGGGCGGACGGCAGAAGCCGATCGTAAAATCCTGTTTCCGTCCCAAAAGCACGACGACGTCCGCGTCGCGCAGCTTGGCGGCCGCTCGATTCAATCCTCTCTCGAAAAAGCCGAAGGCGCAGGGATGGTCGTCGGAAATCAAGCCGCGCGACTGCTCTTCGGTCACAACCGGCAGGCGGGTCGTTTCGACGAAGCGCGCAAGCGCCGCGCCCGAAAGCGTGTAGCCGGCGGCGGCGCCGGCGATCAAGAGAGGTCTTTTCGCGCCGCTGAGGAGAGCGACGGCTCGCCGCACGAGCTCCGGGTCGGCCGGCGACGATTCTTCGGACCCGCCCTCGTCGCCCTGGGCGAACGCGACCGCATCTTCATCCACGCTTTGCTCCTGCAGATCGATCGGGATCGTCAAGTGCACCGGACCGCGCCGGCCGCTGAAAGCGAGGCGGATCGCGCGCGCGATGAATTCGGGAA
>DASXRG010000334.1:0-20889 GCA_036506735.1 Binatia bacterium | reverse complement strand
TGGCCCAGCCCGGCGGCGGCCAAGAAGGGTCGCAGAATCAACAAGCCGATCGTCATCGCGGCCATTGCCGCATTGATAGTCATACTTGCCGGCGGCGGTTTCTACTTCGCAATGACGCGGCCATCGGACACCCAGGAAATCGCGGGCTCCGACCAGCCGATCGATCAGCCCGCGGAACCAGCGGCCCCGGCCGATGTGCCTCCGCAGGAAGAAACTCCCCCGTCTAAGACGCCGGCCGCGCCCGCGAAGCCGCCCGCGCCTCGGGAGCGGCGGTCGGCACCGGGCGATTCTTACCGGAGTGCCGGCGTCGCCGGAATCTACGAAGTCGTGCGCGACACTTCGGTCTATGAAGACCCGTCGGATTCATCCCGAATCGTCGCCAGCATCCGCCGGGGCGTCACAGTGAACGTATTGGGCGCCAGCGGCAACTGGTTGGAGGTTCGCTCGACAAGCGGCAGACCTCCTGGATTCATTCGCCGGAGCGACGCGCTGCCCTCTCCAAAACAGCGATAGAGACAATTTCCCGCTCCGCAAAGGGATAAAGAAGGAATCGTGGAAATCGATATGACTGAAGCGATGCGAAAGGCCGCGGATGAAAAGTTTTGATCTCCCGCAAAGTGCATGACTGAACTCCTCGGCGTGGCGGCGGCGTTGTTCGGGAGCGTGCTCGGCGGGACGGTGGCCGCCGCTTCGAGATACGCGGTCGGCACCGTCAATCCCCTCGGAGTTACCACGCTGCGTTATTCGATCGGCGCCGTTTGCCTGCTCGCTTTTGCCGTGCCTGCGGTCCGCAAATTCGAAAACTCGCGCCAGTTTCTCGCCGCCGCCGCGCTGAGCCTATTGTTCTACGCTCTCTACCCTTACTTATTCACCCTCTCGTTCACCTACACCACGGCCGCGCGCGGCGCTTTGGCTCTGGCGACGATGCCGCTCTTGACCTTGGGCTTTGCGATTCTGCTGGGCCGGGAGGCCTTCTCGTGGAACCGGCTGGCGGGAATCGCGATTGCCGTCGCAGGACTCGCCTACGCATTGGCGCCGAAGCTCGGCGGCGCGAGCTCCTCGGCCTGGAAAGGAGACCTCATCATGATCGCGGCGGCCGCGGTCCAGGCGATGTGCAACATTCTCGCCCGCTCTTTCATCCAGCGGATGGGCGCGCTTTTGTTCACCGCTTTCGGACTCTCGATCGGCGCCGTCGTGCTCGTCGCCGTTTCGGCCGCGTCCGGCGTCATTCAGACGCTGCCGCCGCTGGAGACCACCGCTTGGGCGGTGATCGTGTATCTCGGCACGGTCGGTTGCGGGCTCACCTGGGTTATATGGTCTGTCGCCATACGGCTCGCGAATCCGTCTTCGGTCGCCCTGACGGTCACGGTAAACGCCCTCACCGCCTCTTTTCTCGGCGCATTCTTTTTGTCCGAACCCGTGGGCTACGAATTCATCGTCGGGCTGATTGCCGTATCGCTGGGGATCGCCGTCGCAACCGACCTTCTCGCGTTACGGCGCTCTCGCGTCCAGCCGGCGTGAGCCCGCGCAACGCCCGACTATTTTTCTTGCCAAGGCGCGGAAATAAAAATAAACTCCCGCCAGAGGCCGGCATGAAACGATCCGTCATTCGCATCGCATTACTCGTGACTACTTTGTTCCTTACGCTATCGGCGCGCGCGGCTGCGCAACAACGACAGCCACTGCCCTCCGATCCATTGCCCGCGCTCCAAATCGCGGTCGCAGTCGGCTCGGAGGTCGGGCGCCTGTGCAAAGAACGGTTCCCCGATCTCGCTCCGAAGATCGACGAGGCATTCAAGTCCTGGCCCTTAAACGGCGTGTCGGTGCAGATTCTCGTCAATGGAAAAGAATATATCAGCCAGTTCATCGAAGCCTTGATCGCGCAAATCAGGGAAGATTTCACGCGCGAGGAGATATCCGAAAGCCGCAAAGGCTGCGCGGCCATCGAGACCACGCTTGCAGCATTGACACGAAAAGTACCGGACCCATTTTTAAAGCAGGTCGTTCCGGATGCGCGCCAGCGATGACGGCTCTTTGAAATGATCGGCGTGCTCGAACGACGCGGCTCCGAGAGCGCGACTTCCTCGATATCTTGCCTCCCAACCCTCCAAATGCTACTCGATAATGGAGGTGAATCTTATGACCTGTAGCCAATGCGGAGCGGAAACCTACCACGAGGGGCAAAGGTTCTGCGCCAATTGCGGCGCAAAATTGATCGGGGCTGAGCCGCCTATGCCGGATACCGTGGCCTATTCCGATCCTAGCGCCACAGCCAGACCCGCGTGGCCCAGCCCGGCGGCGCCCATGGCACGGCGCGAAATGAGCAAGCCGCTCATGATTGCGGGCATCGCAGTATTGGCAATCATCCTCGCCAGCGCCGGCGTGTACTTCGCGCTCATGCGCCCCGGAGGTAAAGTGGAGATCGCCCGCTTGGACCGGCCGGTGGACCAGGCTGCGGAATCGACGGCTTCATCCGATTCGCTGCCTCCGCCGCAGGAAGAAGCTTCCAGATCTAAACCAGAAGCCGCGCCTAGGAATCCACCGACATCACGAAGGCGAACTGCCGCTCCTGCCGTCGCTTCCCGGCGCGCTGCCGGAACTTACCAAACCGTTCGCGATACCTCCGTCTATGCAAGCCCGACGGCCTCATCCAGAGTCGTCGCCAGTATTCCCCGCGGCTTCAAAGTCACGGTGGTGAGTTCCACCGGGAATTGGCTGGAAGTTCGCTCCACGAGCGGCAAACCTCCGGGATTTATCCGCCGGAGCGACGCCCTGCCCCAGCAGGTCGCTAGAAGCGAGCCGCAAACTCTGGCCTCCCGGCCTAGTTTTGACCACAGCGAGTAGCGGGTGAACGAACTACCGGCGCGGCAAACGCGCTGGTTGAAAACGCGCTCGGCTTGCACCGCCGCATCGAGGTGCGCGGTCGGCAGGGTCGGCCCGTTCGCCGATCGGTCGGAGGCCAGCCTAACCCACGACAATCCAATCTAAGCTTTTCATGCCTTAGCGAAGGCGAAAAAAAAGAGTCGGGACCGTTTGTCCGACTCGCAGAGCGGAGCAACGTTTCTTAAGGAGAGAACCATGCCTGATGCCGTTCAAAAAGCTGCCGACGAAAAGTTCTGTTGTGAATGTGGGGCGGTGATCAAGGCCAAGGCTGAAATTTGTCCAAAATGCGGTGTCCGCCAAATGGCGGCGCCATTTGTGAATAGCTTAGGTGCGATCTCACCGAATGGCAAAAGCAAACTGGCCGCCGCGCTGTTTGCGTTATTCTTGGGCGGCATCGGTATTCACAAGTTTTATCTTGGCCAAGTTGGGCAAGGAATCTTATATCTTCTGTTTTGCTGGACTTTCATCCCTGCCGTCATTGGCTTCATAGAAGGCATCGTTCTTCTCGTGATGAGCGAACAAGACTTCAATGCTAAATACGGGACAGCCTGACACTGCGATCATACGCCATATCGTTCCGCGGCGTGGTTGCTAGAAGGAGACTGATTCAGCGGGACAATCCGTGAATTCCCGGCAGGAGCAGATGGCCCGAATTGATCTCGACGACTTCGGCGAGAAAGAACTGTCCCGCATCTATCTAGCCGGACGGCTGGCCGAGGCCAAGCGGGTGGAGAAAATATTGAGCACGCACGGCGTCGACTACGCCGTCGAGGTCGAACCGTACGTTACAAGCTTCGCAATCTTTTCTTCCGGCGAGTACAAAGGAGCTTCCTTTTACGTTTTGTCAGGCCAGGCGGAATTTTCCCGACGCGTCTTGTCAGAGGCCGGACTAACGTCCGGCGTGTTGAATGACTCAGAGAAGTGAGCGATATGTCCGCCCCTCACAATCGCGCCTTTAACCGGAGGATCTCCGTGCGAAACAGACCTCAGTTCCTATTTTTTCCGATCGTCTTGGCGGTCGTGTCAATTTTTTGTTTGCCGTTCATGGCGTGCAACCGGGCGGCGCTGCGAATTCCCGGCGCATCGCTTTCGTTTCCCGAAACCCCGACGCGCTACGCCGTGCAGAAAACGTATCCGTATAATGTGGCGGTGGCGCCGCCGACCGACCTTCGGGCGGATCACTATGGCGAGCGGGTCGCCGGAACCCGTTGGACCGGTTGCCAAACCGATGCTTTATGGGGCGACCAGGCGCCGTCGATCATCCAAAGCCGGCTCGCAACGGAGTTATCGGCATCGAAGCTTTTCGCCGACGCACGCCCGGGAGAACCCTCAGCCGGCGACTTAGTCATTCGTTCAGAGATCCACGCCTTCTGCTCGCAAGTCGTTGGCTTTATCTACAATCGTGTTGCCGGAATCACTGCGCTGAATATCGTTTTGGAGCGTGACGGAAAGGTGCTGTTCAAGCAAAAGTTTGAGCGCGTCGTTACGGACGCGGACCCGCAGTATACGGGCTCGCAAGTTACTTTCCTTGAACAGGCGATGCGCGTGACGATGGCGGACAGTTTGCGCGAGTTGATACGCGACCTTCTGGGACGCCTCGAGCGCGACGCGGCGAGTTGGGCCGGCTAAGTTGAATCGATTCGCATGCTAAAGCCGCCTATAAAGGACGCCTGTCCGCTCGAGTGCTTCGAGGGCGTTGTCTTTGCAAAACGGTTCGATATGAGGTTAAAACTCCTTCATCAGGTTCGCACACCGCGAGCAACCGTGGAGCTTCTGATCTAAGACTATTATCGCTGGAGGCGAAATGGAAAAACCGACTGATGAAGAAATCGCGAGGGATATAGCCGTAGCCCTCCTCTCGCACTGTGTGTTCGATACCGGCTTGTCCGATAACACCGGGGAGAAGTGGGGTCAAAATGTCGGCAAGCTCTATGTGGCTATATTGAAGCAAGTTCAGTCCGTGGACGGCCAAAAGAAGTAGCCGAACCGAGCGCCGCTATCGCCGACGAAGAACGAACGGTTGCGCGCGAATAATGTTTGACTCGCTTCGCTTTCAAGGCCTGGCATTAGCGCCAAGAATCGCCTATGATCTGTCCGCCTTCGGGGGTTACTTGAATGTTTTCTGAAAACGGCGCCCGTACAGTTGCTGTCTTCAGCCACCCCAACCACGAGCTTGCGATTTTCGGTTTTTTACAGCGCCTGAGACCGCGACTCGTCTACTTGAGCGATGGAGGAGGCGAAGAACGGCTCGCGCAAACGCGCCGGGGGCTCGAAAGCATCGGCTTGCTCGACCGGGCGCACTTTTTAAATTTCAAAGAGAACCTTTTTTACCGGGCCCTGCTTGCGTCCGATTTCGCCTTTTATGACGAGGTCGCCGGCTCACTGCGCGCGATTTTTCAAGCCGTTCGGCCGCTGCGAGTCCTTTGCGATGCGATCGAATTTTATAATCCCGTGCACGACCTGTCCCTGCCTCTCGTCCGGGCCGCGCTCGGCGAGCCGGCGGGCACGGAGATTTTCGAGGTGCCGCTGCTCTGGCAGCGGCCGACGGGAGCAGACGCATACGAGGTGCAGCGCCTGCCGGCCTCGCGGCGCGGCGAACAAATCGAGCTGCGGTTATCCCAACAAGAGCTCGGGGCTAAAGTAAGCGCGCGCGACGAAATCTATAGCATCCTGGTCGATCAAATCGGCCCGATGATCTCGCAGCTCCCGGTCGCCCATTTTGCCGTGGAGGTTATAGCTCCGGCGCGTTCCTCTCTGCCGGCACCCGCCGGTGAAAATGCCCTGCGCTATGAGCTGCGCGCAAAAGCATTGCTGGAGCGCGGCGAGATCGAGCGCGGCATTACCTATGCCCAACACTACCTCCCGCTGGCCGCTTCGCTGTTGAATAGTCATGACCGCTCGATCGGCTCCAAACTTCTAGACTGACCGCGGTTTCCGTGAAAGCGCAAATTGACGTCTGCATCGCCACGTACAAGAGGCCGGAGCTCCTCAGAAGGCTTTTGCGGTCTCTCGCGGGGCAGGAAACCGGGGAGGAATTTTCTTTTGCCGTCGTCGTCGCCGACAACGATGCCGAGCACAGCGCGGAAGGCGTGGCGCGCGAATTCAAGGATGCCGGCGGGAAAATAACCTACGCGGTCGAGCCCGAGCAAAGCATCTCACTGGCTCGAAACAAATCCTTATCGCTGGCCACCGCCGAATACATCGCCACAATCGATGACGACACGTACGCCGACCGGCGATGGCTCCTCAGCCTGTACCGGGCCATCACGTCCTATAACGCGGATGTCGTCAACGGGCCGGCCGTTCGAGAGTTTCCCCCCAAAACCCCGGACTACATCAGTGAATGCCCTATATTCAACCGCCCAAACCCGCCTACCGGGTCGACCGAGAAGTATATCTGCGCGACGGTAAACTCCTTGTTTAGAAGAAAGCTTATCGAAGGCGTCGCCGCTCCTTTCGATCCCCGGTTCGGCCGGTCCGGCGGTGAAGACACGGTCTTTTTTTATCAGTTGAAAAAACGCGGCTGCCGGATGATCTGGTGCCGCGAAGCCCTGGTGTTCGACCCGGTGCCATCCTCGCGAGCGAATTTGGCGTGGGTTCTAAAGCGCAGCTTCTGCTACGGCAACATGCACCATCGTTATTATAGTAATTTCGGCGCGATCAGAGGAGCCCAGAGCCGCTCTTCTCATATAATAATCGGGAGGCTGGGCCGCGCCGTTTTCTATCTGGCCGGCGTTGCCGTCAACCCGAAATATTACGGCATGAAATTTCTGTTGCGCGCCGCGTATCACTTTGGAATCCTGGCCTATCACGCGAACTTCCGCTACGACGAGTACGGCGCGAAGTAAAGGAGGCATCTATGGCCGATCAAGCGCTGCGAGGAAGTTGTCTTTGCAAGGCGGTGCAATACGAAATCAGGCCGCCGTTCATCCGGTTCGCGCATTGTTATTGCTCGCGCTGCCGGAAAGCGACCGGCACGGCGCGCGCGACGAATATCGCGGTGGCTCTCGATCAGTTCAAATGGATCTCGGGAGAGGAGCTGATCCACCGATACGATCTGCCGGAAGCGAGAAGTTTCTCGACCGCGATTTGCCCGCGCTGCAACTCTCCGATGCCGCGGCCGACGCGCGCGCGGGAGCATATGATCGTGCCATCGGGCAGCCTCGACGACGCGCCGCCGATGGGGCCGTCGGCGCATCGACAATGGGGCAGCCGCGTCCGCTGGGCCGCGATCGACGAATCGCACCTGCCGTGTCAGGAGTAGTTGCTCTGCCACAACATGATGCATCCTTTGATCCAATGAGACGCGAAGTTTCACGGCCTACTGATACCCCCCGGATTCTCGAACTCGGCGAGGCGTTATGCTGAGCTACGACGTCGTCGAATGGGGCCAGCCGCTGCGGCGGGCGGAGCGCGAGACGCCGAAACCGGGCGGCACTGAGGTGCTGCTCCGGCTCAAGTACTGCGGCGTGTGCCACAGCGACGTGCACATTCGGGAAGGCTACTTCGACCTGGGGGGCGGCAAGCGTTTTCCCATGAGCGCGCGTGGAATGAATCCGCCGCTGACACTCGGCCACGAGCCGTACGGGACGATCGTCGCCGCGGGACCGGAAGCCGGCGCTGTGCCCATCGGCGCCGACCGCCTCGTCTTTCCGTGGACCGGATGCGGCGCGTGCGCGCGCTGCCGCGAGGGCCTGGACAACGATTGCATGGGCGCGCGCTGCATCGGTCTCCAGCGGCCGGGCGGCTATGCGGATCACGTTCTCGTTCCGCACCCCCGCTATCTTATCGACACCGGCGGCATCGATCCGGCCTGGGCGGCGACGTTATCGTGCTCGGGACTGACGACCTATGCCGCGGTGTCGAAGCTGAAGCCGATCCCGCGCAATGAATGGGTGGCCATCATCGGCGCCGGCGGACTCGGGCTGACCGCCATTGCGATGTTGCGCGCGATGGACCACGAGCGAATCGTCGCCGTCGATATCGATTCTCGCAAGCTCGACGCGGCAAAAACCGCGGGCGCCGCCGCGATACTCGACGGCCGCGACGCCGAGGCGGCGAAAAAACTCCAGCGCATCACCGGCGCTCTTTACGGCGCGGTCGATCTGGTCGGCGCCGCCGATACCGCGAGCCTTGCTCTCGGCGCGCTGCGCAAACGCGGCCGCCTGATTCTCGTCGGCCTCTACGGCGGCGAAATTCCGCTGTCGCTGGTCGAGATCACGGCGCGCGCGCTGACGGTCCAAGGATCGCATCTCGGCAGCCTGGCCGAGTTGAACGAAGTCGTCGCGCTCGCGCGCGCGGGAAAATTGC
Organism: Binatia bacterium; assembly: GCA_036506735.1. Classification (GTDB taxonomy): domain Bacteria; phylum Desulfobacterota; class Binatia; order UBA9968; family UBA9968; genus JAJPJQ01. The sequence continues at coordinate 12,696 of DASXRG010000334.1, read as the reverse complement.
AGCCGATCCCGATACAAAAGCGGCCGCTATCCGAAGTGAACCGAACGCTCGACGAGCTGAAAGCGGGCGCGATCGTCGGCCGGGTGGTGGTGGAAATCTAGGCGCGATCACAGTCGGCCGCTCCGGCGCACCCCCGTGGAAATCGCATGATGACGTCACCGGTGAGATATTACGAGGCGCTCGAACGCCGACTCTCTTTCCTGGGACATCGTCAACATCTAAGGCTCGGCGAAGCATTAGCCGGCGTGGTCAAGCACCTTGTCGGTCGTTGACGGCGATGATTTTCAGCCCACGAACTTTAAGTGTGTCCATCAATTGCCCTGCTCAGAAGGTGTACGAGTTCGCTTCGAACCCCGAGAACCTCCCCAAGTGGGCGCGTGGATTGTGTCGGTCGGTTCGAAAATCGAACGGCGATTGGATCGTGGAGACGCCGCAGGGGCCGATGAAAATCAGATTTGTCGAGAGGAATGACTTTGGCGTCTTGGATCATTACGTGACTGTAGCGCCGGGCCTCGAGGTCTACGTTCCCATGCGCGTCCTGCCGAACGGTTCCGGCAGCGAGGTTCTCTTCACTGTGTTTCGTTTGCCTGAAATGTCGGATGAGAGGTTTGCCGAAGATGCCGCGTTGGTGGAGCGGGATCTAAAAACCTTGAAAACGGTGTTGGAGCGCTGATTCGACGCCCATGAAGCTCGTCCTGCTCCCCGGAATGGACGGCACCGGCATATTGTTCGAGCCGCTGGTGCAAGCTTTGCCGGGCGGGCTCTCGCCCGTGGTCGAGACCTATCCCGGCGACGTGCCGTTGTCCTACGAGGAGCTGCTGTCCCTTATTCAATCGCGTCTCCCGACGTCCGAGCCGTTCCTTTTACTTGCCGAATCGTTTTCCGGACCGCTCGCCCTGCGCATCGCCGCCGCCAATCCTGCCGGGCTCAAGGGACTGGTATTGTGCGCCACTTTCGTGCGTAACCCGGTCAGGTTTTTTCCGCGCTCGTGCCGGCGGCTGATTCGACCGTTCGTCTTCGGATCTTGGAGGCCGTGGCTGCAATTGCGGGCGCTGGCGGGCGGATACACCGCTCCCACGCTGTTCGAGATGGTCGAGCGCGCGCAGAAAATCGTGACGCCGCAAGTCCTGGCGGCGCGGGCGCGCGCGGTCGTCGGCGTCAACGCTGAAGACGCGCTGTCCGCCTGTTGCGTTCCATTGCTGTATATCGCGGGAGCGCGCGACCGCGTAGTGCCGAAGCACAACCTGACGCGCATCAAAAATATCCATCCCGCCGCCAAGGTGGTGGTTCTGCCGGCGCCCCACTTCGTCCTTCAAGCCGCGCCGCAAGCGGCCGCGCAAGCTATCGCGGACTTTGCCGCGGCAGTGGGCTCCCGCTAGCGGACGGCGCGTGGCACGACCCGGCGAGGCGGCAAGATTGGCAAGGACTATTGACAATTCCCGGAAGAATCGAAAAACTCTTGGACAGCCTGATCACGTGCCCCTGATTCAAGTCGCGCTTCTTTCTCGATGGAGGAACTATGCTGAAGTTACTTTGGGTTCCAATCGCCGCCGTTTTTCTCCTCACGCCGCTCCCCGGTTGGAGTCAAAGCGAATTACCCGAGGGTAACGGCAAAAAAGCGGCGCAGACTTATTGCGTTCAGTGCCACGATCTCGGCACCGTGACGCGCGCCGGCTACGGCCTGGAGGGATGGCGGAATAGCATCCACATGATGATCAACGTCGGCGCCGGCCTGCCGCCGGATCAGATCGAAACCCTGCTGCAATATCTTGCCAAAAATTTTCCCGAGCGGCCGAAGCCGAAAGCGGTCGTGATTCCCGGAACGGCGAAGGTTTCGATTAAAGAGTGGCTGGTCCCGACGCCCGGCTCGCGGCCGCACGATCCGCTCGCGACGCCCGACGGCGCCATCTGGTACACCGGCCAATTCGCCAACACGCTTGGAAGATTAGACCCGAAGAGCGGCAAGATCGAGGAATTTCATTTGCCGGCCAAGGCCGGGCCGCACGGCTTGACCGCCGACAAGGACGGCACCATCTGGTACACGGGAAATTTCGGCAGCCACGTCGGCAAATTCAATCCGAAAACCGGCGAGCTGATCCAATACTTCATGCCCGATCCCGCGGCGCGCGATCCGCACACGCCGATTTTCGACAAAAAAGGCATTCTCTGGTTCACGGTGCAAGGCGCTAATATGGTGGGAAGGCTCAACCCAGAGACCGGCGCAATCAAGCTCGCGACTTCCCCGACGCCGAAGTCGCGGCCCTACGGCATGGTGGTCAATTCTAAAAACATCCCGTTCTTCGTCGAGTTCGGCAGCAACAAGATCGCCGGCATCGATCCGGAGACGATGCAGATCCGCGAATATGTTCTGCCTAATTCCGAGAGCCGCCCCCGGCGGGTGGCGACCACCAGCGACGACGCGCTCTGGTATTCGGACTATGCGCGCGGCTACCTCGGCCGGTTCGATCCCGCCACCGGGAAAACGACCGAGTGGCCCTCTCCCGGCGGCCGCCAGTCTCAGCCTTACGGGATGGCCTCGATAAAGGACGTCATCTGGTATAGCGAGGCGGGAGTGCAGCCCAACACGCTCGTGCGCTTCGATCCCAAGACGGAGAAATTCCAAACCTGGACGATTCCGTCGGGCGGAGGCGTCGTGCGCAACGTGGACGTCACGCGGGACGGAAACCTCGCGCTCGCCTGTAGCGGCGTGAATCGCATCGCCTTGGTCGAGTTGAAGTAAAAGAGCGCGGCTATTTCTTTTTTCGCTTGCGCGGGACTTTGCCGCCGGCGCGGCGCGCCTCCGAGAGTCCGATCGCGATCGCTTGTTTCCGGCTCGTCACCTTTTTGCCCGACCGCCCGCTCCTCAACGTCCCTCTTTTCCGCTCGCGCATCGCTCGCCTGACTTTCTGCTGCGCTTTTCTTCCGTACCTGGCCATGAGTTGCTCCTCCTTTTATGATTCAACTCTACTTTTTAATTTTTGCACTTCCCACGATACGTTTGAAGTAGGGTAAAAACTTGAGAGAAGACACACGCTCCAAACCCAAATAGGACGATCCTGCGGTATTACTTTCCACTGCTTGCGGGAAAAAACCCTATTTACAAGTTTGCACCTGCCGAGCACAATTGCCCCAGCAAAGCAATTTTTGACCGATTAAGGAGTTTTCCATGTTCGCTACCGCTCACGTGCTGACGGCCAATCACCTGTTCGCCGGTGCTCATCTACTAGGTCGCGCGCATGCGTTGACTTCCGGTCACGCGCTGACAACCGCCGGACTGCTTGCCAACGCCCGGTGGTTGGCCGCTCGATGGCATGCCGCGCCGATATTCCTGGCTTATTCGATCTTGTTCAGCTCTTTTGCACCCGGCATGCGGCTCGGGAAACTGCGCCATGCGCTCCATAGAATTTTGGAGCGCCTTTACGATTGGCGTTTTGGAATCTTCTCCCACATGGAGGTCTACATCAACGAGTTCGGCGTCACGGACACCGCGTGTCATGACTACGCCGCCAGCAGCTACCTCCGCTTTCGCCAGTTGATGAAGCTGATTACGATCCGGGCCGGCATGGATGTTTTTTTGGATTTTGGCTCGGGCATGGGTCGCGCCGTCGTGCTGGCGTCCACGTATCCATTTCGCAAGGTGATTGGAGTGGAACTGGTTCGCGACCTCCACTCTATCGCGCAAGAAAACGTTCAACGCGCGCGGCCGCGGCTACGCTGTCGCGATATCGAGCTGCATAACGTGGATGCCAGGGCTTTTCGCATACCGCCGGAGGTCACCGTCGTGTACTTTTGGAATCCGTTCAGCCAGCATGTCCTCGCGCAGGTGTTCGCCAATATCCGGCAGTCGATTGTGGAATCGCCGCGGCAGGTGACGATCCTGTATTTGAGCCCCGCCAACCCAACCGAGCTGGACAACATCCAAGACGGCCTTCAGTGGCTGAGAGAACGCGAACGCGTCAGGTTGGGATCGCAATCGTTGGGGGTGATCTACGATTGCGGTCCGGCCACGTAAAGTTCTAGCCCGCGGGATTCGGCTCAGCCCTCTTCCGCCTCTTCGTAATACTCTTCCCGCGCGGCGAGATCTTCGAAGCGGGTGAACTCGTTCAAAAAGGTGAGACGGACGGTGTCGATCGGACCGTTGCGCTGTTTGGCGACGATGATTTCCGCGATTCCTTTGTCCGGCGACTTTTGGTTGTAGACTTCGTCCCGGTAGATAAAGGCGATCACGTCGGCGTCCTGCTCGATAGCGCCGGATTCTCTCAAGTCCGCCATCATCGGCCGCCGGTCGCCCCGGTCCTCCACGCGGCGGTTGAGCTGCGAGAGCGCGATGACCGGCACGCGCAATTCCTTGGCCAGGGCCTTGAGCGAGCGCGAGATTTCGGAGATCTCCTGCTCGCGGTTCGATGCCGTCCCCATGCCGCGCATGAGCTGAAGGTAGTCCACGATGACCAGCCCCACTTTTTTTTCGCGGTCGCGGATGAGGCGGCGGGTCTTGGCGCGCAGCTCCAACACGGAAATCGCGGGCGTGTCGTCGATATAGATGAGCGCCTCGTGCAATCTCCCGGCGGCGTTGGCCAGCTTGGGAAAATCGCGCTCGCCCAAATATCCCGCCCGGACCTTTGAATTATCCACCCGGGCCTCGGAGCAAAGCATCCGCAAAACCAGTTGCTCGCGCGCCATCTCCAGGGAGAATACCGCCACGCCGATGTTCGCGTTGAGCGCCGCATGGTTCGCGATGTTCAGAGCTAACGCGGTCTTGCCCATGCTCGGCCGTCCCGCGATGATGATCAATTCCGACGGCTGCAGGCCCGCGGTGAGCTTGTCGAGGTCCTTGAAGCCGGTCGGCACCCCGGTGACCAGCTCTTTTCGCTCGTAGAGTTTCTCGACCGCCTTCAAAGTATCCTTGATCATGTCGCCGACGGAGACGAACGATGAATGGATCTTTTTTTCCGCGATGTCGAAGATGACTTTTTCGGCGGCGTCGAGGAACTCATCCACGTTGCCCTGCTCCTCAAAGCCCCGGGTGGCGATCTCCGTGGCCGAGCTGATGAGCTGGCGCAGAATCGCTTTTTCCCTGACGATGCGGGCGTAATAGGCGATGTTCGCCGCGGTGGGAACCGAATCGGCGAGACCGGTCAGATAAGCCGTGCCTCCGATCGCCTCGAGATCGCCGCGCCCTTTCAACAGCTCGCTCAACGTGATGATATCCACCGGCTCGCTGCGGTCGGTGAGCTCCATCATCGCGCGAAAGATCTTACGATGGGACTCGCGGTAAAAATCCTCCCGCGCGATGGTTTCCAGGACCCGATTGATCGCCTCGTTATCCAGCAGGATGCCGCCAAGCACCGACGCCTCGGCTTCCAGGTTCTGGGGCGGGATTTTGCGGAGATTGTCGTCTACGGACGCCATGACATCGATGGGTTAATTTTGCAGGGTGAATTTTAAATTGCAAGACTGGGAGAGAACCACGGCCAATTCAAGCTACACCAACCAAAACAAAAAGCAAGAAAATTTTTGTCGTGGCGCGGAAAAATTTTTCTGTGGAAAATTTTCTCCCGGACGCGCGCTTCAGCGCGACGCCGGCGCCAGCTCGCGCGCGAGAAAATCAACGGCGAGCGGCCACGCCAGCTCCGCGGCGTGCGGGTGGTAGCCGGGCGTGCCGGGATCGACAAAGCCGTGACCGCCAAACGGGAAGAAGTGCCATTCGAGGCTCTGTCCGTTGGCCAGGAACGCGTCCCACATCCGTTGTTGAATGGGAACGGTCGTGACGATGTCGTCGGCTCCGTACAACACGATGGACGGGCAGCGAATGCGCCGCACGGATTCCCACGGCGGGGCCGGCCGCAGGCTCGTGATCGGTTCGTCTCTGACGGTGGGATAATAGCCGACGAAAGCGCGCACCGCGGGCGTCACGGCGACAAAATGAACGCCGATGCGCCCGCCCATGCAATAGCCGGAAACCGCGACGCGCTTGGGATCCACGTCGGGCCGGGAAAGCAAATAGCGCCAGCCTTCCGCGATCACGCGGACAAACTCGGCGTCCGAGGTCTTGGCCTGAATCTGGCGCCCGGTATGGATGTGCGTCACATCGGGATGGCCGAGCAGCTCGTAGAGGTTGGGAACAACGGTCGTATAGCCGAGCTTGGCGAACTTGAGCGCTTCGATCTTGATGTAATCGGTGACGCCGGTGTTCTGGTGAACCAAAAGCAAGGCCGGACCGCGCTCGGTCCGCTCGGGGGCGGCGAGGTAACCGGGAAGCGAATCTTTTTCCGTTGTTAACGGGCGCTCAACGATTTTCATGAATGGATCAGGCCGCTAAGCCTAGCCGCGATAGCAGCGCAAAGCGAATCAGGTTCCGTCAAATCGTTCAAGAGAACGCGCGCTCCCGCGCGCTGAAGCGCATCACTATTGTAAGGTCCGGTTGTCACGCCGATAAACTCGCATCCGGTCGCCAACGCCGCTTGAACGTCGCGCGGCGTGTCGCCGATCAAGATGGTCGTCTTAGGCTCGTGACCGAAGAGCTCGGCAAAGCGGCGGCGCGCCGCCGGCGGCAGCGCTTCCCGCAATTCGCCGTCTTCCGAATAGGCGCCGCAAGCGAACCGGTCGAAGCCGATACCGGCGGCTTCCAGTTTCACTCTGGCCGTTGCTTCGGTTGAACCGGTAAGAAGTCCGGTGACGCAACCCGGAATTGAGCGGACCCTTTCGATTGCAGCGGCGGCGCCCGGAAGGGCGCGCGCGGGGCAAAGCTTGAGCTCACGCTCTAGATTGCGTGCGTAAGTCTCAAACGCTACGGCGCGCCGGCGCTCAAAATCGTCCGGCGTCAGAGCCAATCGGCGCACGACTTCCATCAGGATAGCGGTGTCGGTCAGACCCGAGACTTCTTCGGCGGCAAAGATCGGACACGCCACGCCAAAGGCCTCTTGGAAGGCGGCCGAGAAGCATTTTCCCGCCGCCTTGCCGCAGTCCACTAAAGTGCCGTCGATGTCGAAGAGAACGAGGCTATGCGGGGAAAATTTTGAATTTTGACCCATTCGACTGTGCTCAGGGTCAACCCTGAGGCTCTCGAAGGGTTGAATTTTGAATTGGAATTCGACATTCAACATTCATCATTCGGCGTGTCCCAAACGCTGAACCAGTTCACCCAATTGCCGCTTGAGCCGCTCAGGGAGCCGCTTCCCGAATTGGCCGAAGTGCTTTTCGATGCCCGGAATTTCCGCTTTCCACGCGCTGAGATCGAATTTCAAAAGTTCCTGAATATTTTGCCGCGGAATCTCAAGGCCGCGCAGGTCGATGTCGCTCTCGTTCGGCAAATAGCCGATCGGGGTTTTTTTCGCGCCGGCTTTGCCTTCGAGCCGCTCGCACATCCATTTGAGCACCCGGCTGTTGTCGCCGAATCCCGGCCACAACCACCGCCCGTCGGCGCTCTTGCGGAACCAATTCACGTAGAAGATGCGCGGCGCCTTGGCGCCGAGCCGGTCGCCCATGTCGAACCAATGCTGGAAGTAGTCCGCCATGTTGTAACCGCAAAACGGCGTCATCGCGAAGGGATCGCGCCTGAGCACCCCGACTTTGCCGATGACCGCCGCGGTGGTCTCGGAAGCCGCGGTCGCGCCGAGAAACACGCCGTGGTCCCAATCGAACGATTCGGTCACCAGAGGCACGACGCTGGAGCGCCGCCCGCCGAAAATAAAAATGTCGATCGGCACGCCTTCGGGCTTCTCCCAATCGCTGCAGATGCACGGGCACTGCGTGGCGGCGACCGTGAAGCGGGCGTTCGGGTGGGCCGCCGGTTCCTTACTCGCGGGCGACCAGTCGCGGCCGCGCCAATCGATCGCGTGCTTCGGCGGCGGGCCGTCCATCCCTTCCCACCAGATGTCGCCGTTGTCGGTGAGCGCGCAGTTGGTAAAGATCACGTTTTTCTTGAGCGTGTTCATCGCCATCGGGTTGGATTGCGACGACGTTCCCGGCGCGACGCCGAAAAAGCCGCTCTCCGGATTGATGGCGCGGAGACTCCCGTCCGGTCCGATCTTCATCCAGGCGATGTCTTCGCCGATCGTCTCGCATTTCCAGCCGGGAATGGTCGGCACGAGCATGGCGAGGTTCGTCTTGCCGCACGCCGACGGAAAAGCCGCGGCGACGTGATACTGTTTGCCGGCGGGATTGGTGAGCCGCATGATCAGCATGTGCTCCGCCATCCATCCTTCGCGTTTGGCCATGGCGGACGCGATGCGCAGCGCGAGGCACTTCTTTCCCAGCAAGGCGTTGCCGCCGTAACCGGAGCCGTAGGACCAGATCAGGTTCTCTTCGGGAAACTGGCTGATGTATTTTTTGTCCATCGGCGCGCACGGCCAGGTGGAATCTTTCTGCCCCTTGGCGAGCGGCGCCCCGACCGAATGGAGACATGGGATAAACTCGCCGGCCGGGCCCAGCGCCTCGATCACCTTCGTGCCCATGCGGGTCATGATGTTCATGTTGCAAACGACGTAGGGGCTGTCGGTGATTTCGACGCCGATCTTCGCGATCGGCGATCCGATCGGCCCCATCGAAAACGGAATCACGTACATCGTCCGGCCCTTCATGCATCCTTTATATAGCTCCGACATGGTCCGCTTGAGCGCGCCGGGATCGATCCAATTGTTCGTCGGACCCGCTTCCTCTTTGGCTCGAGTCGCGATGTAGGTGCGGTCTTCCGTGCGCGCGACGTCGCTGGGATCGGAGCGGAAAAGGAAGCTTTCAGGGCGTTTCAATGCCACGCCCATGCCGCCCTCGACCATTTGCGCCATCAGCCGGTCGTACTCTTGTTTGCTGCCGTCGCACCAGTAGACCGCGTCGGGCTGGCACATTTGCGCGACTTCCTTCACCCAACTCTTGAGCTTTTTATTTTCTACCGCGTAAGGCATCGATCATTTCCTCCAAAAAAAACCGCGCCGCAAACAAGCGCTTGCGGCGGTTCGACCCTATGAATCCGGCAATGACGCCACCGCCCTCTGCTAACTGGCCGCGAGCGGCGAGCAGATAAAGACCAAGTACGAAGCCAGCCTAGCACTAATGTCTCTTAGGCGAAAAACTGCCAAAAATCAATCGCCCAAAAAATCAATCGGCCAGCGGGGTAAGAATTCGCCCGGCATCGTCCAATTGTTTGTGGCTGCCGAGCAGCACGAGAACATCGCCGGCGGCCAATCTAAACTCCGGCGCGGGGTTGTGGATGGATTTTCCTTCGCGGACGAGCGCGATCACCGTGACGCCGCTGTGCGAGCGCAACTCGATCTCCTCCAGGGTTTTTCCCGCCGCCGGCGACCGATCCGGAATCAGGACGGTATCCGTCGTGGTCCCCGCAAGGTATTGGCTCAGCTCGTCCAACTGTTTCCCTTCCAGACGCAAGCCGCGCAACGCGCCGTAGTGCTCCTTGCGGATGAGATCGACCTGGAGGGCGATCAGATTGCGCGGCAGGTGATACTCCTGCAGCACCCGGGCGAAGATTTCCACCGACGTTTCGAACTCTTCCGGAATCACCTGGTTGGCGCCGAGGCGGTAGAGGCGGTCGATTTCCGCGACGTAGCGCGTGCGCACGATGATCGAGAGCTCCGGACGCAGCCGGCGGGCCTGCGCGACGATCCGTGCAGTCGCGACCGGATCGGAGACCGCCACAACCAGAACCCGCGCCTGGGCGACGCCGACACCGTGTAAAATCTCCGGGCGAGTGCCGTCGCCGAAAAACACCGGCTCGCCGGCGCTTTTTGCCACGCGCACCAAAGACGGGTCCATGTCCAGGATCCGGTAGGGAATACCCACCTCTTTCAGGACTTTCGTAAGATTCTGTCCGTTCAAGCCGTATCCGACCACAATCACGTGGCCCGCGCTTGGAGCGCCGACGCCGTCATCCGGCTGCGGAGCGACCGCGTGATCGCGAACCGCCTGCTGCAGGCTGAAGCCCAGGCGATGGCTCCACTGAATCAGAAACGGCGTCGCCATGAGGCTCAGGATCGACACGGTCAAGAACATCTGCCCGCCGTTCTCGGTCAACAGCCCGTGTTCCCGTCCGGCTTGCGCCAGCACGAAAGAGAATTCTCCCATCTGCGCGAAGCTGAGGCCGATCACAAGCCCGAGTCTGAGCGAGCCGTACAGCAGCCAAAAGATCACCACGATCACGCCGGCTTTGATGGAGATCAACGAGCCCAGCGCCGTCAGGTGGACCGGAAGATCGGCCAAAGCGAAGGCCAGATCGAGCAGCATTCCAATCGAGATGAAAAAAATCCCGCTAAAACAATCGCGCAGCGGCAACAAGTCCGAGACCATCTGGTGGCTGTATTCCGATTCCGAGAGGAGCAGCCCGGCGATAAACGCGCCGAGCGCGAGCGAGATGCCGAACTCCGCCGACAGCCAAGCGGTGCCGAGAGAAATCAGCAGGATAAAAAGCGTGAAGAGCTCGCGATTCTTGAGCAGCGCGACGTGATGCAGGAGGCGCGGCAGCGCATAGCGCGCCGCGGCGATGATCACACCGATGGCGAACAGGCCCTTGGCCAACGTCCAAAGCAGGATGGAATACGAAATCGAAGGGGCGGAGCCCAGCGCGGGGATCAGCAGCATCATCGGCACCAGCGAAAGGTCCTGAACGATCAGCATGCCGGTCGCGATCCGCCCGTGCAGCGCGTCGGTCTCTCCCCTGTCGCTGTAAATTTTGAGGATCACGGCGGTGCTGCTGTTGGCGACGAGAAAGCCGTAGAAGAGCGCCGCCGGCAACGGCAGATCGAACGCGGCGCCCAGCGCCGCGACGACCAGGACGGTCAGCACGACTTGCAGCAGCCCGGCCCAAATCGCGTAGCCGCGGACCGAAGCGAGCTGCGCCAAAGACATTTCAAGCCCGATGGTGAAGAGCAAAATGATGACGCCGATGTTCGCAATCGCGGTGACCGTCGCCGTGTCGCTGACGAGCTTGAGCCCGTGCGGCCCGATCACGACTCCGGCGAGCAGGAAACCGACGATGGCCGGAATCCCCAATCGCTGAAAAACAAAAACGATCGAGATCGTGACCGCGAGGACGATCAGGAGCTCTCTCAAGGCGACGAGTTCGTGCATAACAAGGACAAAGGATGAATTATGAAAGCGGAAAACGGAAAAACGAGTTAGGCGAAGTCGATCGGCCCGGCACTACTTTGCTTTGTATTCAGTCGTAATGACCGTGTGAATGCCGCCGCGGACGTTGAAATCGCCGACGACCGTCATCGATCTCGGCCGGCAGGCGCGGACGAGATCGTCGAGGATGCGGTTGATCACGTCCTCGTGAAACGCGCCCTCGTCGCGGAACGACCAGAGGTAGAGCTTGAGCGATTTGAGCTCGATGCAGAGCTGGTCCGGCACAAACTTAATCCGAATGGTCGCAAAGTCCGGCTGGCCGGTGCGCGGGCAAACGCAGGTGAACTCCGGACACTCCATGCCGATCTCATAGTCGCGACCGGGACGCGGATTGGGAAATGTCTCCAGTTCTTTGCTGGGCTTGGTCGGCATAGGGACATCTTAGCGTACCCTTCCTGGATTTTCCAAGTCGCACCTATTTCAGTAAGTTTAACCACGACAGGAACCACCAGAAAACAACTACTGTCAGCAAGGCGCGCTAGAAAAGCAGGCTCGGAAGCCGCGTACAAAATGCTGAGGATTCGCTCTCTACCTTAAAAATGAAACCCAAAAATTTATCGTATATCCTGACAATGTACTACCGTAAGACACACCCCCTTCGGGGTGTCCACACAGCTTCATCGCCTAACCGAGTTTTACTGGCCAATACTTTTTAGAGCGGCCTTACGAGGTATCAAGTGTAAGATTTCGTTTGTTTAGAGGCGCCGAAGAGTCCTTCCCGGCCACCTTCATTCCTGATACTATCGGGGCGTGCGGAGGAAGTGAGCCATGAAAAGAGTTTCCAAAGTCAAAGTTTTGCCGGGATATCGACTGGAGCTAGAATTTGACGACGGAATATCGGGGACTGTGGACCTCTCTGAAAACGTCGGCAAAGGTGTATTCGCTCTGTGGAGCGACCCGCGCGCTTTCGATCGGGTTCGTATCGGTTCTTCAGGCGAATTGGTCTGGGACGACCGGATTGATCTTTGTCCGGACGCGCTATACCTCAAGGTAACGGGGAAACGACCAGAAGATATTTTCCCCGCGTTACGCGGCCGGTCTTCTCATGCCTGAGATCAGCCGTTTCCTCGGCATCGTCATCAAGATGTTCTTCGACGATCACAACCCGCCGCACTTTCATGCGGAATACGGCGGCGATCTTGCTTTGATCGATATTCGCAGTTTGGCCGTATTTTCAGGACGGTTGCCGCCTCGTGTCACAGGTCTCGTGATCGAGTGGGCGACGCTTCATCAGCAGGAACTTCTCGCCGACTGGAATAGGGCACGGGCAAAAGAGAATCTTGAAAAGATCGCGCCCTTGGAATGAGAACGGCTTAGACCTTTATCGCGCTCACCTCGACGTTCCACATCATCGTCGCTGGCCTTTGTATTCTCCCCTTCATGTTGACAAGAAATTCCCTCGATGATACACGGACAAGAGTTTCACCTGCCGAATTTCACGGAGGAAAAATACCCATGAGCACGATCAAAGAGCCCCGCTCCGGGGAGAAGATGAGTTCCGCCGAGGCGAAGGCATACGTCGATTATCTTTACGCTAAAATGTACGAGCGCTGGAAGGAAAAG
>DASXRG010000333.1:0-2417 GCA_036506735.1 Binatia bacterium | reverse complement strand
CGCTTTGCCGTCGGGACTGAACTTGACGACGACGCTGCCCTTCTTGTCTTCACCCGGAAACTTGATGCGTTCGTCGGCGGTCGCAATGCGAGCGTCGGTCACCCATACGTTTCCATCTCGATCGACGTGGATACCGTGCGGCCACACGAACATGCCGCCGCCGAAGCTCCTGATCTCCTTCCCTGTCTCGTCGAAGAGATGGACCGGGTTTGCCTTGGTGCCGAGACAGCCCGGGGCAATTCCCGGCGAGCAACGGTCCGTCGCCCAAACGGACTTGCCGTCCCGGTCGACGGCCACACCGTTGGACCCGCCCCACGGCCTTTTCTCCAGCGTGAGCTGTGCCCAATCGCGGACGACGCGATACGGGTTGGCTCCGCTGTTGACGGGCTGAACTTTTTCGGTCTCGGCGGTCCCGCCCCGCTGTTGAGCCTGGGCAGTGATGGAAACGACGATCGCCGCCGCGCACGCGAGTCTCACGACAATTGACATGGTCATCTCGGCGCTCCTGCTCATAGGGACTGAAGGAGGCCATATCGCGATCCCGCCGAACCGTCAATCGAGGGCTCTTCGGAGGTCGCCGCACCGGCGCTTGAATTCAACTCCATAGCTTCTTGCTCGCGATCGCCGCGCCGTCGCGCAGCGCGCGCAGCTTGGCCCAGGCGATTTGCGGATGGACGCGGCCGCCCAGGCCGCAGTCGGTGCCGGCGATGACGTTTTCCCGGCCGACGAGTTCAGCGAACGTGATGAGGCGATCGGCTGCCAGTTGCGGGTGCTCGACGAGGTCGGTGGCGTGGCTGACGACACCCGGAATCAGGATCTTTCCGGCGGGGAGTTTTACGTCGCGCCAGACTTTGTATTCATGCTCGTGACGAACGTTGCCGGCTTCGATCAAGTACGCCTGGGCGTTGACGCGGAGCATCACGTCGACGATCTCGCGGAGCGGAAAATCGGTGGTGTGCGGACCACGCCAGCTGCCCCAGCAGATGTGATAGCGCACGCGATCGAGCGGGATGCCTTCCAGAGCGTGATTCAGAATTTCCACCCGCTGTGACGCGTAGCGCCGGTAGTCCTCGACCTTCGGCTGGGGATCGAGCATGTCCCAGGCGCCGGGGAGACCGGGGTCGTCGAGCTGGAGGATGAAGCCGGCGTCGACGATGGCGCGATACTCTTCGCGCATCGCATCCGCGATCGCTTCCAAGAATTTCTCGGTAGTCGGATAGTAACTGTTCTGATCGCGGCAGAACATCTCCAGGCTGCCGGGCGCGATGGCGCTGACGAAGGCCTCCTCGACGCCGGCAGCGTTGGCGGCGAGCTTCAGGTTGCCGAGCTGGTCGCGCAGAAACTGTTGCGCGGTGTAAGCGATCGGGCCGGTGCACGTCGGGCGCAAGGCAGGCGTGCTGGGCGCGCCGAGGCCGGTGTCGGCATAAAATTCGGCGAACTCGCGTTGCTCCCAGCGCACGCCGACGATGCGCATCGGCGCGCCAGGTTTAACAGTATCGGGTGCAATGGTCTGTGCCGAAGTCGGCGAGAAGCCGGAGACGCGGTCGAAGATGTAATTGCCCCAAGCGCCCCGGTCGGTGGCCGCGCGCATGGGCTTGCCGAACTCGCCGTCGTTGGGAATGTCGATGCCGATGTCTTTCTGCGTGCGCACGACTTCACCGATGGCCGAGCGCAGCCGCGTTTGCAGCGCCGCTTCGTCCTCCGGCGCGACGGCTTTTTTCGCCCACATGGCGCGCAAGTCCGCCGGCCGCGGCAGGCTGCCGACATGGGTGGTAAGAATATGTTCAGTGCTTCGTTTCATTGGCCGCTGCCTCTAAATCCGGGGACATAATACTGAATACCGATTTCAAGCCCTCTTCTTAGGCCGCCCCGCTTTTCCCAAAGCAAGACGCCGCTTCACCATCGCCTCGATTCGCTCTAGAAACTCTTCTCCGCCCGCCGGCCTTCCGGTTCGGATCGCTTTCAGGAGTGTTTTTTCAACTCCATTTTCGTCGCGTTTCAAATAATCCGCCCAATCGTCCACCAGCCCCAGCAGCGACTTATCCTTAACGAGCGGATCGCTCTTGCTAAAGCCTAAGTGAAACCTGGCGCTCGACCAAGGATAATCCTCAGCCGATCTCACCATTCTGGCCTCGACAGGATTTAATTCAATCGCGCGGCAGCGAGCAGGTGCCTCTGGTCTAAAACGCACGAATTGAACCGGCCTTGAAACAAGTAGCCGCGAACATCCTGCGCGAAGTTCTTCATCCGCGTGTATCGACGGTGAGCTTCGCCAATCCCTCTTGCAAGCGAAAGCGGGTCTTTGGGAACGACGACGAGATGCGTATGGTTGGTCATCACACACCAGGCAAGCACATCGATTCCGAGGCGATTCAGTTGCTCACCCATTACCGCAAGATAAGTTCTGCGATCATCGT
>DASXRG010000332.1:0-8740 GCA_036506735.1 Binatia bacterium | reverse complement strand
GTCATGGAGCTCTATGAGGCCGTGATGAACGGCCGGCCGGTTTTTCACGACGGCAGATGGGGCGAGGCGACGCTGGAAGTCTGTCTGGGAATTCTTCAGTCGGCGGCCGAGCGCAGAGAAATTTCGATGTCGCATCAGGTGTCGGCGTGGGAGTAGGGTGCAAGTCGCCGCCCGCTCTCCGAGCCCGCGCGATAGGGCGGTGGTTAATCACACCGCCAGTGTCGGACGCGCGGGCTCTTCGAACGGGCGGCGACTTGCACTCGGAGGCAGAGGGGCGCCACGGAGAGGCCGCGGACGTCCGATCACGGTGGTTCGACTTATGGTACTGAAGCGGAACGCGGAATGAACTAGAGGTAAAACACGATGCCTTACAAAGATCTGCGGAGTTTCGTCGGCAAGCTGGAAGAACAAGGCGAGGTTAAAAGGATTCAAGGCGCGCATTGGGACCAGGAGATCGGCGTCGTCTCCGAGTTGTCCTTCGAGCGCGGCGGCCCCGCGCTTCTCTTCGAGCGGATCTCCGGGTATCCGGCCGAGTATCGCCTGCTGGTCAACCTCTGCAGCACCTTGAAGCGGTCGCTCCTCGCGATCGACATGCCGGCGGATCTTTCCACCGGCGAGGCTATGGAGCGCTGGCGGGAGTTCTATCGCTCCTATCAACCGGTGCCCCCGGTGAAGGTCGCGTCGGCCGAGTTCCATGAAAACGTGCTCGAAGGGAGCGACGTGGATCTGCTGCGCTTTCCGGTGCCGAAGTGGCACGAGAAGGACGGCGGCCGGTACATCGGGACCGGCTGCATGGAGATTCTGCGCGACCCCGAGAGCGGCAAGGTCAACGTCGGCACCTACCGTCTCATGGTGCACGACCGCAACACCACCGGCATGTATCAAGGGCCGAGCAACGACGGCATGCGGATGGTGCGCAAATATTGGGCCCAAGGGAAATCGTGTCCCATCGCCGTCACGCTTGGGGAAGAGCCGGTTATTTTTCTCTCGTCGTGCGGACGTCTCGGTTGTCCTTCGGGAGTTCCGGAATACGAATTTGCCGGCGCGATTCGCAAAGAGCCGGTCGAGATCGTCGAGGGCGAATTGACCGGGCTGCCGATTCCGGCTTCCGCCGAAATCGTTCTGGAAGGGACGATCCCTCCGCCCGAAGTCGAGCGCAAAGGCGAGGGGCCCTTCGGCGAATACACCGGCTATTACATGGGCGGCACGGTGCCGCAGCCGGTGGTGAAGGTGAACCGCATCTACTATCGGAACGATCCGATTCTCTTGGGCGCGCCGCCGTTCAAGCCGGTGTCCGGTCATTACGCGTCGCCGCTGCCGTTCCGGTTGGTGACCGGACTCTGGAGCCGTTTGGAGAAGGCCGGCATCCAGGGCATTCAGGCGGTTCGCGATCTCGTCAACGTCGGCGGCGTGGTCGTCAGTATCCGCCAGCAGGATGAAGATCACGTCAACCGGGTGATGGCGGCGTTGGACAAGTCGCCGATCCAGCAGCGGCTGCTCGTCCTGGTCGACGACGACGTGGACATCGACGATCCGCGCGAGGTGCTCTGGGCTATGGGGACGCGCATGGATCCCGCGAGCGGGACGAAAGTCTCCACCATCGAGACCGATTGGGTTTTCAATCCGATGCTCAGCATCGAGCAGCGCACGGACAAGCCGTCGTATCCTTTTTCGCGTCTGATCGTCAACGCCTGCCGGCCTTATCGCCGGCTGCGCGATTTTCCGCCGGTCAACTTGTTCAGCGACGAGCGCCGGAAAGCGGCGTGGAGCAAATGGCGCATGGACGAATGGCTGAAAGAAAGAGAAAAGGCATGAAGAAACGGCTCGGGCATATTTCGCTTGGGCTCGGTCTGACACTGCTGCTCCCTTTTTCAGCTTGGGCCCAAGAGCGTTGGGATAAGATCGTCGCCGAGGCGAAGAAAGAAGGGAAGGTGGCCGTCACCGGGCCGCCGGTGCCCGGATTTCGCCAAGGGCTGACCGATGGCTTTCGCAAGGCGTTCGGGATCAGCCTGGAATATTCCGGTCTTCCGTCCGGCGAGATGGCGGTGCGACTGGAGCGAGAAACCGCCGCCGGACGCGTGAGCATCGACTCGAACATCGGCGGCGCCAGCTCTTCGATCCTGAACGAGATGCCGAAAGGATTTCTCGAGCCTCTGGCCGATAAATTAATTTTGCCGGAGGTGGCCGATCCCAAGCTGTGGCGCAGAGGCAAGCTCAAATGGGTCGACAACCAGCAGCGCTACGTCCTTCAGACGGCCGAGTGGGTGATGACCGACCTGATCCTCAACAAGGATAAGGCGGACCCGAATCGCATCGCGGTCTGGGCCGATCTTTTGAAGCCGGAGTGGAAGGGAAAAATCGCGTCGTACGATCCGCGCAGGGGAGGTCCGGGAAACGCCGTGGCGCGCTACCTGCTCCATCAGTACGGCGAGGAGTTCGTGGTCAAGCTGTACAAGGAGCAGAACGTCACTTTCACGCAGGATCTCCGCCAGCTCGTGGAATGGGTCGCGCGCGGAACTCATCCCGTTGCGCTCGGCGCCGTGCAGGTGATGATCGAGACGTTTCGTAAGGAGGGGTTTCCGATTGTGCGGCACTTTCCCAAGGACTTGCCCGGAAGCCTCTTAGGAGGGTACGGCACGATCGTTCTGATAAAAGGGGCGCCGCATGCCAACGCGGCGACGGTGTTTATCAATTGGTTTGCGTCGAAGGAAGGACAGGAAATCTACGCGCGCGAGATGCTCGAGCCGAGCCTCCGCACCGACGTGCGGCAGGACATCGTCCCTGAGTATGTGATCGCCAAGCCGGGGGTCGACTACAAGGTGGATCAGTATTCCGAGGAGTGGATGCTCAACATCGCGCCCAAGGTGCAGAAGCGACTGGCCGAGACACTGGGGCGTTGAGGAACGGGACGCACCTCCTCCTTTTTTTTCACCGCACGAGTTCGAAAGGATCAGCTTAAAACCGCGACCACGTCGAGTTGAATCAAGTTCTTTCCGGCAAGGTTGGCCTGCATCGTGTGGCGCGCGGGACGGTTATTCTCGTCGGGCCAGAGCTTGACCCACTCCTGGTTCACCAATTCACGATGCTTGAAGTCCTTTAGATAGACGATCACCTTGGCGATATGGTCGGGGCTGCCGCCGGCGGCCTCGATAATATTTTTCATGTTAATGAAGGCCTGCGCGACCTGCTTCTTCGGGTCTTCCGACAAAGCCGGCTCCTTCGGGTCGCGTCCCCCGATGACCGAGGGAAAAATCAGATTGCCGAACTTCACGCAAATCGGGATGGGATTTTCACCGTGCTTGGGCGCATTCGCGACCTTCACGACTTCTCTTTTTGCCATTTCAAACTCCTCCGCAGGAAATTATTTTTTTGCCTCTCGCAGCACTTCGTTCAGGAGCTTCCGCACCGGCTCGATGTCGCTCCACTCCGGGCGGCTGTCCAGATCCATGTATTTTTCTCCGTCCCTGCGCCGGATGTCGGATGGGACATCGTCCTTCGGAATATCGATGCGACGTGATTCCGCCGGCTGGACCTTGGCCAGGGCCCGCTGCAGTTCGATTTGACCCTCCCGCGAAAGCAGCCAGTTGATGAAGACCTTGGCTGCGCTGGGATGCGGCGCATTTTTCAAGAAGGCCAGATTCCCGGATTGAGAAACCATCGCCGCGCCCTCTTTCCAATCGACGTCCAGCGAATCGACCGGAAGCCCCTGCCGCTTGGCCAGCTCGACGTCCTCGCTGCAGAAGAAACATATGGCGAACTTCCCCTGGGCCAGCCAGTCGGCCGCCTGCCTGGAGTAACGAGTTAAAGTCACGTCCATTTCGCCAAAAATCCGCTTTAGAAATTGAGGTCCCAACTGCGGGTTGTGATACCAAAATAGAAGGTTGCCGTTTCCCGGGCCCGGCGTCCGCACGTCGCGCGCGACGATCTTTCCTTTCCACTTGGGGTTCAAGAAATCCCAATACGACCTGAACTCTTTTTGGTCCTTGATCAGTTTGTTGTTGTAGCCCAGTTGCTGCTCGGCCACCGTCAGGTAGCGAAATATGTATGTGTTGTCGGCGTCGGTGTAGACGTGCCCCTCGTACCATTTCGATTCATCGACGACCTCGGGAAGGAGCAAAAACGGCCGGAGAGGATCCAATGCCTTGGCCTGATGGAGAGTGAGCGCCGACCTCACACCGAAGCTGAAAACGTCCGCCAGGTATTTTTCAGCGCGTCGTTCGGCAACGAGGCGGTTGGTAATGTCGGCCGCTTGCCCGGCCACCGATACCACCTTGATGGCGGGATATTTTTTTTGGAAAGCGGGAAAAACTCCGTCGTAGCCAACTTTGATGTAAACGGCGACTTGTCCCTCCTTTTTGGCGGACTCGACTGTCTTCTCCCAGTCCGCCTGCCAGTTAGGGCTCGACGCGGCTTCGGCGGAAGAAGGAGGAAGCGGGAAAAGTAGAGTTGTTCCGAGGAGAAGCGCGCTAAGTGTCCAGGCCTGCCGCATTTCGTCAGCTCTTCTTATTCGCGTGAGCAACAAGATCACTGCCAGGACGGCGCCTGGTGGGTCATCTTGATCTCTTTACCGTCCTTTCCGGACTGCACGATCGCGAGGCACACCTCGAGCGTCGCCTCGCCCCATCGCCCGTCGTGGGATACCGGACGATTGTTCACGACGGCCTCGTAAAGCTCGGTCACCTCCGCTTGGCGTCCCCGCATCACTTTTTCCAGCGAGACCTCTCTCTTTTGACCTTCGCCGTAAATCAGGATCCCATCCTGAGACTGCCGCATGTCGCCTTTTTCACACGTGACTACCGTCAAGCCGAAAAACGACTGGTGGTGTTTCGGAGCGTCGTGTCCCGCGCCCCAGATTTGCCAGATCTCCGGCCATTTATCCGATTTCTGTCCGTAGCGCATCTGCTCTTTTTGCTCTTCAAGGACCTTATCCGAGTTGCTTCCGGCGATCCGCTGGAGATTTGTCCGCATTTTCATATTCGTGTCGGGGTCCCTCGGCTGCCCGCCTTCTCCGGTCCACCACAAGAGCTCGGCGGTGTCAAAAAAACCGTAGCCATTGTAGACGAGCGTTGCGCCTACTCCGTCGGCGAATTCAAGGAAGCAGGAATAGGCCCCCACTCCCGGCCGAACCGAATCCCAGGCGCCGGTCCAGGCGCGCACGCTCTTTACCATCCCCCCTCCGATCAAGCGCACGACGTCCACCTGATGGGGCGTTTGATTAAAGATGAGTCCGTTGCTGGTCACCAGTTCATGGCTCGGCCACGGCCGGTACATGAACTCGTTAAAGTTCCAGGTGTTGATCATGCGCAGCTTGCCCAGCTCGCCGCTGCGCACGATCTCTCTCATCTTGCGCACCGGAGCGTCGAAGCTGTGCGTGTGGCCGCAGAGGAGCTTGATGCCGTATTTGTCCGCGGTCTCGTTCATCCTCTCGGCGTCGTCGATGGTGAGAGCCATCGGCTTCTCCACGATTACGTGCTTGTGATGCTTCGCCGCGACGAGGGTGTGCTCGGCATGCATCTCCGGCGGCGTGGCGATATAAACCGCGTCCACATTGGGACTCTTACAAAGATCGTTTATGTTATTGTAGGTTTCAGCGTTGAATTCCTTTTTGAAGACTTCCAGAGCGTGCGAGCGCGGGTCGGCCGCGCCCGTGATCTTGATATACGGAAGTTTCGTGATGCCCGGCTTCTCCGAGAAAATCCGCGTCACCGCCATCCCCACGCCGACAAATCCCAATCTCAGAACGTCAGCCATAATGCCTCCTCGTTGTCTTTCAGCAACAAAACTTTAAGAGGCTGTTAGCCCCTCAGTTCAGCAAGTAGTTGATTGCAGTATTCCTTCCAATTCGTATCACTCGGGACGAGCACGCTATAGGCAAAGAGATGCGACAAGTTGTTCGCCGCCGGATCCCTAATCACGTGCTGCGGATCGCGTCCCTCCTGAACGTCCTGGATTCCCTTCAACATCAACTTCCGCGCCACCACGATCGCCGCGTCCGAAGAGGTAACGAGATGTTCTTGGGTTCTGTCTTGTACGGCGCCCGCTCCCTCAGTGACGCACACGTCTTGCACCTGGAAGATCAGTCCGATGCCGGTGTAGGTCTCGCTCTTCATCGAGTCCCGGTCTTGAAGATAGCGGTTGCTTTTGTTTCGGAGCGGCCTGTAGCCCTCGCCAAGCTCGATGCGGCTCGTGCGTTGCTCTTCCCGATCGAGCGGTCTTTCTCGATTGAAGATGAGTATGTATTTCCAGTGGTGCGTATCGTCGATCGGCACGTGCCAGTTGATGAGATATCCCTCCTTGCCGTTAAACTGCCCGGGAGGAGCCGATAAGTTCGGCATGACGAAATTCCCCATGCGGAGATATTTTTTATCCGACCCGACCTTGCGGATCTTACAGATGCGCAACCCGAAATCCGCGAGGTCCGCCTCGGTCGTCTCCAGCCCGGGCGCGCCGCCTCTGCCGGAGAACTCGACCGGCCCGACGCTCGGACCTCCCGTGTCCTTGTACTTGTTGAAGTGGAGAAAGGAGAGGTGCACGAGATCGATGTTTCCTTCGTTGGCCTGGAGATAGTTGCACTCCTGGTAGATTTTCGTCACGAACGTGTGGTCTTCGGGGACCGTTAGGTATCCGTAGTTTGGCAGCAGCGGCGGTTTTCCCGGTCCCATGTAGGCGAAGATAACTCCGCCGCGCTCCTGACACGGATACGCCTTGTGACAGATCGAATCTCTAAAACTCGCTCCGGCGTCGGCCTCGCCGGGTGTGTCGATGACCTTGCCGTTTATATCGTAAAGCCAGCCATGGTAGATGCAGCGCAGCCCGCCATTTTCCAACCGCCCGTAACTTAGATCCGCTCCCCGGTGCGAGCAATGGAGCCCGAGCAGTCCGGGTCTTCCCTGCCCATCGCGAAATAACACCAGCTCCTCGCTGAACATCTTGAGCGGCAACGGCGCGGCGCCGGGAGGCAATTCCTCCGACAGGGCCGCCGGCTGCCAATAACGCCGCATCAACTCCCCACACGGAGTCCCCGGCCCGGTCTGCGTCAACAACTCATTCTCTTCCTTGGTCATGCGGATCTCCTAAGACATTCTACCCCGGCAGCCTGTTGATGAAAGCCGCCACCCGCTCTCCGAGCCCGCGCGATGGATCACTGCTTATTCCTACCGGCGGTGTCGGACGCGCGGGCTCTGCGACCGGGCAGCGTCTTTCTCTTGCGAGGCCGAGGGCGCAAGGCGGAGGGTCGCGGACGTCCGACAAGAAAAGTTCGACTCATGGTACAGACCTATCGGCCGCGACCCGGAGTCTTGCGCCCGACGGGCTCGCTTTCCAGCCGCTTTTTATTTTAGCTATCCTTCTGCAGCCACTCCGCCATTTGCCATTTTTGCCAGGTCTCTTTGCGCCGCGCGTCGCTCAGCTTGTTGACCGGCGGAAAGTCCTTCAGCCGCTCGAACGGCCGGCAGCCGTTGATGATGAGCCGCTTGTACGGCTGCGGCCCATGGCCCGCCCTCTGGTCCACCGTGCGCAGCGGATCCAACAGCCAACTGCTCTGCGTGACGCTCACGCGCACCCCGCTGATGGGATCGAACCTTGTCCCGATGGCCCACAAGACTTCCAAAGGATTTTCCGGATCGACGTCGTCGTCGACAATGATAAAGAGCCGGCTCGGCGGCCGCATTTTGTCGATCACTTTCATGATTCTGTCCACGTCGTGCTCATTCTCCTGATGAACGCTGATCACCACGGCGCCCATCTTGACGAGATCCGTCACGCGCTTGACCGGCAGGCCCTCTCGCGAAAAGCGGTCCCAGATGCGCGTCACGGAGCGCATCGGCAGCGAGAATGAATAAGCATCGCGGTGCGGTTTGAAGGGAGGGGAGCCGAACAAAATCGGGTCCGTCCGGTGATAAAGCGCTTTCACCCGGAGCACGGGCTCAGGCACGCCGCCGGGCGCGTAATATCCGGTCCATTCGCCAAACGGCCCCTCCGGTCGCGACTCCGCTTCCGGCGGCGGGATTTCTCCTTCCAACGCTATTTCCGAGCGCGCGGAAATAGGCAGGCCCGTTATCGCTCCCTCGATCACCTCGATGGGCTCGCCGGATATGTAACCGGCGTACTCGTACTCGGGGACTCGCGGTGGACAACCGGTGGAGCCGGAAGCGGTGAGAAAAATTATCGGCTCGGGTCCCAGCGACACCGCCACGGGACACGCTTTGCCTTGCTTCCAGTACTTGCGCAGGATCGCCGCGCCGTCATTCTCAGGCTCGCAGAAAATTCCCGTGGTGTAACGGTCGTGGCGCTGCAGGCGATAACTCCCGAGATTGACCCAGCCGCTTTCAGGATCTCTGAGAATGACCGCCAACCCGGTGCCGATGTAGGGTCCGCCGTCGAGCTCGTGCCAGATCGGCACGGGAATTTGCAACAGATCGACATCCTCGCCTTTTTGGACGTGCTCCAAGATCGGCCCTCCGCTCACCACTTTCGGAGGAATCGGCTTGTAGGCATCCCAGCGCGCGCGCCAGTTTTTCATCGCCTCGGTCTCGGACCACTCCGGATTCATTCCCACTCCCAACAGAGAGCGGCGCTGCGTCGAACAAACGTTGACGGCGATGCGGTAATTTGCCGGATAGCCGTCGATCCGATCGAAGAGCAACGCCGGTCCGCCTTTTTCAAACGCCAGCTCCGAAATCGCTCCGATCTCGTACTTGAGGCTGGCGCCGCTCACCCGCTTGAGCTCGCCAAGCGTTTC
>DASXRG010000331.1:0-2714 GCA_036506735.1 Binatia bacterium | reverse complement strand
GTCGGCAGCCTGGTCGGGCGCGGTGAAAATACACTGCTCAACACGATCTCGCAGATCAATCCGATCCTGTTCCGCTGCGCGATCGCCGAGGCGGAATATTTAAGACTCGCTCGGGGCGCCGCCGCTAAAAATAAGTCCCTGGAGAAGCAATTCGGCGTGGAGCTTATTCTTGCCGATGGAACCGTGCATCCGCACAAAGGCCGTTTGGACGCCGTCGAGCGCGCAGTGGACCCAACGACGGGCACACTGACCGGGCAGTTCAGCTTTCCCAATCCTGAGCGGATTCTACGTCCCAGCCAGTATGGACGCGCGCGCTTCGTCACCGACGTCAAGGACAACGCCGTGCTTGTGCCCCAACTCGCCGTGCAGGAGATTCAAGGGCTCTACAGCGTCATGGTCGTAAAGCCGGATGCTACGGTGGAGCTGCGCATGGTCAAAGCCGGCGAACGGGTCGGCAATCTCTGGATCATCGATTCGGGACTTAAGCCGGGGGAAAAGGTTATTGTGGAAGGGATTCAAAAAGTGAAGCCCGGCGTGCAGGTCAGCGCCAAGACCGTAAAGCCAGAAGAGAAAACTTCCCTTGATCCAAACGCACCACCGGCCGAGAGCAAAGCCAAGGGAGCGGAGGGGAAATAAGCCATGGCAAACTTTTTCATCCGCCGGCCCATCGTCGCTATCGTTATTTCGATCCTGATGGTTCTGATGGGACTGTTCAGCCTCACGGGTCTCTCCATCGAGCAGTATCCGTTCCTCGCGCCGCCTTCTATCCGCGTCACGGCGACCTACCCAGGCGCTTCCGCTGTGGCGGTGGAGCAATCGGTAGCGACGCCCATCGAGCAGGAAGTGAACGGTGTCGACAAGATGATTTACATGAAGTCGTCGAACACCAGCGACGGCCGCATGCAGCTCGATGTCAACTTTGAAGTCGGTGTCGACCAGGACACGGCAAACGTGCTGACGCAAAACCGGGTCTCGTCGGCTCAAGCGCGGCTGCCGCAGGAGGTGGTCCAGCAGGGTGTCACCGTCAAAAAGCAGAGCCCGAGCATTCTGATGCTCATCTCCGTCTACTCGCCCAAAGGGAGCTACGACGCGAACTTCTTGACCAACTATTGCGGCATCAATCTCCGCGATCAGCTGCTACGAATACCCGGCATAGCCCAGGTCGATCTTTTCGGCGGCGCGGATTATGGCATGCGCATTTGGCTGCGCCCCGACAAGTTGGCCAAACTCGCGCTCACACCTTCCGATGTGATCTCGGCAATCAAAGAGCAGAACTTGCAAGCTCCGGCCGGGCGCGTCGGCGCCGCGCCGTCACCGAAAGACCAGGAATTTACCTACACGGTGAGCGCCCCCGGCCGGCTCGTCAACCCCGAGGAGTTTGAGAACATCATTCTCCGTCAGACTGAAACCGGCGCGCAGATCCGCGTCAAGGACGTCGGACGCGCCGAGCTAGGCTCGCAGAACTACGACTCCTTTGGACGGCTCGACGGCAAGCCGTCCGGCACGATGGCCGTCTATCTGCTGCCGGGCGCAAACCAGCTCAAGGCCTCCGAAGCGATCTACGAGACGCTGCGCCAGGCGAAAGCGTTGTTCCCGCCCGACATGGACTACAAGATCGTCTATGACACAACGCCGGCGGTCAAGGCCTCCATTGACGGCATCGTCCATACCTTCATCGAGGCGATCATCCTCGTCACGCTGGTGGTTTTTATCTTTCTGCAGAATCTTCGGGCGACTATCATCCCGCTGCTCACCGTGCCCGTGTCGCTCATCGGCACGTTCATTTTTTTCCCGATGCTCGGCTTCTCGGTTAACACTCTCTCGATGTTCGGCCTGGTGCTCGCCATCGGCATCGTCGTGGACGATGCCATCGTCGTGGTGGAAGCGGTGATGCACCACATCGAGCACGGGATGAACCCGAAGGAAGCGACCATCCAAGCGATGAAGGAAGTCTCAGCCCCGGTAATCGGCATAGCTCTTATTCTTTCAGCCGTCTTCGTCCCGGTCGCCTTCCTGGGCGGCCTGACCGGACAGATGTACAAGCAATTCGCCTTGACCATCGCCATTTCGGTGCTGCTCTCGGCTTTCAGCGCGCTGTCGCTCGCGCCTGCACTCTCGGCCATGCTGCTCAAGGCGCATCATGGGCCGGCCAGGGGGCCGCTAGGTAAATTCTTCGGCTGGTTCAACCGCGTCTTCGACCGCACCACTAACGCCTATATCAGCACCTCGCGGCTTCTGGTGCGACGTTCGATACTAACCATCGTCATCGTCGCCGCGGTGGCCGTCGGCGCCGGCCTTTTCGGCGGCGCGCTGCCCGCGGGCTTCATCCCCGATGAAGACCAAGGAATTTTCGGTGTCAACGTCACACTCCCGCCCGCGGCGTCTCTCGAACGCACGGCTAATGTACTATCACAGGTCGAGCAGATCCTGACCAAAACCGAAGGCGTCGACTCTTTCTCGACCATTGGCGGCTACGGCGTGGTGACGAGTACCTATCAACCCAACTTCGGCACGATTTTCGTTCGTATGAAGCCGTGGGAAGAGCGCCATTCCGACGCGCTCCATGTGCGCGGCATCATGGCTAACTTGCAGCGGCAGGTGGCGAACATACCCGAGGCGATCGTCTTTCCTTTCAACATTCCGACGATCTCCGGGTTTGGCGCGTCGGCCGGTTTTAATTTTCTGTTGCAGGACCGTAGCGGCACGCTCACCGT
>DASXRG010000330.1:0-17049 GCA_036506735.1 Binatia bacterium | reverse complement strand
TGAAAAGTGTTTGGCTTTTGTTGGTCGCCGTGGCCCTGCAAAGTTGCATCGTGGCGGAGCCGGAGCGGAGAGGCGATCGACCCCGCGACGATCGGCGGGACGATCGCTTGGTCTATTGCGGCGGCGAGCATCGGATGAGGGTCATGGATCTCGACATCGCGCCGGATCCGATCGCGGACGGCCAGCCGGTCCGTGCGCTGCGCGTCCAGGTCCGCGTTGACGGCTCCGGGGAATGCCAAACCACTTTTCTGGTGCGCGAGTCACGCGACGGCGACCTGGTCGGACGAGAGCGGGTTTTTCGCTTGAGACCGGGAGTCAATGAAATCACGTTCGAACCCAGCGAGCGCTACCGGTTCAGCCGCAACGAGCACTGCTTCGACGTCATCGCCAACATCGCCGGGACGACGCGCCGCGTCGATGCCGAGCGCACGTTCTGCGCCAAGCAGTTACCGGGCCGGCGCTGGACGCTGAGGGGATAGTTCAAGGTTCCAGGTTCAAGGTTATAGACTCGGAACCCGCGCTGAACCTTTTATTGCTTATCCTTCCCCTCGGTCCTTGATATCTTCGACCGGACGGAGGCGGACATCGATCAAAGCCAACTGCCCCGCTGCCACCGCTCTGAGGCCGCGCTCGACGGCTTTCCTAACTT
Source organism: Binatia bacterium (assembly GCA_036506735.1). Taxonomy (GTDB): domain Bacteria; phylum Desulfobacterota; class Binatia; order UBA9968; family UBA9968; genus JAJPJQ01. Next base: position 16,400 of record DASXRG010000330.1, on the reverse strand, counting down.
CACCCGGTTCTTCAACTTTTTCGCCGTAGCCTTCGAACGCCTTGGCGATCATCGCGTAGTCCGGGCACGGCGCGATGTTGAGGCCAGCGAACTTGTTGGTCTTCACCGCCCAGCCGTTCGGATAATATTTCGGCACGCCGGATTTTTGCGACAGGTAGCCCTGATTGTTGAACATCACGATCAGGATCGGCAGTTGGTGCTCCTGTGCCGCGCCGAGCGCCGCCGGCGCGGGATCGTAATTGAACGAGCCGTCGCCGATCAAGCAGATAACCGGCCGTTTTGGATTCGCGGCTTTGACCCCGATCGCCGTGGACAATCCCGTCCCCAGACCGCCGATGCAGCCGGCGAAGAACGAACCCGGCTTGAGCGAATCGAAATATCGATGCACCGCAAGACGATGCGTGATGGTTTCCTCGACGACCATGGCGTCGGCCGGCAACATCTGGCTCACCTCGCGGGCGACCCAGCGCGTATCCATCGGTTTAGTATTCGCCAACGCCGCCGCTTCTTCGCGCCATTTGTTTCGGCGCGCCGTGTTGCGCTCCTTCCATGCGGCCGCGCGCCGCGTTCGCTCGCTGTCTCCTTTCGAGATGCGCTTTTTCACGGCGTCGAGTAATTCTTCGAGCGAGGTTTCGATCTCGCCCGTGAGACAGAGGTCGGCCTGATATCCCCAGTACGGCATTTCCACCCGCAGAGGATTTTCATCGAGCACTGCGACTTTCGCCCCGGGAAGCGCCGGTTTTCTCGATGCCGGATGCCACGGCGCGATCACCGACAGCAGAAAAATTGCGTCCGAATCCTCGAGAAACTCCGCGGGCTCGTAACCGGCGTGCAGCGGATGCGTGCGCGGAAAGTTCAAGCAGCCGGTGCTGCGCGTCTCGACGACGCCGGCGGCGAGCAGCTCGGCGATCTCGACCAGATGTGCGACCGACTTCGCCGTCCGCCCCGCGTCTTGGGCGACGATGACCGGATTCTGCGCCGCCACGAGCATGTCCGCCAGCTCTTCGATGCCCTTGGGGTCGGCCGTGGGCGCCGGAGCGGCGCCGTTCTCCGACGGCACGTCGTGCGTCATCGCGTCGAAGAGATATTCCATCGGCAACGAGACGAATACGGGACCTCTCGGCAGCGCCGTAGCCAGGCGGCAGGCGCGTTGAATCGTGGAAGGCAGGATCGATTTGGTATTGACGCCGAAGCTCCACTTGACGCAGTGCTCCACCAGGCGCGCCGGACCGCCCATGTCGGAAAGGTGCCCGAGCCACTGGCCGCCCACGTCGGGGCCCGCGTCTTCGCCGAAGCCGATCGATTCGCCGGTGAAAACGACCATGGGCACCTGCTCGTGCAGCGCACCGCGCATCGCCATCGTCGCGTGCAGCGATCCGACCGTCGTATGAATCATCACCGCCGGCAGCTTGCCGGTCGATTTCGCGTAGCCGCTGGCCATGCCGACCGCGACTTCCTCATGACGCGTGCTGATATAGAGCGGCATTCTTTCCACGCCCGGCTCGGCAAGAGCCTCCCATACGGGCGACCACTCCGATCCCGGCGAAGCGAAGATGCGCTCCACTCCCATCGCCCCCAAGACGCGCAACAAAGTTTGCGCCCCGGTTAATCCTTTCGTTTCGATCATCCTCGTTCCTTTCTAAGACAGATTATAAAACCTGCGCGCGTTGTCGGCCAAAATATTCTTCTTCGCTTCGAGCGGCAGGTCCTCCCGCGCCCAGATAATCGACGCCGATTCCGGCCAGCTCATGTCCCAGTGCGGATAGTCCGAGGCATACATGAGCGTCTCGGAGCCGAACTCCTCGACGACATAGCCCATCATTTTTTCTTCCGGCTCGCAGCCGTAATAGATCTGCCCGCTCGTGATATACTCGCTCGGCTTCTTCTTGCACAGCGGCGCTTCGACTTTGCCGCGCTTCTCCCATTCCTCGTCCATGCGCTCGGCCCAGTAAGGTATCCAGCCGCAGCCGATTTCGAGATAGCCGATGCGCAGCCCGGGAAATAGTTCCGGAATGCCGCCGTAAATCATCGCGGTAAGCTGGCGCAGGACCGGAAATGGATGGCCGGTCGTGTGAATGCTGATGAACTGATCGAAGATTTCGCTGCCCGCCTCGTCGCCGCCGAAAGCGTGAATCGCGACCGGCGTGTCCAACCGCTCCGCCTCGCGATAGAGAGGATAAAATTCAGGATCGCCGAGATTTTTGCTGTGCGCCTGCGCGGCCAGCATGCCGCCGACCAGTCCGAGCTTCGTGACGGCGCGATTCAGCTCTTGAGCCGCGTCCTCGGGGCTATTGATCGGAAGGTTGGCCACCGCCTTGAGCCGAGGAGAGCCCTTGCAGTAGTCGGAGATGAAATCGTCATAGGCGCGGCAGAGAGCGACGGCGCACTCCTTTTCTTTGACCCGGCCGATGCCCAGGCCGGAAGTCGGATAGAGCACCGCCGTGTCGATCTCCTGCGTATCCATCGCGGCAAGCCGCTCGGCGAGCTTGATTCCCCCATGCCCCAATGTCCCGCCCAGGTTGCGGTCGTAGGTCTCGCGCGGAATCAACGGCGCGGTCCGGTTCTTGTAAGGTTCCGGGAGATAGGGTTTCAGCAGGTCGTCCATGTCGCGCGCGTGGCCGTCGGAGTCGACAACCCTCACGGTCTCTCGAAGTGACTGCATACACCCTCCTTTACCGCTTCCAGAGCTGGTCGAGGAATCCGCTTTTTTCCATCTCGTCGAGATAGCGGGTGTCCGTCATGTCCTGAGGCTTGACGCCTTTGGCTCGCGGGTCGACGGCCGCTACCTCGTCGAGAGTCGCCTGAAGAGAATCCGCTTTAAGAATCATCCTGGGTTCCAGGGCCTTGATCTCCCCGTTGTACGCGGCATCCAGAATGGCCCGGTCCGTCACCCTGAGATATTTTCCCAGCACCTTGTAGGTAAACTCTCTATCGGCGTGGAGAACCTTGGCGGCTTCCGCCATGGCGCGCATGAACTGTGCCATCACCTGAGGTCGCTTCGCCATGACTGAGCGCTTCGTGACGAAGGCTGTGGCTGCATACGGAATACGAAGATCGGGGCCGTATACGACGTAGTGGTAGCCTTGAGCGAGCGCTATGGCGTCCGACGGCGCGGTCAAGGTCGCTACGTCGATTTTCTTGTTGAGCAGGGCCGCGAGGCTCTCGGGATCTCCGCCGGTCTGGATGAAACTGAAGTCGCGGCCGGGTTCCATGCCGGATCGCCTGAGCGCCTGAATCGTGAAGTAGTGGGTATTGCTGCCAATGCGGCTGACGCCAATTTGTTTGCCTTTAAGATCTTCAGGCGTCTTGACATTTCTTCCCGCTAAAATGCTCTGTGTCATCACGTTTTTTACTCCGCCTACGAACACCAAGTCCGTGGCCCCCTGGACGAAGGCACGGACGTTTCCAACCGCGCCGGTCAAGGACATTTCCGCATCACCGCTAAGCATGGCGGCCGTGACCATATTGGAAGAAGCTATGAATACGAGTTGAAAGTCGAGGTTGTATTTTTTGAATAGCCCGGCTTCCTGGGCGATCCACGGCATCGATTGCGACATCACCCGCGCCGAGTGGATGCCGACCAGCTTTTCAGCCGCGGGTGCCGGGACCGCAGCGGCGGCGAGGACGAGCGCGGCCGCCGCTAGAAAACTCTTTGGCGGAAAATTATTTTTCATGCCCGTCCGTACGGCGACACCGAATGCCCGCCGGCCGAGAGATTTCTCAGCCGCAATCCGGAAAGACCAGTGCAACTCTTACCGCGTTTGCCCCGCTCTGTCCAGACACGTCCTCGCTTCGCGAGGAATTTCAGATCTCAAATTTCAGATCCCAGGTCCGCGATTTGAGATATGAGATTTGAGATGCCCGAAGGGCTATGGATGGACGCTTTGTAGAAACCAATCCGTCGGAATCTCTTTGCCGATTCCATTGGCTCGCGCCTGCTGGTAGGCCTCGGCCCCGAGCGCAGCGAACTGCAGCCCAAGGCCGATGTTGTTGATGAAGCAGGTGATCTCCCCGGCCGATTCCCGCCCGGAGATTTTTCCCGCGATCAGATCCTTCAGCTCGGGCGCCTCGGTCCAAAACGGCGGCGGCAAAGGACGGGCGGCGGTCGTCTTGCCACTGAGAAATTCGATCGGATCGTGCGCCTCGACTTTTTCTTCCCGGCCGGCGATGTAATTTTCCGGGGCGAACCTGCGCGAGTGAATGACGACCCGGTCGGCTCTCCGTATCGTCTCGTCGCCGAGCTCGCTGTCCTTGACGCAGGTCAAGTGAACGCCGGGACGGAGCCAACCGGCGCGCACGACAGGCGACGCCGCGTTCGTCGCCGCGACTAAAATCTCGGCGCCCTCAGCGGCGGCTTCGGCATTATCGACCGCGACGACCTCGACACCGGTCTGCTGCGCCATTTCTTTGGCGAAGCGCTCGCGATGTTCCTTCGTCGGGCTGAAGACTTGGACGCGACGGATCTTGCGCACGGCGCACATCGCCGGGACGTGCGCGCCCGCTTGCCAGCCCGATCCCAGCATGCCCATCACCGGCGTTTCGGGCAGCGCCATGCGCGCCGCCGCCAACGCGCTGGTCGCCGCGACGCGCAAGCGCTGCATCACGCCGTCGGGAAAAATCGCCAGCGGCTCGCCGGTCTCCGAGGAAAATAAAAGCACCAGCCCGACCCATTTTCCGCCGGGCGCTTTCGGCAGCTTGTCCTTGACGATCGTGCCACTGCGGTTCTCCCAGTGGATGACGTCGGAGTTGAGTCGCAAGGCGGCCACCGGCGGATCGGCCAGCCCGCCTTCCATCGATTTAAAAGCGTAGACGCCGCCTTCGACCGGAGACGGCACGTACATGTCCGCGCGCGGGCGGTAAACCGCGCGCCCGTCGGCCTGCGCCTGGTAAGCCTTTTCCAGCAAGCCGAGAGCTTGATCCATCGAAATGAGGCTTTCGATCTCGTCGTTGTTTAATATCAGCACCGTTGGTCCCCTTTACTTCAAATTCTCCAAAGGCTATATCACGCTGGCAACGTACAAAGCGAGGGACCACGATGATCTTTCTCACCAATGACCATGTGCGCCAGGTGCTCGACATGCCCGCCTGTCTCGCGGCGATGGAAGATGCGTACAAAGAATTGAACGAACAGCGCGCCGGCTACCGCCCGCGGATCGACTTTTATGTTCCACAAGAGCCGCACTACTACCGCTGGGGCACGATGGAGGGAGCTTCCAGAAAACTCGGCGTGTTCGCCATCCGGATGAAATCGGACATGCTGGCCTGGGAGCAGCAGGGCGAATACCGCACCGAGGACAAGTACTGCATCGAGCGCGGCACCTATTGCGGGCTGATTTTTCTCCTGAGCGTGCGCAACGCGGAGCCGCTGTGTCTGATGAACGACGGCTATCTGCAACACATGCGCGTCGGCGCCTGCGCCGGCCTTGGGGCGAAATATCTTTCGCGGGAACATTCGAAAACGCTCGGGATGCTGGGCTCCGGCGGCATGGCGCGAACCTACGCCGACGCGATTTGCCAGGTGCGCGCGATCGAGAAAATCCGCGTCTTCAGCCCGACGAAGACCAACCGGGAAAACTACGCGAGAGAGATGGAGGCGAAAACAGGAATTTCCATCGAGACCGTCGATCGTCCGGAAAAAGCGGTCAAAGGCGCGGACATCGTCGCGATGACGACGGACTCGCTGATTCCCGTGATCAAGGCGGAATGGCTCGAGCCCGGCATGCACGTCACCAACGTGCGCAACAACGAGGCGGGACCGGACGTGCTCGAGCGCGCCGACGTGATCGGCCGGCTGGGAAGCTCGACGTTTACGCTCGAGGAGCCGCCCGCCGGGACTATCTCGGGCAGCGACGGCATGTTCGCCTACTTCGCCGGCAACGACGACGAGAAAAAGAAAGTGCCGTTTGCGCCGTCGCGCGCGATCGACAATCCGGACATCGGCACGATTCCGGACATCATGGCGGGACGGTGGAAAGGCCGGACCAGCGATCGGCAAATCACTTTCTTGAATAATCAGGGGACGCAGGGTTTGCAATTCGCCGCCGTCGGCGGCACGGCGTATCGGCGGGCGAAAGAAAAAGGCTTTGGCCATCCGCTGCCCCTGGAGTGGTTCGTGCAAAATATTAGAGACTGAAGGCGGCAGGCAAAGGAGTTTGTGATGTCCGATTACCGAATTCTCGACGCCGACGGACACGTGATGGAACTGGACGACCAGTTGCGCGAGCACATCGGCGCGCCGTACGCCGATCTCGAGTGGCACCGGAGTTATTCGTTTTGGCCCGGTCTCACAATGGACGGCTACCTGCGTTCGCTGCGCCAGCGCGGCGGCTGGGCCGGCGGGGGCAGCGGCCCCGGCGCGCAGGACTGGCTCGACTTTTTGGATAAAAACCGCATCGAGCTGACGGTGCTCTACCCGACGCAAGGGCTGACCCACGCCGCGATTCAGGACCGCGATTGGGCGGTCGTGCTCGCGCGGGCCTACAACGACTGGCTGCACCATCGCTTCATGCAGGTCAGCCCGCGGCTCGTCGGCGTGGCGCTGCTTCCGGTGCAGGATATTTCGGAGGCGGTCAAAGAGTTGCGCCGCTCGGTGACCGAGCTCGGCATGGTCGGCGCCGTCCTTCCCGCGGTCGCGACCGGCGGCAAGCTGTTCAGCGGGCCGGATTTTTATCCCCTCTGGGAAGAAGCCCAGCGCCTCGACGTCCCGGTCTCGACGCACGGCGGTCTCAGTTTCCCCAACCTCGGCCTCGATCTCGCGGCGAATTTCACAGTCGCGCACACCCTGGAGCATCCATTCGCCCAGATGCGCCAGCTCGTCAGCATGATGTTCGAGGGCGTGTTCGAATTATTTCCGAAACTTCGCTTCGGCTGTCTCGAATGCGGCATCGGCTGGGTGCCGTGGATGATGGACCGGATGGACGAAGAGATGGAGCGTAAAGGCCAATACTCGCCGCGCTGCAAGAAGAAGCCGAGCGAATATCTACGTCAAGGAAATATTTTTTTCGCGGCCGAAGTCGGCGAAACCGCGCTGCCGCTCGCGGCGCAGGCCGTGCGGCCGGACATCATTATCTGGGCGTCGGATTATCCGCATGAAAGAGACCAGCGCGACTTCAAAGAAGACATCCCTGCCTTGATCGGCCGGAAAGATGTGAGCGAGGAGCTGAAACGAGGGATCTTTTTCGACAATACGCTGAGGTTTTACCCGCGGCTGCGTGCGCGCGTCGAAAAGCAGCCGCGGGTATTCGCCGCCGCCTCTTAGCCTTCCCACAGCGGCTTGACGTGAGTATCGAGCCACTTCTTCGGATCTTCCATGAAGCCTTTATCGTTGACCGGCAGCGGCTTGGTTCCCTTCGGGTAAGCGTGCTCGATCGAGGTCTTCGATTCGAAGCCCTTGCGCGACGCCTCTCGTCCGACCTTGTCCAGCGCCGCTTGGCCTTCCGTCGAGATCAGCCACTCGGCCAAGAGTTTGGCCGCGTTCGGATGCGCGGCTTTCGCATAGATGCCGGCGTAGCGCGGAAAGACGACCGGCGGCGCCGTCTTCACTATATCGACGGGCGAGCCCTTCTCGTGTTGTTCCTCCATCGCGTCGTGCAGCAGCGCCGGCTCCGCGAGCGCGTACTCTCCTGAAACCACCAGCCGGAACATCGCGCTGGTGCTCTTATGGACCGGAACACCGAGCGCTTTCAGCCCTTTGACGAAGCGCGCAAACCGAGCGTCGTCCTTCCATACGTCTTTGAGCGCAGCGAGCTGGGAGCTGAGCGGTCCCGCTCGCATCGGATCGTCCAGCGCCACGTTGCCTTTGTACTTCGGGTTGGCAAGGTCTTCCCAATTCTTCGGCAGATCGGCCGGCTTCATTTTTTTCGTGTTATAGACCAGCGCCTGAATCTGGAGGCTCACAATCGGCATCGTCGGATCGTGCAGAACCAGAAAATTCTTCTGCACCGTTTCGTACGGCTGAATGGCTCCGGCGGCGCGAATCACGGGCGGGGCGTTGTCGGACAAGATCGCGTCGACGCTGTCCTTGCCGGCCTGAAATTCCGTGATGACCCGCGTCACGATCTCCGGATTCCTGCCCTGCCAGTACGACGTCTGGATTCCGGGATAACGTTTCTTGAACCCGTCGAGGATCGCGACGATGTGCTCGACGTCCCAAACCGAATAGACCACCAGCGCGCCCTCTTTCTTTGCCTGTTCGTATAGGGCAGCGGCGGCCTTCGTGTAAGGATCTTCAGGCGCGGACGCCGCCAGAGCGACACCGGCCCAAGCCATCGCCGTGGCGACGGCTGCAGCCAGGAGAAATTTTCTTCGCATGCTCATTCCCCTTTCCTAATGCGGTTGTGGGAGCATATTAGCGGTAAGGCAATCCCCGTTGCAAGCCCCAGGCCGGTGAAAAACGACCGGTTCAATATTCGTAGGGGCGGTTCGCGAACCGCCCCTACATTACAATCAAACAAACCGTTTTCACGGATGTGCTACAGGCTGAACTTTATCTTGAAAGCGAACTTGGCGATCGACACCGCCACGATCAGGATGATCAGGTAAATGACCCCGCCGGCGGCGGCTTCGGCCCACTGGCCGACGCGAAAATATTCGAACAAAGTGACCGGACCGTATTCGACCCCGGGCGCCACGAGCAGGACCGCGACGTCGATGTTGCGGATCGCCTCGATGAAAATATAAAACAGCGCGCCGGCGACGGTGGGCTTGAGCAGCGGCAGAGTCACTTTAAAGAAGACATGCCGCCACCTGGCGCCGTGGACCCACGCGGCTTCGTCCAGCTCCTTGTGGATGTTCACGATCGCGCCCGACGCGTTGCGCAGCGCGTAGGGAAAATAGGCGACGAAAAGGCCGGCGCCGAGCGCCCACAGCGTGTTGTAGAGCGGGGTGCCGATCACCGCGAGAATCAAGCCGAGGGACAGCACCAGCGGCGGAAACGCCAGCGGCATCGTGCCGATGAATTCGAAGACCTTGCTGCCGTAGACCTTCGTCCGGTAAATCGTGAACGCCATGATGATGCCGGCGAGCACCGTCACGCCGGCGATGACGATCGAGAGGCTCAGGGAATTGTACAACCCGCTCACGAAGCTCGGATGGCGCATGACCCTGGCGTAGTTGGCAAAGCTGATGTTGGCGGGAAACTTCATGAAGGTCTCGTAGTCGTAGTACGGGATCAAGGACGTGACGATCAGCACGATGAAGGGCAACACGATGCCGACGATGAAATAACCGAACACCGCCAGAAACGTGACGTACTTCCATGCGCCGATATCGACGACTTTGACCCGGTAACCTTTGCCGGTGATCGTGGCGTAGCGCTCGGAAAACCGCGTCATCCTCACGTAGAGCAGCAAGGTGAGAATCGACAGTACGATCAACACGGCGCTGTAAGCGGTGGCCAGCCCCGGATTGAATTCCACCGACATCGAGTCGTAGACCTTCGACACGAACACGTTGATTCCGCCCGGGCTGCCTTGAAGCACCGGCGTCTCGAACGACCGCAGCCCCCTCAGGAAGTTCAGCACGAAGGCGGAAAGAAACGCCGGGATCGCCAGGGGGAACGTGATGCGCAGCAACGTGCGCACCGGCTTGCTGCCGGCGATGTAGGCGCTCTCTTCGAGCGAAGGATCGAAGGAGAGAAACACCGGCAGCAGGAACAGATATCCCAGCGGCACGCAGGTGAGCCCGAAGACCCATATCATCGCCGAGAGCGAAAAAGCGTTGAATATCTGCTGCTGCAGGCCGAAGTTCTCCTGCAAGAAATTATTCAAGATCCCCGACTTGGGCGACAGCAGGAGAATCCACGCGATATTCTTCATGATCGGCGGCATCAGAATCGGGTACAGCGGCATCAGCTCGACCAGCGCCTTTCCCGGCGTGTTGGTCCGGGCCACGATCCAGGCGAGCAGCGCGCCGAGGAAAGTTCCGAGTATGGCGGAGCCGGCCGCGTAGATGATCGAATTCTGGATCAGCGGAAAGATTTGCGGATCGTGCAGCACCCGGAAATAATTCTCGCCGGTGAAGCCGACGGCGGCCGCCAGTCGCGTCGTCGTGAAGCTGCGGAAGAGCACGATCATGATCGGCGTGACGATCAGCGTGCCCGCGACGACGCTGGATAGGAGCGGGATGAGAGCGCCCTGCCGGTAGGCGAGCTTGACACGGTTCCAGTTAATCGTCGGCTCCCGGAAGCTTAAAGGGATGAGGGATGAGGGCGGAGGGATGAATCAAGAGGTCACTCATAACCAATCTTACCACTCATCCCTCATCCTTCATCCCTCAGCCCTTGCATTCGCCGGGATCACGCTGATCGCCGAGCGGTCGATGTGGAGGAATATCTTCTCGCCGTTCTCGTCCACGCTGATCATCGGGCAGAATTTGTGCGAGGTCACGACGATTTCTCTCGAGCCGACCTGGACGCGATGGTCCGTTAGTCCGCCGCGGTAGTCACGGCTCGTCATCGAGCCTTCCAGGACATTTTCCGGCTGGTCGAATCGCCGGCTGCTGAGCTTGATCTCGCCGGTGCGAATGACCAACTGGCACCCGCCTCCCGCGACGGCGTCCTTGGGCCTGCGGCAAACCAGCGTCGCGCGATTGAACTCGGGCACCATGACGACGCAATCCTCGCCGTCCGCGCGCACCACCTGCGCGTCCACCAGCACCGAGCGGCCGATAAACGACGCGACGAACTGATTCACCGGACGGTTGTAGATTTCGTCCGGCGTCGCGTACTGGAGGATGTGTCCCTGCTCCATCACGATGACGTGATCGGAGATGACGAAAGCCTCTTCCTGGTCGTGCGTGACGTAGATCGCGCTGATGCCTACTTTTTTAATCAGCTTTTTCAGCTCGACCCTCATCTCCTCGCGCAGCTTGGCGTCGAGGTTGCTGAGCGGCTCGTCGAGCAGAATGAGCCGCGGCTCCATCGCGAGGCTCCGCGCCAGCGCGACGCGCTGCTGCTGGCCGCCGGACAGCTGCGATGGATAGCGCTCTTCCAGCTTGGGCAGGCCGACGAGGTCGAGCACCGCCAGCACCCTTCTTCGAATATCTTGCTCCGGAACCTTGCGCAGCTTGAGACCGAAGGCGACGTTTTTATAAACCGTCATGTGGGGCCACAGCGCGTAGCTCTGAAAGACAAAGCCGATCTCCCTCGAATACGGCGGGACGAGAATTCCTTCACGGATATCGGTCTGAACTTTGTCGTCGATGTAGATCGCGCCGTCGTCGGGCACTTCGAGGCCCGCGATGCATCTGAGCAAGGTCGTCTTGCCGCAGCCCGAAGGTCCCAGGATGCTGAGAATTCCGCGATCGAATTCGAAGCTGACGTCGTCGAGCGCTTTGTAGTCCGAGAAGGTCTTGGAGAGATGTTCGACTTTTACGATTGCCATAATTCTTTTTCGCTTACCTATAAAGCGCGTCGATGAACCCGCTCTTGTCGAGCTCTTCGACCAAGGTCGAATCGATCACGCTGGCGTGAGTTATTTTCGCGACCGCCGGATTATAGCGGGCGAAAAACTGGATCAGGGCGTTGACTCCTTCGATCGTGGGATAAGGTTTGCGGTCTCTGGCGGCGTAACTTTTGACGGCCTTATAAGCGTCCTCCGCTTTGGCTGCATCGAACTTGAGGTATTTAACGAGCACTCGCTTGACCTCGGCCGCATTCCGATCCTGAGCCGTAAAGGCGATCCCTTCGATCACGGCCTTGACCGCCTTCAACACCCGGTCGCGATGTTGTTTCAAGTAGGAGCGGGTGCTCACCAGGACCTCGTGCTGATACGGGATTCCCATGTCTCCGAGGTAACCCAGATCTTTGAACCCTTCACGCGCGAGGAATGGAACGAACGACGGATCGACCACCGTGGCGTCGATCGAGCCGGCTCTCAGACCGCCGACCCGAGTGGTCATCGTGCCGGCTTGGATAAAGGTAATTTTGTCCCTGGAAGGATCCATCTTGAAATGATCCAGCGCAATCGCGACCGCCGCATGCGATGAGCTGCCGATGCGGCTCACGCCGATTCTCTTGCCCTTGAGATCCTCCATGCCTTTGACTTTCGCCGTTCCCACCAGGCTGTATTCCAGGCCATTGATCAGGCCCATGATGATCATCTCGCCGGAACCCGAAGCGTTGGCGATGATCGCCGGGGCCCCGGCATTATGAGCTATGCCGATCTCCCCCGCCGCCAGCGCCTGAGAGGTCAGACTCCCGCTTTCAATGAGTATGAGGTCCGCATTGAGACCCTGCTTCTTGAAGAACCCTTCCTCATGGGGAATCCACAGCGAAGCAACGCTCGGCGCCACGGCGGAATAGCTGATGGCGATTTTTTCCTGCGCCCGCGCCGGCGCGGCGATCAACAACGGAATGAGAGCCACGAAATGCAGCAGGATCAACTCTTTCATGCTCCTCGGCCTCGACATTCGCATTCCTTCTTTGCGCTTAGGGAACCGTCACCGTCACCTTGACGACGCCGAAGCTTTTCCTCCCCTTCCCATCGGAGGTGACGTAGACGAAGGCGTCGTGGACTGTAGCGGTTCCCTGAGACATGAAGGCAGCCCCGGTCGTGTCATAAGTCGCGACAGCGCCGGACAAGCTCAAAACGGCGCCGCGGGCCGAATGAGGACCGCCCGGCAATGCGAAAGTCAACGGATCATTGTCCGCGTCGCTCGCGAGATTGGCGAGATTGATGGTGCGCGAGGTTTGGACGGATGTATCCAGCGTCCGAGTCGCGTTGCCGGAAATTGGAGTCGTCGTATCGGGGGTGTTCGCGATATCTTGCAAGATCAGCGTCATTCGCCGGTCGATGCGGTGCACGACTTCACTCTCGATGCCGAGGAAGCCGTGAAAACTCTCGTGGCCACAGGCATCCACGACTTGGCCGGTATTCGGATCCACCACCTCGAAGCCGCCGGTTTCCTGGTGGAAAAAAGTATCCACGCCGACGCCGTTGTTACCGTTGGTCTTCAGGTCGTCCCTGAGGTTCTGCGCGTCCTGAACCGTCGCGACATAACAGGCGGTCGTATTCGGGTCCTCCTCGTGCATGAGAATCTGCACCGGCACCGTTACGGACGGCGCCTTTAGCTGGCCGTAGTAGCAGTCGTCCACGTAGGGTTTGTGATTTGCATCACACGGATTGGGAACCTGCGCCGTCGGCGGGTTGGTCGCCGGCGTCACCGGAGCCAAGGTCACGGGACTCGAAAGCATACTGCCGACTCCGAGCACATTTTGCGCCACCGCCGACTCCGTCCCGCGGCTCGTTCCCACCAGGAACACCGGCTTGTGACCCGGATTCTCCTTTCGGACAACCGCCGCGATGTCGAGAGAATGGCGTTGAGATACTCGGTAGACGTCGTAACACTCGCCCGAGATGCCGCACGTGTCGCCGCTCGGCAAAGGCGAGGGCTGATCGATCGTCAGCGCCCTGAAGCCGCGCTCGGCGAAGAGTTGCGCGCTTCGGACCAGGAAGTTGCCTCCGGAGTGGGTCAGGGGCACCGGATCACAGGGAGGATTGTTATTGATGCAGGAGTCCGGCGTTAGGTGGGCTTCACCGTCTCCTCCAGCGAGTAACACGGCGATCGCTTTCACGTTGCCGGTAGCCTCGTGCTTCATGTAGGGCACGGACACCTGCACTTCCGCACATACGTTGTTGGCATCGCACACGCGCTGAAAGCGCGAACTCACCGTGTTGTAAACCCCGCAAGGCGCCGAGTCGATCAAGTCGGCGTCGACCACCTTCGGGGGAGTACTGGCGTCGTAGATCGGCGTGCTGTCGGTGATGCAGGCGGGATCCGTGGCCGTCGCGCCGGACGCGAATAGCAATCCGCCCGCCAGCAGCAGCGCCACGGTCCAAGACGCGATCAATGAACGAGACATGAATTTCTCCTTTCGCTCAGCGGCCCATCTTATTTCCATCGCCCCTCGCTTTTCAATTCCTCCTGCGCTTTTTTCAAAATCCGTTCGTTGATGACCTTGTCCAACGTCATTTTTTTATCGACCAGCCCGGTACGAATATCCTCGTCCAGCATGATCTGAATGCCCTCGGCGGCAACCGACAGATCCGTCGTGTAAGCGGCGGAGTAAAGGTCGTAAGCCCGGCTGACGATATCGGGATCGCCTTTCAGGCCGGACTCATAGCCGGCTTGCAGCGCGTCTTTCTTGTTGCTGCGGACGAAACGCAAGCCGAGAATCACGGCCTTCAAAAATCTTTTCGTCGTGTCGGGATATTTTTCCAGCGTCTCGCCGCGCGCGACCAGAATGCTCTGCGGGATCGCCAGCGACTCGCTCAAGTTCGAGATCATCGGATAACCTTTGCTCAGCAGGCTGACCGCCTCTTCCGCTGAGAACGGCGCGGCCGCGATGATTCCTCTCTCCAGCGCCGACGCGCGCAGCACCGTGCCGCCGAGCGGGCGCAGAATGACGTCCTTGTCGGGATCGAGACCGTTTTGCTTGAGGAACAGCCGTACCGCGAAATCGGAGAAAGCGCCGGCGCCGGTTACGCCGATGATCTTCCCCTTGAGGTCTTCGAGCTTCTTGACGTCGCGGGCGCCGATGACGGTGTAGTTCGCTCTGTTTGACAAAGAGCCGATGATGAAAATATCCAGCCCGCGGGCACGGCTCCGGATCGGCGCCTGCGCCCCGCCGATGCTGCCGAAATCGACGTCGCCCGAAATCAGCGCGGCGATCGCCGCTGGCCCGCCGCGGATCAATATAGGCTCAAGGGTTATCCCTTGCTCTTTAAAGTATCCCTTGATCCTGGCTATCCGGAACGGCAGCTCCTGGTGCCATGACAAACTGACGAAGGCGACGCGGACGGTTTTCTTTTCCTGAGTATGAGCGCCGGCCGGCACGAGCAACAAAAACGCGCAGACGCCGAGAGCCGCGGCAAACTGAAGCGATGCTTTAGGTATCATTTTCTTCCTTGCAAGGCCCGATAGACCTTCTCCGCTGTGATCGGCAGATCGAAGATTCTCACGCTGACGGCGTCGGCCACGGCGTTGGCGATGGCGGCGGCCGTCGGCACGTTGGGATTTTCGGCGATCGCCTTGCCGCCGAACGGCGTCGGGCCGGTGGGGCTCTCGACCAATACAGTCTTCAACGGCGGCACGTCGGCGATCGACGGCAACTTGAACTCGCCTAAAGTCAACGTCGCGATCTTGCCGTCGACCACCGGATTCTCTTCCATCAGCGCGAAGCCGAATCCGGAAATCACGCCGCCGTCGATCTGTCCCGTCAAGGTGAGATGATTGAGCACCGTGCCGGTATCGTGCGCCGTGGTCAAATTCAATACCTTCACGCCGCCGGAAGCCGGGTCGACTTCCACCTCGGCCACTTGCGCGGCGAAGCCGGTGACCTTCGGCATGTTCTCAGGGATAAAATTGGTCAGGTGAAAGATGGGGCCGCCGTTTTCTTTGACAGCCAGCTCGATCATCTTTTGCGTCGTGGTCGACTTTTTGTCGGGCGCCGTGAGCTTGCCGCCTTGCTGCCGAATCTCCTCCGGCCGGCAGCCTAGCTCCCGCGCGGCCAAATTGATGAGCTTCTCGCGCACCTCATCGGCCGATTTTTTGACCGCATGACCGGAAGTATTCGTCTGCTTGCTACCGCCCGTGCCGGGATCGAAAGGCAAGCTGTCGGTGTCTTTGAAAACCACGCCGACTTTCTCCGGCGGCAGCCCGAGGATTTCACAGACCATCTGCTGGCTGATGGTATAGTATCCGGGACCGACGTCGGGTACGCCGGTGAGGATGTTAACCTTGCCGTCGGCCTCCAGGGTCAGCGCCGAGCTCGCTTTCCCTTCCGGCGTGCCGCGATCATAGAGCGCGATGCCCCAGCCGCGATTTTTCTTCGCTCCGCCCTTCTTCCAGCCGGAAGTTTTGACGGCGCGCTCCAGCACTTCGCCCATGAGAATATCGCTCCACTTTTCACCCATGGGATTGGCGTCGCCGGCGCGCAGAATATTTCGGCGGCGGAGTTCGAGAGGTTCGATGCCCATCTCTTTGGCGATGATGTCCACCTGCGACTCGAACGCGAACACGACCTGCGGACTGCCGGGCGTGCGCGTTTGCGTGCAAGAAACCTGATTGGTATACGCGCAATAAGTCTCGCACATGATCGCCGGCACTCGATACATGCTCGCCAGGCGCCGCCCGCCGAGCACCGTCACCTGCGGATTCGCTTTGGGCGCGCCGTAGGCTCCGCCGCTGAAGTGAATCGTGCCCTTGACCGCGGTGAAAGTTCCGTCGCGCGCGACTCCCGTGCGGAGATGAATCACTGCGGGATGGCGGTGACCGCCGGCGAGAAGCTCTTCGGTGTAATCGAAAACCAGCTTGACGGGCTTTCCGCCCGCCGCTTTCGATAAATGGTAAGCGATCGGCACGTCGATGAGCGACGCCTTGGCGCCGAAGTCGCCGCCGAC
>DASXRG010000329.1:0-2052 GCA_036506735.1 Binatia bacterium | reverse complement strand
CGCGCGGCTGCGCGAGGAAGTCCGCGTGAAGATGAAAGCGCTGGCGCGCGGCCTCGGCATCACGGTGCTTTACGTCACGCACGACCAGGTCGAGGCGATGATGCTGGCGGACCGCATCGCGGTCATGGCGCAGGGAAAAATCCTCCAGGCGGGCGCGCCCGGCGCGCTTTACCGCGCGCCCACCAGCCCGCTCGTCGCGGAGTTTTTCGGCTCGATGAACTGGCTCGGCGGCGAAGTCGTCGACGGCGGGCGCGTCAAGACCGAGATCGGCACCTTCGAGCTGAATTCTCACGCGCATCCGAGCGGCAAGGTCGTTGTCGGCATCAGACCGGAGGACGTAAGGCTCGGCCCGGCGGCGACTCATGGACACAACGAATTGGCCGGAGAGGTCCGCTCCGCGGCGTTTCTGGGCGACCAGCTCGTCTACGAAATCGAGGTCCAGGGCAAGCTCTTGCTTGCGCGGACAATGTCGGATAGTGATGCGCTCAGAGGGAGCGTTTTCGTTTACTTTCCCAGGGGACGGATAGCTCTGTTCCCCGAATCGGCGCCTATCTCAAGAAGCTAGGCGAAAAAAGGAGGGATTCGCTATGGAAAAGTCACTCGCCGCGGAAGGCAGGGTGCATCACCTGGATCACTTTGTGCTTCCCGTCCTGGACCCCGATCGGGCGGAAAATTTTTACCGCGAGGTTTTGGGCGGAAGGACGCTGCGCAAAATGACCGATCCTAGCGTGACGCGCATCTTTATAAAGATCGGTCAAAATCACGTCGGTCTTTTCTCGCAAAACAAGGCGACGATTCCCAAGCCCGAAACGCTGGACTCCTTTCCGCGCTACGGCTTCGTGGCTTCGGCGAGCGACTTCGAAAAGATCATGTCGAGGCTGCGCGCCGCCGACGGTCTCGTGCGCAAGATTGAAAAGAGGGGAATCGCCACGGGTTGCGGCGCGCACGAGGGCATCGCGTTCGCCGACTCCGAGGGCAATCTCGTCGAGCTGTTCAGAGGCGATGGCGACCTTCCGACCCGTCTGCACCATCTCCATTTCGACACGATCGATTTGCCAAAGAGCATCCAGTTTTACACCGATATCCTGAAGCTCGACCTGCTCGAGCGCGATCAAGGGCTGGCGGTCATCGGCGTGCCGAGCCATCAGAGCATCGTGCTGCACGAGGTGGCGGAACTTTCGCCGGTGACGCAGACGACCTACCGCGGCAGGCATTTTGCGTTCAACGTGACGGACGAGGATTTTCACGCCATCGTCGAGCGGCTGCATCGGGCGGGCATCGACGAGCGCGACGATCACGGCGAGCGGGAAGGGCGCCGACCCGAGCAGCTCGGGACCTACTTCAAAGAGCCGAGCGGTTTCCGCTTGCAGATCACCAACGAGGATTCGGCGACTTTCGCGGCGCACGCGAAGGCGGCGTAAAGCAAGGTAAAAGTAAAAAGCATGCCCCGAGCCCTTCGGCTGCGCTCAGGATAAACTCCGTCGAAGGGTAAAAAGGCAAAATTTCAGGGTCAACATTATTTGGGAGCAGTGGATGATGAAGATATTGCATCTTGTAATGGCCGCCGCCGTTATCCTCATTTCCGCCCATGCAGCGCACGCCCAGCAGCCGGCGAAGGTCTGGAAGATCGGCGTCCTGGTTTCGAGCTCGCCGTCGTTGAACGCGTCGCGCGACGAATCGCTGCGGCAAGGGCTGCGCGATCTCGGCTACGTCGAGGGCAAGAACATCGTCTTCGAATACCGTTACGCCGACGGCAAGCTCGACCGGTTGCCCGCCCTCGCCGCCGAGCTGGTCAATATGAAAGTCGACTTGATTGTCGCCGGCGGCTCCCGGGTGGCCGTCGCCGCGCGGGAGGCGACCGGCACGATTCCGATCGTCGTTTCCGGGGTCGGCAATCTTGCCGATGCCGGATTGGTCCGCACCTTTTCGAATCCGGGCGGAAACGTGACCGGCGTGTCCAGGGTTTCGCCGGATTTCTTCGGCAAGCGGCTCGAGCTTTTGCGCGAGGCGGTGCCCAAGGCGGCGCGCGTCGCGGCGCTCGGCAATCCCGAT
>DASXRG010000328.1:0-3748 GCA_036506735.1 Binatia bacterium | reverse complement strand
CTACATCGTCTTCGCGATGGCGAGCCGGAATCTCAACGACGACAATCTAGTCGAGAAGTACCGCGCTTTTCTCCGCCTCGCGCTAAAATACCAGCCGGTGAATATCGGCGACGCGACCAAAGGCGGCGCGCTGCGGCCGCGCCAGGACATGAACCCGACGGCCCACTGGAAAAGAGATCATCACGCCGATCCTGAGCAGGTAATCGCCGGGATCGAGGGCCATACGACGGTCGCGGCCGTCTTCGACAACTACGAGGCGATGGCGGCGTTCGTGGAGGAGTTGAAAGCCGCCGATCTGGGAATCTCCGTCAATATCAGCGCCCCGATGGAAGCGGCCGAGCGCTGCTGCCGAGAGACTGGAATCTCCCGGCATAGTGTGGAATACTCGCTCGGCTTTCGCGGCCGCGTCGACAGGCTCCCCGACGCGACGACCTTGGAGCTTTCCACGATGTGCGGTCATGGGATGCTCTCCGCCGATTTTGCGCGGAAAATGGTCGATTGGGTCAAAGAGAACCGTCGAACACCCGAGGAAGCGGCGCGATACATGGCGCGCTTCTGCACCTGCGGAGTGTTCAACCTTTCGCGGGCGGAGCGGATCATAAAAACCGCTTGCGCCTTAAAACGGTAGGACTACGCGTCCCGCCGACAGGAGAATTGACATGCATAACTTGGTTGCCGGAATCGCTCTATTGCTGGCGGGCCTCTGCCCGCTTGCGGCGCTGGCGCAGCAGCCGGTTACGATTCGCCTGGGCCACGTCGGGTTTCCCGGCTCGCTCTTCGCGATTACGACCGACGAGTTCGCCAAGCGGGCCAACGCGGAGCTGAAGGGCAAAGTGGATATCAAAGTTTTCCATTCGAGCCAGCTCGGCAGCGACGAGCAGATGATGCGGGGCGTAAAAGTCGGCGCGCCGGAAATGTTTCTACCCTCGACCGTCATGAGCACCGCCGACGATAAGTTCGGCGTCTTCGAGATGCCCTATCTGATCGTCAGCCGCGCCCACATGAAAAAGGTCGTTGATAACAAACAGATCCAGGCGCAGCTCTTGAACAACCTGCCGGCGAAAGGAATGCGAGTCCTTGGCGTATGGGAAAACGGCTTTCGCCATATCACCAACAATGTGCGCCCGATCGTCAAGCCGGACGATCTGAAAGGCATCAAACTGCGCGTGCCCGGCGGCGTGTGGAGGGTCAAAATGTTCAAGGCATACGGCGGCAATCCTTCGCCCATGCCGCTCGCCGAAGTTTACTCGGCTTTGCAATCCGGAGTGATGGACGGCCAGGAAAACCCGTTTCCACAGATCGCGTCGGCCAAGTTCCAGGAAGTGCAGAAATTCCTTTCGCTCTCCGGCCACGTCTATACGCCGGCGTATCTCGTAGTCGGAGAAGACGCATGGAAGAAATTCCCCCAAGACGTTCAGGCCGCGCTCACCAAGATCGCCTGGGAGATGGGCGATTTCGCCCGCTCCGAAGGCGAGCGCCTCGACAAAGAGCTAATGGGCAAGCTGGCGCCGCCGATGAAGGCGAACGAGGTCGATAAAGACGCTTTCATCAAGGCATCGGCTTCCGTCTACGACGAGTTCGGCAAGGAAGTCCCCGGCGGAACGGAGCTCGTGAAACTCATCCAATCGCTGCGCTGACAAACAGGCGACGCGCATGAGGCCACAGGCAACCGTTTTTTTTCCTTCCTCCCGCGCCTAACGCCTCTTATGAAACGATTCTTTCGCCGCTTGGTCGACCTCCTCGAGTGGTGGGCCGTCCTGCTGCTCATTCTCATGGTGGCGGTGGTCAGCGTCGGCGTCTTTTTTCGTTACGCCCTCAATGCATCGCTGGTATGGTACGACGAGTTCGCTTCCTATCTGCTGGTCTGGCTCACTTTCTACGGCGCGGTCGTGGCTTCGTATCGCAGGCGTCACATCGGGTTCGAGGTCGTATTGACCCGGCTGCGGCCCGAGGCTCGCAGAATGTTCGATTTTATCAGCGAACTATTCGTTCTCGGCTTCCAGATCGTGCTTTTCTCCTACGGCTGGCTGCTGGTGAGAAAAATGGGAGATGAGAGCGCCATCTCGCTTCCGTGGGTCAAAATGGGCTGGGTCTACAGCGTGCTGCCGATCACCGGCGGACTGATGCTAATCATCAGCTTGATGCGCCTTGTCGACATCGCATTCGCCAAAGAGCGCGAGAGAGGAGACGAAGCGGCGTGGAGTGGCTCATCCTCGGAATAGTCATCGTCCTCACGATCATCAACGTTCCCATCGGCTTCGCCCTTTCCATCTCCGCGATCATCCTGCTCCTGTGGAAAGATACGGCGCCCCTCAGCATCGTCCCGCTGAACCTTTTTTCCGGCGCTTCCAGTTTTCCCTTGCTCGCGATTCCGCTCTTCATCCTGGCCGGCGGTCTGATGGAAACTTCGGGGATCTCTCTCCGGCTGGTCAATATGGCCAACAGCTTCGTCGGCTTCATTCGCGGCGGCCTCGCGATGGTCACGATCGTCGCGACCATGATCCAGAGCGAAATCTCCGGCTCTTCGGTCGCCGACGCCGCTGCGATCGGCAACGTCGTCATCCCGGCGATGGAAAAGCGCGGCTACCCGCGCGCGCTCAGCGCGGCGATCGTTTCCAACGCGGCTTCCGCGGCGATTCTGATTCCGCCCTCGATTCCGATGATCATCTACGCCTGGATGGCGGAAACCTCGGTGGCGAAGCTTTTTTTTGCCGGCTTCCTGCCGGGTTTTATCGCCTGCGGCGCCATGATGGTTCTCAGCTACTATTACGCGCGAAAATACAACTTGCCGGTCGAGGCAAAGTTCTCGCTCCAAAAGGTCGGCAAATCGACGCTGCACGCCTTCTGGGCCCTGACTATTCCGATCGTCATCTGGGGCGGTATTTTTTTGGGCATCGCGACCGCTACCGAAGTGGCCGCGCTCGCGGTCTTGGCGGCGTTCATCATCGGCGTCTTCATCTACCGGGAATTGCCGACGAAAGAAACCGTTCGGGTTCTCAAAGATTCGGCGGGACAGACGGCGGTCGTCATGCTTATCGTGGCGTCTTCAGCCGTCCTTGGCTGGTATCTGACCAGCGAGCAAATTCCTCAGAAGTTCGCGCGGATGATCTTGCAGACCACCTCCAACAAGTATTTGATCCTCTTCTTCCTGAACATCTTTTTCTTCGTCGCCGGCATGTTCCTCCACTCGGCAGCGGCGATCATTCTGATCGTCCCCATCGTGATGCCGCTCATCCGCCAGATCGGCGTCGATCCCATCCATTTCGGCATTATCGTCACGATCAACTTGGGTGTCGGCCAACAAACGCCGCCGGTCGCCACCGTGCTCTTCACCACTGCCGCTATCGCGCGCCTGCCCTTCTGGGAAGTCTTCAAAGCCGGCTGGCCGTTCACTGTGGTGCTGGCGTTGGTGACGTTGCTCGTAACTTACGTGCCGTGGATCAGCCTTGGGTTGGTGAATATGATTAAATGGTAGGTACTTCCGCGCCTCGTTGTTTCACACCAACCTGATTGACAAGACCACAAAACAACGCTAAAGGGTTGCAGGATTCCCGTCCGCAAAGGAGCGACCGTATGAAACGCAGGTTGATTGTCTCGCTGGGAGTGCTGGTTGCTGTCGTTTTTTCGATCGCGCCCGTCTCTGCTCAGCTTCAGCGGGTTCACGTCGGGTACAGCGCCATCAGCGGCGACCAATTGCCGCTCTGGGTCGGCAAAGAGACCGGAATATTCGAGAAGAACGGCCTCGACG
>DASXRG010000327.1:0-24694 GCA_036506735.1 Binatia bacterium | reverse complement strand
AAAATTCCCCGCGCCGCTGCTGCCGAAGATGGTCGAGCTCGAGCCGCCGAAGACGGCGCCCATGTCCGCGCCCTTTCCGGTTTGCAGCAGCACGACCAGGATGAGGCCGATGCTGACGAGGATGTGAATAATCGTGACGATGGTAATCATAAACTTGCCGCCGAGTGAAAAACCCGCGCGATACTCAGGAACGCTTCCGCTTTAAGACTCGCGCCGCCTACCAGGAAGCCGTTGACGTCGGCTACCTTTGCCAGCTCCGCCGCGTTTTCCGGCTTCACGCTGCCGCCGTAGAGAATGCGGCATCCCGCCGCTTCTTTCTCGCCTTCTATCTGTCCCAGCAGATTTCTCAGCCGGCGATGCACGGCTTCGACTTGCTCCGGAGTCGCGTTGTGACCGGTGCCAATCGCCCATACCGGCTCGTAGGCGACGGCGAGCTTTGGTATAACATTTCTGCCCAGGCCCTTCAACGCGGCGCGCAATTGCCGCCCGATCACCGCGTTGGTTTTTCCGCCGCGCCTCTCTTGCAGCGTCTCGCCCACGCAAACGATCGGCTCCAGGTCGGCGGCCAAGGCCGCGGCCACTTTTTTCCCCACGGCCTGATCGGCTTCGTTGAAGATGTGCCGGCGCTCCGAATGGCCCAGAATGGCGTAGCGGCATTCCAGCTCCCGCACCATCTTGGGGCTGATCTCGCCGGTAAACGCTCCTTCCATCTCCCAGTGGTGATTTTGCGCGGCGAGCCCGACGGCGCTGTCTTTAACGATCGCCGCCACCGTGGAAAGCGCCGTAAACGGCGGCGCGAGAACCAATTCGACGCCGCTCAGCCCTTTGCCGCCTTCGACGACGTGACGCGCCAGCTCGGCCGCTTGCGCCTGCGTGCCGTTCATTTTCCAGTTGCCGACGACCAGCGGGGGCTTCATCCATCCACCTCCAGCGCTTCGATCCCGGGAAGTTTTTTTCCTTCGAGAAATTCGAGCGTCGCGCCGCCGCCGGTCGATAGATGCGTGATGCGGTCCTCGACGCCCGCTTCCATCACGGCGGCGACCGTATCCCCCCCGGCGACAATGCTGACCGCGCCCGAGTTCGCCAGGGCGCGGGCGATATCGATGGTCCCCGCGCTGAAATTCTTTTCTTCGAACAAACCGACCGGCCCGTTCCACAAGACGACTTTGGCCTTACGGATCTCCTGAATGAAAAGCTCGCGCGTCCGCGGCCCGATATCGAGGCCCATGAGATTTTCCGGAATGCTCTCGCCCGTCGCGACCGGATTCTTGTCGCGCCCCTCGGCGGCGACGTGGTCGATCGGGAGCCGCAGCGCGATGCCCAGTTTTTCCGCCTGCGACATCAGCTCGCGCGCCAGCTCGACGTGCCCCGCTTCGACCAGCGAGCGCCCGATGGCGACGCCCTTGGCCTGCAAAAACGTGTAGGCCATGCCGCCGCCGATCAACAAGCCGTCGAGCTTCGGCATGAGATTCTTGATCACGCCGATTTTGTCGGAGACTTTGGCGCCGCCGAGGATCGCGACGAAAGGCCGCTCGGGCTGGCCGAGGAGCTTGCCCAAGTAGTTCAATTCTTTTTGTAACAGCAGGCCGGCGCCCTTTTCGCGCACGAACTTGGCCATCCCCGCGGTGGAGGCGTGCGCGCGATGCGCCGCGCCGAAGGCGTCGTTCACATAGACGTCCGCGAGAGCGGCGAGCCGGCGCGCGAAGCCGGGATCGTTTTTTTCTTCTTCTTTGTGGAAGCGGAGATTTTCGAGCAAGACAATCGGGTGGCGCGGATCTTTTGCCAGCGCCTCGACCTCGGGGCCGACGCAGTCCGGCGCCAGCGCGACCGGCTCGGACAGCAATTTTTCGAGCGCGTCGCGCACCGGCGCGAGGCTCCACTCAGGATCTCTCTTCCCGCCGGGCCGCCCCAGATGCGACGCGAGCAAAAGTTTTTGCGTCTTGCCGAGGATAAAGCGGAGGGTGGGCAAAGTGCTCTCGATCCGATGCGTTTCCGTGATCCTGCCGTGCTCGATCGGGACGTTGAAATCGACGCGGACGAAAACCCGCTTGCCGCTGAGGTCGAGCTCGTTCAGTTTGCGGATCATGAAGTAAACGCCCCCCTCGCTCGTCTAATAAGGATAAAATCCGGGCAGGACTTTATTTGATTAGATACAGAGGTTATAATCATTTTTCAACGATGCCGGGACACGCGATGCCTTCCCTCTGGTTTCTCCAGTTAATGGCGCAAAACGATGTGATGACCCCGCAGCAGCACGGGATCCTCGATCTCGTCAAAGGGTCGAGCCCTCTCGTCCAATTCGTACTCTATCTATTGATACTGTTTTCGGTGGTGAGCTGGGGGATCATCTTTTATAAATTCAATCAGGTGCGCCGCGCCAAGAACGAGTCGGAAAAATTCACGGAAATTTTTTGGGACAGCCGCAATCTCGCTTCGATCCACGACGCGAGCCGGGACTTGAAGTCGGGCCCGGTGGCGCAGGTGTTTCGCGCCGGTTACGAGGAGTTGCTCCGTGTCTCGCGCAGCAAGAAAGAGGGTTTCTCGGGCGAAGGGTTGACGACGGAATTGGGCGGCGTCGACAACGTGGCGCGCGCGATGAAGCGGGCGACGAGCGTGGAGATCACCAAGCTGGAAAAGGCGCTCACCTTCCTGGGCACGACCGCGAGCACCACGCCTTTCATCGGACTCTTCGGCACCGTCTGGGGCATCATGAACGCGTTCCGCGGCTTGAGCGTGACTCATTCCTCGAGCATCCAGGCGGTCGCCCCCGGCATCGCCGAGGCGCTGATCGCCACCGCGGCGGGCCTGGCCGCGGCGATTCCCGCGCTGATGGCCTATAATCATTTCGTGCAGCGGATCAAGGTGCTGGCGACCGACATGGACAATTTTTCGCACGAGTTCTTGAATATCGCCGAAAGACACTTTTTAAAATAAGGCGAGAGGCGAAGGCGTGAGGCAACAGGAAGAAAAGGAGTCCTTTGCGCGCGGCTCACGCCTCGTGCCTCACGCCTAAGGAGTTGTAATGGCCGTTGATACTTCATCGCAGCAAAGCGGGACGACGATTTCGCAGATCAACGTGACTCCGCTCGTGGACGTGATGCTGGTGCTTTTGGTCATCTTCATGGTCACGGCGCCGATCATTCAGCAGGGAGTGCAGGTGAATCTGCCGCAGGCGAAGGCCGGCGCGATCCCGGGCAAGGAAGAGCAATTGGTCGTCGCCATCAACCGCAACGGCAAGGTTTACCTGAACGACACCGCGATGACGCCGGCGGAGCTGGGGCAGAAGCTGCGCGCGATTCGCAAGCTGAAAGGGGAAACGGAGGTCTATCTCCGCGCCGACCAGGATGTGCGCTACGGCCTCGTGATGAGAGTCGTCGCGGAGATCAAGCAGGCGGGTATTCAAAAGCTCGGCATGGTGACACGCCCGCCTGGACAGGAGGAAGGCTAAATGGCGCAGAGCCGTCTAGAGCCGATGCCGACGTTGGGTCGGCCGGCCGATCACTCGGAGGGCGGCGGGCGGGTGTGGAAGTGGGTTTTTCTTTCGGGCGTGGCTCATGTGGCCGTCATCGTCTTTTTATTGATCACACCCTTTTTGCCCAATAAAGCTCCCAACGTTCCGGTTTATACCGTAGACTTGGTCGGCGGTGAAAAACTCGGCGGCGGCGCGGGCACAGCGCTCGAGCCCGCGCCCAAGGCGAAGCCCGTTCCGGAGGTGAAAGCGGCGCCGGAGGTAAAGGAGACCAGGCGGGAAACCAAGAAAGAGACCAAAGAAAAGCCGCCTAGCCGCGCCCAACTCGCGAAAGAAAGCGCGAAGAAAGCCGCCGACAGCCGCGCCGAGATGACCGAGAGGTTGGCGGCGAAGGCCAAGAAGGAAGCCGAGGAAAAGCGGCTCGCGGAAGCGGCTCAGGTAGAAAAGGTAAGAGAAAAGCTGCGGCAAAGACGGATCGAAGAAGCTTTGGAAACCGTCAGGAATCGCGCGGCGGAGGAAGAAAAGCGACAACAGCAACAAAAAATGGCCGCGGCGCTGAGCAACGTTCCCGGCGATAAATCTGGAGCGGCGGCTGCGGGTGTTGGAGGAACCGGTGGCGGGATCATCAAAGATGCGGAATTCATAAGATACCAAAATGAAATCCGGGACCGGGTCAAAAATAGCTGGTCGTGGCCGGGAAAGAGGACTGATCTCAGGGTCACCGTACGCGTCAGTATCCAGGAAAACGGGGAAGTGACCGGTCTCAAGCTGGTCGGTACCTCCGGCGATCGCTCCTTTGACGATTCCGTAATCCGCGCGCTCAAAAGGGCGAATCCTTTGCCGGCGCCGCCGGAAAACTATCGTAAGGATTTTATGGAGGTTGATTTTGAATTCAGCGCGAAGGAGCTGGGGGCGTAATTCCATGTGCCGAAGAACAGCAGTGATTATTTTGACATTGCTTGCGGCTTTGGCGTTTTCGGCTGGGCCCTTTTACTCACAGGTCAGGGTGCCGATCGACAACCCCAAGGAACGCCGTGTTTCCATCGCCGTCTCGCCGCTCAAAAATATCGGCGCGGGCGACGACCGGCGCGGGATTTCCGAGACCGTGGCGGACGCGATGGGCAACGACCTCAATCTCTCCGGCTGGTTTCGCGTGTTGGATCGGTCCGCCTACATCGAGCGGCCGCAGGACAGCGGCATCACTTTGGAAACTTTCGATTTGAAAAACTGGTCCACGATCGGCGCCGAAGGTCTGGTCAAGGGCGGCTTCAGCGTTCAAGGCGAGGATCTCACCGTCGAGCTGCGCCTGTACGACGTCTATCAGGCCAAGCTCCTCGTCGGCAAAAAATATACCGGCAAGGTGAGAGATTTTCGCCGCATCGCGCATAAGTTCGCGGACGAGATCATCAATCAGTACACAGGGACTCCCGGCCCCTTCAATACGCGCATCGCTTACGTCTCGATCGGCGGCGGCGCGCTGAAAGAAATTAACCTTTCGCATCTCGACGGCACCGAGAAATCTCAAGTCACCAACAACCGCTCGATCAACTTGTCTCCCGCGTGGAGCCCCGACGGCCGCATGCTCCTGTATACGTCGTATAGAAGCGGCCAGCGGAATTTATACTTGTATGACGTGGTGAGCGGAAAAGAGACGCGCATCGCCGAACAAAACGGCTCGAGCATCGGCGGCAAGTGGTCGCCCGACGGCCAAACGATCGCGGTCTCTTTCGAGCGGGCCGGCAACACGGACCTTTACTTGCTCGATCGATCGGGAAGAACTTTGCGGCGCTTGACGGAAGACAAAGGCATCGACGTCTCGGCGACCTGGTCGCCGGACGGAAACCGGCTCGCGTTCGTATCGAATCGCAGCGGCAACCCGCAAATCTATACTATGGATGCGCAGGGCGGGAACGTTCGAAGACTCACCTATTCGGGCTCGTACAACACGTCGCCGGACTGGTCGCCGAAAGGAGACCGGATCGCCTACACGGGAAGAGTCTCCGGTCGTTTTCAGATTTTTACCATCGGCGTTCAGGGCGGCGATCCGCAGCAACTCACGTCCGGTTCCGGCGACAACGAGGATCCTTCGTGGGCGCCGGACGGCAGATTCATCGCGTTCGCGTCCAACCGGGGCGGCCGTTACGGTCTATATATGATGCGCGACACCGGAGAAAACCAACAAAGATTGACTCAATCTGGCGGAGATGCTACAAATCCTTCATGGTCGCCGCGCTTGGAATAGCGCGGAGAGAAAGGGGAAAATGATGATAGATAGGGTGAATTTAAGGCTGTGTGGAATCATGTTTTTTGCCTTTCTTCTATTGACCGGCTGTCCAAAATCTACTCCCCCGGCGGGAGAGTCCGGTTCCGGTTCGCAGACGACGCAAGGCGGCGGCAAGGGGCCGCAACAAGGCGGCGGTAAGGAGTCCGGGATCGGAGACAAGGGGAGTCTCGCAGAACAGAGGGAAGGCAAGTCTCAACAGGCCGGGCCGCTGAAGGAAGTTTATTTCGATTACGACAAGTTCGATTTGCGGCAGGACGCGCGCGCAATTCTAAAGACCAATGCCGATTGGCTGAAAGCCAACCCGTCGGCGCGGGTCGAGATCGAGGGCCATTGCGACGAGCGCGGCACGAACGAATACAACCTCGCGCTCGGCGCCAAGCGCGCCCAGGCGGCGAAAGATTATCTGGTGAGCCTGGGAATTTCGGCCGACCGCCTGTCCACCATCAGTTACGGCGAGGAATTGCCGGTGTGCAGAGATCAAACCGAGGACTGCTGGCAGAGAAATCGCCGCGATCGCTTCGTGACGGGCAGCGGGCGCCCAGCGTCGTAAAATTCGCAATGCAAGATTCCCGAGACTAAAAATCGGGCCGGCATCCTACGCTCGCTTTCTCACGCGTTCCATGAACCGCCCTAACGTTTTGTTCCTTGCGTTGGCTGCGATGACTCTGGCGGCTTGCGCGACTCCCGGACAGATCGAGATCATCGAGCGAGAGCAGAAAACTCTCCGCAGTCAAACCTCGACCAGTCGCGGCGAGCTCGATAACATTCGGGCCAACCTTGCCGACACCCGCGCCAATCTCGATCAATTGCACCGCGACATGAATGCGCTGAGAGAGCGGGTGGACGAAGTCCGTTATCAGCTCGACCGCCAGATCGGCAAATCGAGCAAAGAAGGCGACCAGAGAGTCAAGGATCTGGAAGCGAAGGTCGCGAGCGTCAACGAAGAGCTCAAGCGGCAG
This sequence comes from Binatia bacterium, assembly GCA_036506735.1. Classification (GTDB taxonomy): domain Bacteria; phylum Desulfobacterota; class Binatia; order UBA9968; family UBA9968; genus JAJPJQ01. Next base: position 17,982 of record DASXRG010000327.1, on the reverse strand, counting down.
GCCGGTGTGCTCAAAGCGCGCGACGACGAGCTGCGCGCGCTGAAAGAGGCTCTACAGGCGAAGCTCGCCGAGGCCTCATCGGGCGAGAAAACGCCCGGGGACTCCGACGCCGGCAAGAAGGACTACGACGAAGCCTGGCGTCTCGTGGAGCGCAAAGACTATCGTGCCGCGATTCCGCGCTTCAAGGAGTTTCTGAAGAAATATCCCAACAGCGATTTCGCGGACAACGCCCAGTATTGGGTCGGCGAGTGCTATTACGCCGTGAAGGATTTTGAGCAGGCGATTCTCGAGTTCGATGCGGTGCGGCGCAAGTATCCCAAGGGGGATAAAGTGCCGGCGGCGCTGCTCAAGCAGGGATTCGCGTTTGCCGAGCTGGGTGACAAGGTGGACGCCCGTCTGATCTTGCAGGAGCTGGTCGACCGCTATCCCCAGTCCGAAGAGGCGGGAAAAGCGAAACAAAAACTCAAAACCCTGGGCTCTTGACCCGCCAGGCCGTTGTCATCCCGCGTCCGTTTTTCATTTACCGCCCGATCGTTTAACATTGCGGAGTCGAAGCCGAACGCCGACCACTGATCGGCGGTCCCGACCTATGGAGATCATCCGCCACATTGAGAGCCATCCGCTTTCGATTCCTCGGCCGATTTTGATGCTGGGCAATTTTGATGGAATTCATCTCGGCCATCAGGCGCTGCTCAGCCGGGCGGCCGAGGACGCAAAGAAGCTGGGCGGCCGCTCGGTGGTTTTGACTTTCGAGCCGCACCCGTTGAAAGTCCTGGCGCCAGCGCGCGCGCCGCGGCTGATTTTGACCCACAAGGACAAAATGACCCTGCTGCAATCTTTCGGCGTCGATGCGGTCGTCGTCCAGGCGTTCAACGCCGCCTTCGCCGCCGTCGATGCGGAAGAGTTTGTGCGCGACTATCTGGCGCGGCGGATCGGCGTGCATAAAATGTGGGTCGGCAAGGATCTGAGATTCGGCAAAGCGAGAAAAGGGCGGGTCGAAGATCTTATTCGGTGGGGGAAGGAAATCGGTTTTGAAGTCGGCGTGATCGAGCCGATCGAGCTCGACGGCCAACGCGTCAGCAGCAGCCGAATTCGTTCTCTGATCGAGCACGGCCAGGTGCGCGAAGCGAGCAAATATCTCGGCCGACGCCATTTTATCTCCGGGCGCGTGACCACAGGCCGCGGGCGCGGCCATCAGCTCGGCTATCCCACCGCGAACATCGCCGCCCGCACCGAAGTGCTGCCGCTCGACGGAATTTACGCCACGATCATGCAAGTCGGCGCGCGCGAGTGGTCGTCGGTCACCAGCATAGGACTCAATCCGACTTTCGGCGCGGGACCGAGGACGATCGAAAGCTATGTCTTGGGATTCGACGGCGACCTCTACGACCAGACGGTCAAGTTATTTTTTGTCGAGCGCATCCGGGAAGAAAGGAAGTTCGCCTCGCCGGACTTGTTGATCGAGCAGATCAAACAGGACGTGTCGAGCGCTCAGGAGATCCTGAGCCGCGTCGAGCCGGCCCGCGCGACTTCGACGGGATCGTAGGGTGCACGTCGTGTCCTCGACTTCGGTTCCCGTCGCGCCGTCGGTCTCGGGGCGCGAGGCCGTGGTCGAAGCGGCCGACGCCGGCAAGCGCCTCGATCTTTTTCTTGCGAGTCACGCGGTCGCGCTCGAATCGACGCGCTCGGCGATCCAAAAAATGATCGCCGAGGGAGCCGTCACCTTGAACGGCCGGCGGGCCAAGCCGAGCGCCCGCGTCAAGCGCGGCGACCGCGTTGAGGTTCGACTGCTGCCCGTGAAAGAAACGGCGCTCGCGCCGCAGGCGTTGCCGCTGGAGATCCTTTACGAAGACGCGGATTGCATCGTGCTGAACAAGGCCGCGGGCATGGTCGTGCATCCCGCCGCGGGATGGAAGGATGGAACCTTGGTCAACGCGCTGCTCCATCATTGTCCGGACCTTCCCGGTATCGGCGGCGAGCGCCGCCCGGGCATCGTCCATCGGCTCGACAAGGACACGTCGGGTGTGATGGTCGTGGCCAAGCACGGCCAGGCGTTTCAAGATCTGGCGGCGCAGTTCAAAAACAGGCTGGTGCGCAAGGAATATCTCGCCCTGGTTTGGGGCCGCGTAAAAAAAGAAACCGGCGTGATCGATCGTCCCATCGGACGCCACCGGAGCGACCGCAAGCGGATGTCGAGCGTGCGGGCGCACCTACGGGCAAGAGAGGCCCTGACGGAATGGCGCGCGGAAGATTTTTTCCCGGTCGGGCGGCCGGGCGATCGTTTCTCCTGCGTCACGCTGATACGGCTTATGCCCCGCAGCGGTCGGACGCATCAGTTGCGGGTCCATCTCGCCGACGAAGGCCATCCCGTGATCGGCGATCCGGTTTACGGGCCGAAGCGGCGCAGTTTTGCGCCGGCCGAGCCCGCGCTGCGCGATTTTCCGCGCCAGGCGCTGCATGCCGAGCGGCTCGAATTCCGCCACCCGCGTACCGGGGCCATGATGCGGTTTCACGCCGCGCTGCCGGCGGACATGGGAAGTCTTCTACTCGCGCTGAGAGAACGCCGCGCCGTCAAGGCCGGATAAAAGGAGGGGGTTGACAAGGGGCGGGGGTTTTCTTATTATAAAGAACAACCTGATGTTCCGGCTCGACGATATTCTTTAAAGTAAATCCCCCTAAGGTAATCGTTCACTGAATCCCGACCCCAAAGTTTGATTTGGATCCCGAGCGAAATATTCAAGTCCGTGCCAGAATTTTTTCTCGTCCTACGGTTGCGCCATATTAGCCGGACCCGCATCTGGCACCGCGGTGAAATGCCCAGAAGCTGGGCTTCGATCTGAGAATTGAATTCAGCCGTCCCGAATCGGTAGCGACGAATCGTCTGCGCCGAAGTACGAAAGGAGAACAAGATTTATGGTCCGTGGGAGTCCCCGTGCCGAGCGAGCGGAGCCGGATGCCGTAGAAGACGGCAAGCTCAATCTAAAGGCTTTGAAAGAAAAAAAGATCGGCGATTTGGCGTTGATCGGCAAAAACTTCAACATCGAAGGCGCCGCCAACATGCGCAAGCAGGAGCTGATCTTCGCGATCTTGCAGGCTCAAACCGAGCAGAACGGCTTCATTTACGGCGAAGGCGTGTTGGAGACGCTGCCCGACGGCTTCGGCTTTCTCAGAGCCCCGGACTACAACTATCTCCCCGGCCCGGACGACATCTATGTGTCGCCCAGCCAGATCCGGCGCTTCAATCTGCGCACCGGCGACGTCATCTCCGGGCAGATCCGTCCGCCGAAAGAAGGCGAGCGCTATTTCGCCTTGCTCAAAGTCGAGGCGATCAATTACGAAGATCCCGAGAAGGCACGCGACAAGATCCTGTTCGACAATTTGACGCCGCTTTACCCCAACGAGAGGCTCAGGCTCGAATACGCGCCGGATGACTACACGACGCGCATCGTCGACCTGATGACGCCGATCGGCAAAGGGCAGCGGGGGCTGATCGTGGCCGCGCCGCGCACCGGCAAGACCATGATGCTGCAGCACGTCGCCAAGGCGATCGCGCAAAACCACAAAGAGGTCGTGCTGATCGTCCTGCTGATCGACGAGCGCCCGGAAGAAGTGACCGACATGCAGCGCTCGGTCGACGGCGAGGTCGTGAGCTCGACGTTCGACGAGCCGGCGACGCGCCACGTTCAGGTCGCCGAGATGGTGATCGAAAAGGCCAAGCGTCTGGTCGAGCACGGCAAAGACGTCGTGATTCTGCTCGACAGCATCACGCGCCTCGCGCGCGCCTACAACACGGTGGTCCCGCCGAGCGGCAAGATCCTCTCCGGCGGCGTCGATTCCAACGCGCTGCACAAGCCCAAGAAGTTTTTCGGCGCCGCCCGCAACATCGAAGACGGCGGCAGCTTGACGATCATCGCGACCGCGTTGATCGACACCGGGAGCCGGATGGACGAGGTCATCTTCGAAGAGTTCAAAGGCACCGGCAACATGGAGGTTCACCTCGACCGGCGCTTGATGGACAAGCGGGTCTTCCCGGCCATCGACATCAACAAGTCGGGCACGCGCAAAGAGGAGCTGCTGATACCGAAAGAAGATCTCAACCGAATCTGGATTCTGCGCAAAGTGCTTTCGCAGTTGAACGCGGTGGAGTCCATGGAATTTCTCCTGGATAAAATTCGTGGAAGCAAGAACAACAAAGAGTTCCTCGATTCCATGAACGCATGATACGCCGGCACCTTGCGCGGGCCTTGAATCTCTGTTAAAAACCGACAGTTACCCGGTCTCACTGTAGAACTGCGCCCGGCCGGTCCCCGGCCGCCGGGAGCCGGCAACTGCGAGACTTTTCCAAACATTTCACACCCTTTCTGATCCTTTCCCGGGTGCCTCAGGGTCGGGCGAGGAATTGACGAGAGGGGAGGAGACAACCAAAGGAAGGAACGATGACGGAAATTTCCATGAAGCAGCTTTTGGAGGCCGGGGTCCACTTCGGCCACCAGACGAGCCGTTGGAACCCCAAGATGCGCGCTTATATTTTCGGCGCGCGCAACGGCATCCACATTATCGATCTGCAACAAACCGTGACGATGTTCAAAGCCGCCGCGGGGTTTGTCCGGGAGCTGGCGACTTCCGGCGGCCACGTTCTTTTTGTCGGCACCAAGAAACAGGCTCAGGAAGCGATCAAAGAAGAGGCCGTGCGCTGCGGCATGTTCTACGTCCATAACCGCTGGCTCGGCGGCACGTTGACTAATTTTTCGACGATCCGGCAGAGCATCGAGCGGCTGCGCCGGCTCGAGGAGATCGAGAACGATCCGAAGATGGCCGATGCCTTCACCAAGAAAGAGATGCTCAATTTCAAGCGCGAAAAAGACAAGCTGGAGCAGTCGCTCGGCGGCATCAAGGCGATGAAAAAGCTCCCGGACGCGATTTTCGTCGTCGATCCTAAGCAGGAGGAGATCGCCGTGCGCGAGGCGCGGAAACTCGGAATCCCCGTCGTCGCGGTCGTCGACACCAACTGTGATCCCGACGTCGTTGATCACAAAATTCCCGGCAACGACGACGCGATCCGCGCGATCCGGCTTTTTTGCGCGGCGATCGCCGACGCCGTGATCGAAGGCAAGGGACTGCACGATCAGGCCGCGGCGAAGCCGGCCGCCGAGCCTCCCGTGCCCGAGCCGATCGCCGGCGACGGCGGCGCGCAGGAGAATTCCGCGGTCGGGGGGACATGAGCTCGTGGAGGTGGGCGCGTCAACCGTTAAAGAGCTGCGCGAAAAGACCGGCGCCGGCATGATGGATTGCAAGAAGGCGCTGGCCGAGTGCGCCGGCGACCTGGAAAAAGCGGTCGATTATCTGCGCCGCAAGGGGCTCGCCGCCGCGGCGAAAAAAGTGGGCCGGGTCGCCACCGAGGGGCTGGTCGGCGCGTATATTCATGCCGGAGGTAAAATCGGCGTCATGGTCGAGCTCAACTGCGAGACCGATTTCGTCGCGCGCACGCCGGAGTTTCAAGCCCTGCTCAAAGATATCGCCATGCAGGTCGCGGCCGCCAGCCCGCGCTACGTCAAGCGCGAGGAGGTTGCGCCGGAAGAATTGGAGCGCGAAAAGGAGATCCACCGCCGCCAGGCGCTGGATTCCGGCAAGCCGGAGAAAATCGTCGACAAGATCGTCGAAGGCAAGCTGGACCGTTTCTATTCCGAGGTCTGTCTCGTGGAGCAGGCCTTTATCAAGGATCCCGACCGCAAAGTCGGCGACCTGATTCAGGACGCGGTCGCGCGCATGGGCGAGAACATCCAGGTGCGGCGCTTCGTGCGCTACCAACTGGGCGAAGGGACCGAAAAGGCCTAGAGCATGGCACAGCCGGCGCGAAAGGATAACGTGCTCAAGTACAAGCGGGTCATCCTGAAGGTCACCGGCGAAATTTTCGGCGGCGAAGAAAAATACGGCATCGACAGCGGTACGGTCCGGTCGTTCGCGGAAGAGATCAAGGAAGTCAAAGCGCTCGGCTGCGAGATGGCGCTGGTCATCGGCGGCGGCAATATCTTTCGCGGCGCGCAACTGAGCGAAGAAGGCATGGAGCGCGCCACGGCGGACTACATGGGCATGCTCGCGACGGTCATCAACAGCCTCGCGCTGCAAGATGCTCTGGAAAAAATCGGCGTCTCGACCCGCGTCATGTCCGCGATCGAAATGCGCCAGGTGGCCGAGCCCTACATCCGCCGGCGCGCCACCCGCCATTTGGAAAAAGGCCGTGTCGTGATCTTCGCGGGCGGCACCGGCAATCCTTATTTTACCACCGACACGACGGCCAGCCTCCGCGCCATGGAGATCGGCGCCGAAGTCATCCTCAAAGCCACGAAAGTCCCCGGCGTCTACGACGCCGATCCGATGAAGCACCAGAGCGCCAAAATGTACGGCCGGCTCTCCTACATCGAGGTGCTCAATCAAGAGCTCAAGGTCATGGATTCGACGGCCATCTCGCTCTGCATGGACAACCACCTGCCGATCGTCGTCTTTAACTTGATGGAAAAGGGCAACATCAAGCGGGTGGTCTGCGGCGAAGAGATCGGCACGCTCGTGAGCGCGGTGAAATCATGAACGAAGCTTTTTTTACCGAACTGCAAAAAGAGATGGACAAGTGCGTGATCGCGTTTCGCAAAGACCTCTCCAAGCTGCGCACCGGCAGGGCGTCCACCGCGCTGCTCGAAGGCATCATGGTGGACTACTACGGCACGCCGACGCACCTCAATCAGCTCGCGACGCTCGGCGCCCCGGAACCGCGCCTGCTGGTCATCCAGCCGTACGACCGCGCGGCGATGACCAACATCGAAAAGGCGATCCTGAAATCGGACCTTGGGCTGACTCCCAACAACGACGGCAAGGTAATTCGAATTCCCATCCCGGCCCTGACCGAAGAGCGGCGTCACGAGCTGGTCAAGCACGTAAAAAAAATCGCCGAGGAGTTCCGGGTCTCGGTGCGCAACCACCGCCGGCTGGCGATCGAAAAGCTCAAAGAAACCGAGAAAAAAAAGGAGATCACCGCGGACGATCTCAAGCACGGCCAGGAGCGGGTGGAAAAAGTCAGCAAGGAGTTCATCGAAAAAGTCGACAAGGTGCTGAAGGGCAAAGAAGAAGAGATCATGGAGGTCTAGCTTCCCCAAACCCTGCCGACCCTCCCGTCGTGCTCGTGCTCGTGGCTCGCAATTGTCGCTCGGGACGATCTCGGCACCATAACCCGAGTGGCCCCTCCAACCACAAAAATAAACTTAGACCGCCTGGACAAAAGCCGGCTGCCACGCCACGTCGCCGTGATCATGGACGGCAACGGGCGCTGGGCGAGGCTCAGAGGCAAGGGCCGCACCGCAGGCCACCGTCGCGGCACGGCCTCGGTTCGCGCGGTCGTCGAGATGAGTCGCAAGGTCGGAATATCCTTTCTGTCGCTCTACGCCTTTTCGACGGAAAACTGGTTTCGGCCCAAGGACGAAGTGAACGCGCTGATGGGCATGCTGCAACATTACCTCACGGCGGAGCAGCCCAAGATGATGCGCCACGGCATCCGCCTGATGGCGATCGGGGAAAGAAGCCGCCTGCCGCCGAGCGTGCTGGCCACCCTCAAGCAGGTCGAGCGCATGACGCGCAACAACCAGGGGATGACGGTCCTCCTGGCGCTCAGCTACAGCGGCCGCGGCGATATCGTCGGCATGGTCCGGCGCATCGCGCGCGCCGTCAAGCAAGGGAGATGCAGCGTGAGCGACATCGACGACGCCATGATCTCGAGACACGTGGCGACCGGCAGGGTTCCGGACCCCGACCTCCTGATCCGCACCAGCGGCGAGATGCGCATCAGCAATTTTTTTCTCTGGCAGATCGCCTACACCGAGCTCTACATCACGCCCACTTTGTGGCCGGACTTTCGCGAGGCCGAATATCTCCAGGCGCTGCTCGAATTTCAGCGCCGCCGCAGGAGATTCGGCCGGACCGACGAACAGGTCGCACGTCTGCCCAACTCTCGTGAAATCGAAGCTCGCTCTTAGATTCATCACGGCCTTCGCGGCGATTCCGGCGCTCGTCTGGATCATCGGCTGGGGCGGCGCGCGGATTTTTTCCGCGCTGATTTTCCTCATCGCTCTGGGCTGCCTGTGGGAATATTACGCCATTGCGTTTCCGGCCCGGCGCCGGGAGCAGGCCGTCGGGATTCTCGCCGGCCTCTTGGTCGGCGTCGGCGTTTTCACCGGCAGGCCTTCGGTGTGGATCGCGGGCGTCACCGTGCTGCTGTGCTCCAGCCATCTTTTTTTCGGCGGCACGCTGGAGGAGAGATTCAATCATCTTTGCTGGACTCTGCTCGGGACGCTTTACATCGGGTTTTTGCCGCCGCACGCGGCGCTTCTTTACCGGCTCGAGGACGGCAGCCGATGGATATTTTTTACCCTGGTGGTCGTGATGATCGGGGATACGGCGGCCTATTTTGTCGGCACTGCGATCGGCAGAAACAAATTGTATCCCGAGATCAGCCCGGGAAAAACCGTCGAAGGAGCGGTCGGCTCGACGATCGCGAGTCTCGTTGCCGGCGTAATCGGCGGGATTGTTTTTCTGCCCGACCACCTGTGGCCGGAGATGTTGGCGGTGGCTCTCGTCGCGAGCATCTTGGGACAAATCGGCGACCTGTTCGAATCGTGGATCAAGCGCGTCTTCGGCGTGAAAGATTCCAGCGCGCTCGTGCCCGGACACGGAGGGTTGCTCGATCGCATGGATAGTCTTATATTTCCACTGGTGTTCGTCGCCTACTACGTAAGGATTTTTCATCCGTGAAATCGATCGTCCTCCTGGGCTCGACCGGCTCGGTCGGCGTGAGCACGCTCGACCTGGTGCGCGGCTTTCCGGACAAGTTTCGCGCCGCGGCGCTGGTCGCCGGCCGCAATCTCAAGCTGCTGGCGGCCCAGATCAAGGAATTCGCCCCGGACTCGGTCAGCGTGCGCGAGCAAGCGGGCGTCGCCGAGCTGCGCAAACTCATCGGCCGCTCGAAGACCGAAATCCTCTGGGGCGAGAGCGGCGCCGCCGCCTGCGCCGCCGTGGGTGGAGCGGACATCGTCGTCGCCGCAATCGTCGGCGGCGCGGGCCTGGTGCCGACCTTGGCCGCCGTGCAGGCGGGGAAAGAGGTGGCGCTGGCGAACAAAGAAGCGCTCGTGATGGCGGGCGAAATCTTCGTCCGCGAAGCCGAGAAGCGCGCGGTGCGGCTTCTACCGGTGGACAGCGAGCACAGCGCGATTTTTCAATGCCTGCAGGGAAACCGCCGCGAGGACGTGGACCAGATCATCCTGACCGCGTCCGGCGGGCCGTTTCTCCGCGCGTCGCTCAAAAGCCTCAACCGGGCGACGGTCAAGCAGGCGCTCAAGCACCCGAACTGGAAGATGGGACCGAAGATCACCGTGGACTCGGCGACGATGATGAACAAAGGACTGGAGGTCGTCGAGGCGCGCTGGCTCTTCGGCCTCGAGCCGCCGCGCGTGGACGTGGTCATTCATCCGCAAAGCGTCGTCCATTCGATGGTCCGCTATCAGGACGGCTCGATCATCGCGCAGTTGGGGATTCCCGACATGCGCATCCCGATCGCCTACGCGTTGTCGTACCCGGAGCGAATGAAGGCGACTTGGCGTGCCCTGGAGCTCACGGAGCTGGGCGAGCTGACGTTTCTGCCCGTGGAGAAAAAAAGATTCCCCGCGCTTGAGCTCGCTTATGCCGCGCTCGCCGCCGGCGGGACGATGCCCGCCGTGCTCAATGCGGCCAATGAAGTCGCGGTCGCGGCTTTTTTGGAAAAGCGCATCGGCTTCCGTGACATCCATCGAATCATCGCCAAGACGATGGCGGCGCACGCGAGCGTTCATCCGGAGGACGTCCGGGAGATTCTTGAGGTCGACCGGTGGGCTCGGGAGCGCGCCTCCGGGCTGGTTGATCGAAAACCGATCAGCCGCTATGGTGAGATGCGAAGGGCATCGGGGTCGGCGGGGGGGCTGTAGGGCCCCCGAGCGGAACAGGAGAAAAGAATGAATGTGGTGAACCTGGTCTATGCGGTTGTCTCGGCCTTGATCGCGCTCGGCATCCTGATCGTGATCCATGAGTTGGGCCATTTTCTCGTCGCCAAGAAGAGCGGCGTGGGGGTGCTCACGTTTTCGATCGGCTTTGGGCCCAAAATTTTTAAACGGAAAGTCGGCGAGACCGAGTACGCCGTGAGCGCCTTTCCTTTCGGCGGTTACGTGAAGATGGTCGGAGAGGATCCGGAGGAGGCGGTAAGCACGGTGGACGTCGAAAAATCGTTTTCGCACCAGTCGCTGGCCAAGCGCGCGGCGATCGTGGCGGCCGGCCCGCTGTCCAATCTGGTGTTGGCGCTGGTCGTTTTCGTGTCGATCTTCATGGCTTACGGGGTGCCGGTCTCGACCACCCAGGTCGGAACCGTGGCGCCCGATTCGCCCGCCGCCGCAGCCAGCATTCAGAAAGGCGACCGCATCGTCGCAATTAATGGCCAGCCGATTCAGGAATGGGAGGAGCTCTCGCGCCGCATCAAAGAAAGCCAGGGGACGCCGCTTAAGGTCCGCGTCCTGCGCGACAACAAGGAGATCGAGATCACCGTGCAGCCGAGCCGGAGCGAGGGAAAAAATATCTTCGGGGAAAAGCAAGAGGGGTGGTTTATCGGCGTCACGAGCGAGGCCGTGCTCGAGCGCGGCGAGCCGGTGCGGGCGATCCGCTATGCCTTCTACAAGACCGGAGAATATTCGGTCGTGACCTTGCTCGCTCTGTTCAAAATGATCGCCGGGGACATCTCGCCGAAAAATCTCGGCGGCCCCGTGCTCATCGCGCAGATGGCCGGCCAGCAGGCGCGCGAAGGATTGACGAATTTCCTCTACTTTGTCGCCGTGCTCAGCATCAATCTCGGCGTTTTGAATTTGCTTCCGATCCCCGTCCTCGACGGCGGGCACCTTTTGTTTTTTGGGCTGGAATGGATTCTCGGTCGCCCGGTCGGCATCAAGCAGCGGGAAAGAGCGCAACAGGTGGGCATTTTGATCCTGCTCATGGTCATGATCTACGCTTTCTACAACGACATCGCCAGATTCTTCGAAGGATGAAGAAGGCGTGAGGCGCGAGGCAACAGGCGAGAGTCAAAAGACTCCGGAATTTTCCAAACCTCACGCCTCAAGCCTTCCGCCTACCGCCTTCTTATGATTATTTTGGGCATCGATACCGCGACGGCGGCGGCGAGCGCGGCCCTGCTGGAAGACGGGAAGCTTATCTCGGAAGCGACCGGCGGCGGCGATGCGATTCATCGAAGCAATCACGCGCAGAATCTCCTGCCGTTGATCGATAGGCTGCTCGATAGCGCGGGCGTGAGATTGGCGGACATCTCCGCGCTGGCGGTGGCGATCGGTCCGGGTTCGTTCACCGGACTGCGCATCGGGCTGAGCACGGTCAAAGGTCTCACGTACGGGTCCGAAGTTCCGGTCGTGGGCATCCCCACGCTCGCGGCCGTCGCGGCGCGGGTAGACGACCGGGAAGGCCTCATCTGCCCTTTCCTCGACGCGCGCAAAAAAGAGGTGTATGCGGCGCTGTTTGAGCGGCGGGACGGAACGCTGGAGCGCGTGAGCGAGGACCTGGTGTGTAGGCCGGAAGAAGTCGTTGATTTCGTGCGGCTCAAAGTCGCTAACGGAACGTGTTTGTTTATCGGCGATGCCGCCGCTGCCTATGCCGATGCGATCACCCAAGGGTTGGGGGGGAGAGCTGTATTGACGATGGGCGACCGCTATCCGTCCACCGCAGCCGCAGTCGCGAGACTTGCGGAGGAGAAGATTCGCCGGCAGGAGTACGATCCCGTCGGTCCGCTGTCACCGCTCTATTTGCGCCCGTCGGAGGCGGAGCTGAAAAGGAACCCATGAATATGTTTGTCGACGCCAAAAAGATTTTCTCTCTGCTCCCAGCGCTCCTGTTCGTGCTTCTAGCATCACCGGCATTCGCTCAAGACGACGTGCGCGACCTGGTGGTCAAAATCCATACGACGCGCCGCGACCCCGACCTGGGGCGGCCTTGGACCAAGCAGAATCCGGTCAACGTGAGCGGCTCGGGCATCGTCATCCAGGGCAAGCGCATCCTCACCAACGCCCACGTGGTGCAGAACGCGAGCCAGATTTACGTCCAACCGAACCAGTCGGCCGAAAAGCTCGCCGCGCGGGTCATCACGATCGCCGAGCCCATCGACCTCGCGATTCTCAGCGTGGAGGACGAATCGTTTTTCGACAAGCGCGCTTTCCTGCCGTTTGCCGACGATCTGCCGAAGGTCAAGGACGCGGTCAGCGTCTACGGGTTTCCCACCGGCGGCACGGAGCTGTCGGTCACCGAGGGAATCGTCTCGCGCATCGAGTTCACGAATTTTTATCAATTCGTCATGGGGCTGCGCATCCAGGTCGACGCGGCGCTCAATCCGGGCAACAGCGGCGGGCCGGTGGTCTCGCGCGGCAAGCTCGTTGGTTTGGTGTTCAGCAACATCCCCAACGCGCAGAGCATCGGCTACGTGATACCGATCGAAGAGGTTCGCTTGTTTCTCGACGACGTCGCCGACGGCGTCTACGACGGCAAACCGCAAATGCACGACTTTTTCCAGACGGTGGAAAACAACGCGCTCCGGCAAAGGCTCGATCTGGCCAAGGGAACGGGCGGGCTGATGGTGACCCAGCCCTACAGCAGCGACGCGAACTATCCGCTCAAGGAATGGGACGTGATCACGAGCATCGGCGGCCAGCCGCTCGACAGCGACGGCAAGGTCAGCGTGCGTTACGACCTGCGTTTGTCGGCGCTTTATTTGGTTCAGAAATACGCGAAGGACGGCCTGCTCGATATGACCGTGCAGCGCAACGGCCAGCCGGTGCGCATCGCCCTGCCGGTGCAGCGGCAGCGCGAGCTGGTCGCGCCGTATCTACGCAACCGCAACCCGCGCTATTTTATTTACGGGCCGCTGGTGTTTTGCAGCGCTACGCAGGAATACATCGACAAGCTGGGCAATCAGTGGGAGCTTTATCACGCGCGCCAGGGAAACCCGTTGATCATAAGGCGTTACGACAAGCCCGCCTTTTCGGGCGAGGAGCTGGTGATCGTCTGCTCGCCTCTGTTCCCGCACCCGATCACCAAGGGGTACGACGATCCGAACGGCTTCGTGATTCGGGAAGTGGACGGCATTCCGGTCAAGAACTTGAAGCACTTCGTCGAGATCCTGCGCGACGGCAAAGGGCCTCAGGTTAATTTTAAATTCGCCAAAATGGCCAATCGAGCCCAGGAGAATTTGGTCTTCGACCGGCGCGCGATGCTTGCGGCAACGGAAGACATCCTGAAAGACTTCGGTATCCGCTACCCGTATTCGGATGATTTACGGCCGGTCTGGGAGATAGTGCAAAGCGGCGAAAAGACTCGTCTGCCGTAGCCGAACACGTGCTCTGCACCCTCACCTCTTCCCTCTCCCTCAGGGAGAGGGCGAGGGTGAGGGAATCGGCATGAGCAAGACCGGCCGACTAAACCGACTTCTCGGTCAGTAACTGTCTCAACACGTACTCCAAAATCCCGCCGTGCCGGTAGTAGTCCAACTCCGCCGGTGTGTCGATGCGGCAGATGACTTTGAACTCTTTGACTTTGCCGTCATCGGTCTTCGCTTTAACTGTTAGCTCCTGCCTCAGCTTCAGCCCGGCGGAAATTCCCACGACATCGTAGGTCTCGAATCCGGTTAAGCCGATGGACTTGATGTTCTCTCCCGGCTTGAACTGCAAGGGCAAGATTCCCATGCCGATCAAGTTGCTCCTGTGGATGCGCTCGTAACTCTCGGCGATGGCGGCTTTCACGCCGAGCAGCCTGGGTCCTTTCGCCGCCCAGTCGCGGGACGAGCCTGTGCCGTATTCCTTGCCGGCGATCACGACGAGCGGCACGCCTTCTTGTTGGTATTGCATCGCCGCGTCGTAGATGGACATCTGCTTCTTGTCCGGCAGGTGCACGGTCCAGCCGCCTTCGGTTCCCGGCGCGAGCTGGTTTTTAAGGCGCACGTTGGCAAAAGTCCCCCGCATCATGACCTCGTGGTTGCCGCGCCGCGCGCCGTATTGATTGAAGTCTTTCGGCTGCACGCCGTGCTCGGTAAGATATTTGGCCGCGGGACCGTTTTTTTCGATCGATCCCGCGGGCGAGATGTGGTCGGTCGTGACCGAGTCGCCGAGCACGGCGAGCACGCGCAGGCCAGTGATGTCTTTAGGCGCCGCCGGCGTCTTCGCCATGTCTTTAAAATAGGGCGCTTCGCGCACGTAGGTCGAGAGCGGGTCCCACGCGAACAGCTCACCGCCGGGCGTCGGCATGTTTTTCCAGCGCTCGTCGCCTTCAAACACCTGGCTGTATTCTTTCTTGAACATCTCGGACTTGACCGACTTCCGAATTTCTTCGCGGACTTCCTCCGGCGTCGGCCAGATGTCTTTTAAATATACCGGAGCGCCCTTCGTGTCCGTCCCGAGCGGCTCGCTATAGAGATCCATGTCCATGCGGCCGGCGAGCGCGTAGGCGACGACGAGCGGCGGTGAGGCGAGATAGTTCGCGCGCACTTGCGGATGAATTCTGCCTTCAAAATTTCGATTGCCGGACAGCACCGCGCAGGCGACCAGGTCGCCTTCCTGAATGCCGGCGGAAATCGCCTCGGGCAGCGGGCCGGTGTTGCCGATGCACGTCGTGCAGCCGTAGCCGACGAGATAGAAGCCGAGCTTTTCCAATTGCGGCAAGAGGCCGCTGTCTTTCAAATAATCGGTTACGACTTTCGAGCCGGGCGCCAGGCTCGTTTTCACCCAGGGCTTGGTTTTGAGTCCTTTCGCGTTGGCTTTTTTTGCGAGCAGGCCCGCGGCCATCAACACGGACGGGTTGGAAGTGTTGGTGCAGCTCGTGATCGCGGAAATCACCACGGTGCCGTGTCCCAGAGTGGCGCGGTCGCCGTTCAATTGGACGGAGACGGTGCGGTCGGGCGCGCCGCTTTTGATCAACGCGGGCAGCACTTCTTTGAAATTGTTTTTTGCCTGCGCCAGCGGCACGCGGTCTTGCGGCCGGCGCGGCCCGGCGAGACTGGGCTCGACCGTCGCGAGATCGAGCTCCAGGGTGTCGGTAAAAACTGGATCGGGAGACGCGTCGGTGCGAAACATGCCTTGCTCTTTGCTGTAGGCTTCGACCAGGCGGATCAGCTCCGGCTCTCTGCCGGTCAATTCCAGATACTTGAGCGTCTCATCGTCCACCGGGAAAAAGCCGATGGTCGCGCCGTACTCGGGCGCCATGTTGCCGATCGTGGCGCGGTCGGCGACGCTCAGGCTCGAAAGCCCCGCGCCGTAGAACTCGACGAACTTTTCCACCACGCCTTTTTTGCGCAGCATCTGCGTGACCGTGAGGACGAGATCGGTCGAGGTCGCGCCGGCCGGGAGCTTGCCGTGGAGCTTGAAGCCGATCACGTCGGGGATCAGCATGATCAGGGGCTGGCCGAGCACCGCGGCTTCCGCCTCGATGCCGCCCACGCCCCAGCCGACGACGCCGAGGCCGTTGATCATCGGCGTGTGCGAGTCCATGCCGACGAGCGTGTCGGGGTAGGCGAGGATCGCGCCGTTTTCTTTCGCCCGGAAAACCACCTGGCCGAGATATTCCAAATTCACCTGATGGCAGATGCCGGTGTCCGGCGGGACGACTTTAAAATTGCTGAAAGCCTTGGCGCCCCAGCGGAGGAAAGCGTAGCGCTCGACGTTGCGCTCGTATTCGATCTTCGAATTTAAGTGAAACGAGTCCGCCGAGCCGAAAGTGTCCACCTGGACGGAGTGGTCGATGACGAGATCGACCGGCGCCAGCGGGTTGATTTTTTTCGGGTCGCCGCCCATCCGCTTCATCGCCTCGCGCATTGCGGCTAAATCCACCACCGACGGCACGCCGGTCAAATCCTGCGTCAGCACGCGCGCCGGCATGAAGGCGATCTCTTTTTCTTTTTTTGCTTTCGGATTCCAGCCCGCCAAGGTGTCGATGTCGGCCGTCGTCACGAGCCGCTTGTCCTCGTGCCGCAAGAGATTTTCCAAAAGGACTTTCAGCGAGACCGGCAGCTCGGAAACCGTCTTGAACCCGGCCTTCGCCAAGCGATCCAGGCGGAAAATCTTGTAGGACTTGTTGCCGACCTTCAGCTCCGCAGCCGTGTGATAGCTATCCAACGACTTCTGCGCCATCGAACTCTCCTTAAATGCTTCAAGGGACACTTATTTAGTAGCGCAGGGCGCAGGGGGAAAGCAACAGGACGAGGCTTGCTTGCGGCCGTGCAAGTGCAATCTTGACAAGCCTCGCTTAAATGCGTGATATTTGCTTTTAGGCGTTATTTCAATCGCTTTATGAAATCCAACCGACGAGGAGGGACAAAATGAAAGCAAAAACTTTATGGTCTTGCGCCGGCCTTGTCTTGCTCTTGTTTGTATATGCCTGCGCGACGCGGGAATTGAGAGTGGCGGAATCAACACAAGGCGGAGGTCCGGTCCCCCGCGGGA
This sequence comes from Binatia bacterium, assembly GCA_036506735.1. Taxonomy (GTDB): domain Bacteria; phylum Desulfobacterota; class Binatia; order UBA9968; family UBA9968; genus JAJPJQ01. The sequence continues at coordinate 1,435 of DASXRG010000327.1, read as the reverse complement.
CGTATCAGATCAACTACAGCGCGCTGCTGCTCGACTTTTACCGCAACGATCCGCGAATGCATCAAGGCGCCGGCGCTGCGCCGGTCGGCTTGAAGGTCCCGGCGCGCGTGGCCGTCGCGCAACTCGGAGAGATGCAGGCCGCTTCGACGTTGCTCGCCGAGCTGCGCCGCAATAGCGAAATTCTTGCCGGCGTCGCCAGTATTCCTGCAGTGCCGCCGGACCTCGCGGGCTTCTATGATTACACCGAGCAGAGCGTGTCGTTGGGCGGAACGGAAAAAAGAACCGCGCCCAAGCCGTCGGACAAGGACTCGCTGACGCCCAAAGATTTTCTTCAGGAGCTGCGGCTCTTGAGCCTCGATCTCGGCAGCGACTACCTCTTTGTTTATGGCGGCTCCATCGATTTTCGAACGAAACACGATACGTTGGCGAAAATCCTCGACCTCACGATTATCGGCGCGTTCGTCATCCCGAGCGATGCCCACTCGCTTCAAGGCCGCGCCATCGGCCTGCTGATCGACGTCAAGCAAAACCGCATCGTGATGAGCGTCTCGTCGGATACGGCGAAGCAGGAGCTGGCGAGCACCCGGTACTCCCAGGACACCCTGCGGAATCTCATCACCGAGATTCGCGTCGAGTTACAGAAAAATCTGGCGCAGGATTTCGTCAAGACGTTCACGGCCCGGGCGCTGCAGGCGAGAAGTCAGGAGTTGTCGAAGAACTAGCTTCGAATCCTATGCAGCCGTAACGTGGGGGCCCGCCCCTTGAAACCCGAAGGTGCGCCACCGTTCGGCAGACCGGGCGTGATCTGAGAGCGCCTTCGGTGTTAGACAAGGGGGCGGCCCCTTCTCCGCACGCCGGATAATGTAACCCGCGACGGCGGCGACACCTCTCCCAGTCCCGTCGCTCCCTGCTCTACAAAATTCCAACTGCTATCTTCCAACTTGTAAGAAAAAGCTACGCGCCGCGCGCTTGCGGTGCTATGCTGAAATGCCTTTATTGCGATCCGTCGGCAAGCCTGCGAACCCAAAGACAGCAGACCATGAAACTGAAGCCGCAAGACCTGAAAAAAACCTCCAAAGTCACCCTGGAACACTACGACCAGCACGCCGAAGAATTCTGGCAGGGCACGCGGGATCACGACGTTAGCCAGAACATCGAGGCGCTCCTCAAATACATCGAGGGTGAGCCGCCGTTTACGATACTCGATTTCGGCTGCGGGCCGGGGCGGGATCTGAAAACGTTTTCGCAACGCGGCCACGTCGCGATCGGTTTGGAAGGTTCGCCGCGTTTGGCCGAGATGGCGCGCGCGAATAGCGGCTGTGAAGTGTGGGAACAGGATTTTCTCAAGCTCGATCTGCCGGCCAATCGTTTCGACGGCGTCTTCGCCAATGCCGCGCTGTTTCACGTGCCGAGCCAGGAACTGCCGCGCGTGCTC
>DASXRG010000326.1:0-1668 GCA_036506735.1 Binatia bacterium | reverse complement strand
CACGGCAAATCCGGACGCGCGTTGCGCCGCCTTCAAATAAGCCGTTTTGCTGCCGGGCGATACCGGCACTTTGATCTCAGTCAAAATTTCGTCCGACTCCAGACTGCTGGTGAGAAAACCGAGGAAGAAATCGTCCGCCTTGATCCATCTCTCGCCGGCAGGGCCGCTGGCCTTCAGCTCGGCGTCGAGGACCAAGATTGCGGCGGGAAGATCGGCCGTCGGGTCGGCGTGAGCCAGGCTGCCGCCGATCGTCCCCTGGTTTCGCACTTGAACGTCGCCGATGGTCGCCGCGGTTTGCGCGAGCAGCGGGCAATCTCTCTTTATCAACTCGGACTGTTCGACCTGACTGTGGGTGGTCAGAGCGCCGATGCGGAGCGCGCTTCCGGCCGCGCGGATATAGCTCATGTCGGCAATTCGGTTGAGATCGATCAGATATCTCGGTCGGGCCAGGCGCAGCTTCATCAACGGCACGAGGCTCTGCCCGCCCGCGATGAGCTTTGCTCCGTCTTTGTAGGTCGAGAGCAGGTCGAGCGCTTCCGTCAAAGACTTCGGCGCAAAATATTCGAACGCGGCCGGAATCATCGCCGAGAGTTCTCCTGAATTAGATTCCAGACGCGCTCGGGGGAGAGAGGAAGATCTCTGATCCTTATACCCAACGGCTTCAGCGCGTCTTCCACCGCGCTCGCAATCGCGGCCGGGGAGGGGATCGCCGCGCCTTCGCCGGCGGCTTTTTGCCCGAGCGTCGTGAACGGCGACGGCATAGGATGATGCTCGATCTCGACCTTGGGAGTTTCCATAGTCGAGGATTTTCCGTAATCGGTCAGCGTCAGCGTAAGGAGCTGGCCGTCGGAGTTGTAGACGAATCCTTCGCCGAGAGCGACGGAAATGCCGTGCGCCGCCGAGCCGTAGATTTGCCCGGCGACCACGTTCGGATGGATCACGGTGCCGTTGTCGCCGACGATCACGTAGCGGAGCACATGAACTTTACCGGTCTCCTCATCCACTTCGACGACGGCCGCGTGAGCGGCGGCGGAGAAAGTGAATTGCGCGCGCACTTTGCGGTCGGCTCCGGGAACGAGGTTCGGCTCGCCGTGCGGAAAGGTGTAATAGAAAGTCGTCTGGAGCCCGGCCTCGGCGCCTTTCGGCAGCAGCGCCTGATTGCCATAGACGATTTTTCCCAGCTCGGCGAGCGTGATTTTCTTTAGCGGCATGCCCGGAGCCTGAATCGCGCCACCGGCGATTTTCAAGTCCGCCGGGTTCGCATTGAGAACATGGGCTGCGACGGCGAGGATTTTTTCTTTGAGCTTGGTCGCGGCGCCATGCACCGCGCCGATGTCATAGAGGTGAAAATTATTTCCGCTGTTCGCCGCCGACACGCCCCAGGGCGCGAGATCGCTGTCGAAGGGCGTCGTCGTGCTGATTTTCTCCGGCGGGACGCCGAGCACATCGGCTGCAACCTGCGCCGTTGTCGTTTCGTGCGCCTGGCCGCAGTTGGGCGAGCCCAGGTAGAGCGTGACGGTGCCGTTTTTTTCCAGCTTGATCGTGGCGCCGTTCACGCCGCCGGCGCCGGGACTCTCTGTCATCTCGGGAAAGATCGCCATGTCGCGCGCGGCGTTGCGTCCGCCGGGCTCGACGCCGATCACGACGCCGATGCCGAGAAACCGGCCT
>DASXRG010000325.1:0-16985 GCA_036506735.1 Binatia bacterium | reverse complement strand
TCGTGGTGGCTGGGGCTGTGGCTCAGGCACAGCAGCCAGCGAAAATCCCACGGATAGGATTCCTCGGAAACTCCACACCGGCCCTTGAGGAAAATCTCGTCGGGCCCTTTCGCGAAGGGTTGCGTGACCTCGGCTACGTCGAGGGGAAAAACATCTTGATCGAGTATCGATGGGCCGAAGGAAAGTATGATCGCTTTCCCGCTCTCATTGGCGAGTTGGTCGCCCAAAAGGTCGATATAATCGTTACCGCTGGCACGCCGGCTTCCCTCGCCGTCAAGAAGGCGGCGCCGTCGATTCCCCTCGTAATGCTCGCCGTCGGCGATCCCATTGGCACGGGTCTTATCGAGAGCCTCGCGCACCCCGGCGGAAACGTCACAGGGTTGAGCGCGATTGCGGCGGACTTGGAAGGAAAGCGGCTCGAGCTGCTGCGGGAGGTGATTCCCGGGCTCTCCCACGTGGCCGTCTTCTGGAACCCTGCCAGCCCTTTCCAGGTCATCTCCGAGAAGGAAGTGCAGACGGCGGCCCGGGCATTTCGAATGAAAGTGCTGTCCCTGGGGGTTCAAGCCCCGGAGCAATTCGACAACGCCTTTGCGACCATTCGCAAAGAACGGCCGCGTGCATTACTCGTCTTGGCGGATCGTCTCTTCCTGCACAACCGGGCGCGCATTATGGAATTCGCAACCAAAAACCGCTTGCCGGGGGTATATGCGTACCTGGAGTTGGTAGAAGCGGGCGGCTTGATGTCCTATGGGCCAAGCTACGCGGACATGCACAGGCGAGCCGCCACCTTTGTGGACAAGATCCTGAAAGGCCGCAAACCCGCAGACCTTCCCGTGGAGCAGCCTGCCAAGTTCGAGTTGGTCATCAATTTGAAAGCGGCCAAGCAGATTGGCCTCACGATTCCGCCGAGCGTGCTCGCGCGGGCGGACGAAGTCATTAAATGATTTTGGATTTTCGATTTTTGATTTTGGATTGAGGAGGTCGTGATTCGGCTAAAACTCTTTGTTGCGCTTCTTGTTCTGATTCTTCCAGAGATCGGCTGGAGCCAGACAAAAGAAAAAGTCCGCGTCGCGCTCGGATCGATCTCGGTCAATTCCAGCGTGATTCCGATCGGCAAAGAGAACGGGCTTTTCGCCAAGCACGGCATCGACATCGAGCCGATCTACATGGGCGGCGGGATCAACTCGCTCGCGGCGGTGACCTCGGGCGCGGTGCAGTTTCTCTCCGCGGGCTCGACGGCGACGATCAGCGCGCGCCTCGGCGGCGCGGACATCACGATCGTCGCGGTGCAGTCCGACCGCATCGACTACACGGTGTTCACCAACCAGGACATCAAAAGCCCGCAGGATCTCCGCGGTAAAATCGTCACCGGCACGCGCCCCGGCGCGTCGGCCGACAGCGCGATCCGCCTCTACTTGCGCAGAGTCGGACTCGAACCGGACAAGGACGTAATTTTCATCTCCGTCGCCGAGAGCCAGCAGGGGCGCTTGAACGCGCTGACGCGCGGCACCGTCGCCGCGACGGTGCTCGCGCCGCCGTTCAGCGGGATTGCCAAGCAGATGGGCATGCGCGAGCTGGCGGACCTGCGCAAGCTCGACGTCGCCTACGCAGGCAACTCGATCGCGGCGATGGGTCCCTACCTCAAGAGCCAGCCGACGACCGTGGAGAATTTTCTCAGGGGCTACGTCGAGTCGCTGCACTTCTTTCGCGCGCAGAAAGAGCGCACGATCAGCTCGATCATGCGCTATCTCAAGATCAACGACCGCGCCCGCGCCGAAGAAGGATACGACTACTACGTCGAGCTGATGCCCGCGATGCCCTATGCGACCGCCGCCGGCGTGCGCACGGTGCTTCAGTTTCTCGCCCCGCGGCAACCGAAGGCGGCGAGCGCCAATCCGGAGGAGTTTTACGACATGAGTTTTTTGAACAAAATAGGCGGTAGGCGATAGGCGTTAGGCCGTAGTAAGAGAGAACATGAAGAAACCAAGACAAAAGATTATTTCACTGCTCGTCGCTTCGATCATTGGATGGGTCGCGCCGCCGAGCGCGGCGCAGGACAAGCCGCTCAAGAAGATCCGCTGGGGAGTGACTTCGATATCGGCGTCGAACTGGATTCCGTGGATCGCCAAGGAAGCGAAGATCTACGAGAAGAACGGCCTCGACGTCGAGCTGATCCTGCTCCGCGGCTCGGGCCAAACGTCGGCGGCGATCCTCGGCGGCAGCATCTTCGCCGCGCCCGTGACGATCGCGACCGTGATGATGGCGAATTTGAGCGGCGCGGACCTGATCACCGTCGCGCACACGGTTCCCGGGGTGCAAAGCAAGCTGCTGGTCAAGCCGGAAATCAAGCGAGCCGAAGATCTCAAGGGGAAAAAAATTGGGACTTCGAGCCTGGGCTCGCTCGGAGACTTTCTTTTCCGCCACATCGTCCGAAAATACGGCATGGACCCGAGCCGGGACGTGACATGGATTCAGATCGGGACGCCGCCGGAAAGATTGCAAGCGCTTGCTGCCGGTGGGATCGACGCGGCGGATGTCTCCTATCCGACGGATGCGCAGGGCGAACGAATGGGCTTTCGGGTTCTATGGGACGCGCGGAAAGAGGTCGTCTATCCTTCGATGTCCGTGGTGACGCGGCGGAAATATATTCAGGAGGAGCGCGACACGGTGACGCGGCTGGTGAAATCCCACGTCGAGGCGATCGCCTATTTCAAAGCGAACAAAGACTTCAGCCTCAAAGTCTTGAGCAAATACCTGAGAACCCAGGATCGCGAGCTGTTGGAGGGCTCGTATCAAATCTACAAAGAGGACTTCATTTCCGTCCCGTATCCGATCATGCAGGGCTTGCAGCCGACGTATGATTACGTGGCTCTGACCCGACCGGACATCAAAGGTCACAAGCCCGAAGAGTTCATGGACCCGAGCTTCATCGCCGAGCTGGACAAGAGCGGATACATCAAGCGGCTTTCGGAACAGAAATAAGCCGGCGCAAAGATTTCGCGGTGAAACGCCTTTGGAAGGAGAGATCTACACGCGCCGAGCCACGTCTTGCCGGCTGCCCCACGTCCGACAGTTTCTGTCCGCGCCCGCGCGCCTATTGACTTGGTTCTCTCAATCACGTAAGGTCCGCCGTTCCGTAACCCGGCTCACGACCGCGACGTTAGTTTACCATGACACACGTTGTCCGTTATAGGCATTGACTGAGCATGTGCGCCATTAGCGGCATTATCGGTCCCAATTGGAGCGACCAGGTCACGCCGGCGCGGCTGGCGGCGATGAGCCGCATTCTGAAACACCGCGGTCCGGACGACAGCGGTTTTTATCTGACACCGGCTGCCGTGCACGGCCCGCGCGCGGGTTTGGGGCACCAGCGGCTCAGCATCATAGATCTGACGAGCGGGCACCAGCCCATGTCCAACGAGGACGGAAACATTTGGATCGTCTACAACGGGGAGATCTACAACCACCAAGAGGTCCGGAAGGAGCTCGAAGTCCGCGGCCATCGCTACCGGAGCCGCAGCGATACCGAAACCATCATCCATGCCTATGAAGAGTTTGGTGCTGACTGCGTGCGCCAGCTCAGAGGCATGTTTGCGTTCGCGCTCTGGGACGGCCGCCGCAAACGTTTGTTTGCGGCGCGCGACCGGCTCGGCATCAAACCTTTTTACTACGCGCTCCATGACGGCCATTTTCTCTTCGCTTCTGAGATCAAGTCCATACTCGCAAGCGGCCTTGTCCCCGCCGTCATGAACACCCGTGTGTTGCCGGAATTCTTCACGTTCGGCCAGGTCGTGGACGACTCCACGCTCTTTCAGGGCATTCATAAACTCATGCCCGGTCACCGGCTCTGCTATGACGGCGAGCGATTGACGGTTGAGCGCTATTGGGACTGGCAGTTCGACGAGCCTGCGACCTATGAACCGGACGAGTTTTATCTCGAGCGCTTCGTTGAGTTGTTGGAAGAGTCGGTCCGGCTGCACCTCTTGAGCGATGTCCCCCTGGGGGTGTTGCTCAGCGGCGGTGTGGATTCCAGCTTGCTTGCGGCCATCGCCGCCCGACAAGCCTCCGGACCGGTCCAAACGTTTACCGTGGGGTTCGAAGAAAAATCTTATAACGAGCTCCGCTATGCGCGCGAGGTATCGCAGCACCTCGGTTCGGAACATCATGAAGTGCTGGTCCAACCGGGCGAATTCTTCGACGCGCTTCCGACGCTCATCTGGCATCGAGATGAGCCGCTGAAATTCACCTCGAGCGTCGCTTTGTATTTCGTTTCGGAGCTGGCGCGGCGGCATGTCAAGGTGGTGCTTTGCGGCGAAGGAAGCGACGAGCTTTTCGCCGGCTACAACGATCGTTATTGGATCTCGTCTTGGAATTTGCGGCTGGCGAAGTTGGGCGATGGCTGGCTGCCTGCCGACGCGGGCCCACGCCTGGTGCGCGAGAACTTGTGGAAGTTACCGCTGCCGCTCAAATTGAAAAAGGGCATCAGCCACACGTTGTTCTATCACGGATCGACGGTGGAAGGGTTTCTATTCGATAATTTTTACAGCTTTTTCACGCGTGAGATGCAGGGGGAGCTGTTGTCGCCGGCGTTATCTCAGGAAGTCGGGGAGATTAATCCCTACGCCAACGCCGTTGCGCTTTTGCGTGACTCGAACGCCCGTACGTTTCTCCATCAGATGTTGTACGCCGATGTGAAAATGTATCTGCTGGAGATCTTGATGAAGCAAGATCAAATGAGCATGGCCGCCTCGGTCGAGAGCCGGGTGCCGTTCTTGGATCACGTTCTGACGGAGTTTGCGGGAACGGTGCCGCCCCATCTACGGCTACGCGGGCGCTCCGGTAAACGGCTGGTCAAGTTGGCGGCTGAAAGATATCTCCCGCGGCATATTGTGCATCGGCCCAAGGTGGGATTTCCGGTGCCATTCGACATCTGGCTCAAAGAGAACAAGGCGGGCGTCGTGCGCGAGGTCCTGTTCGACGAACGCACGCGGCAGCGCGGCTATTTCAACATGGATTACGTCGGTAAACTGTTCGACGCCCATGAAAAAGACCAGCGCGATTGCCACAGCCAACTCTGGATGTTGCTCAATTTCGAACTTTGGCATCGAACCTTTCTGGACGGCGCGCCGACGGCCCGGGCCATCGCTCTGTGTTGCTCGACTGCGTTGGCAAGTCTACTTGCCGGTTAGCTTCGCCCACGAAGCTGCGTTACCTTACGGACGCCCGTATCTGAGGAAAGCATTCGCGGCCACCAATGCGACCGCGATCACCGGCGATAATGCTGCGAGCGACGGCGATTGCGTCTGCAGAATGCCGCCCACCAGCGCTCCAAAGGCGTAAAGCAGAAACACCCCGGCAAGAAGTCCCACACGCTGCTCCCAAGCGCCGACGGTCTTTTCCCCCGTTGCCGGCGCTGCCGCCGCTTGCGCGGAATGCATCCAGCCGACGAGATCGACCATCAAGCTGGTCAACGTGCCGGTGATATAGGTCGTGGCGATTCCGGGGACGCCGAGGCGGCGCACCGCTGCGGCCTGGATGCCCATTCCGAAACTCAACAAAACAATCAGAAAATGCACGCTGCCTGCGCCGCGCACCGGTCCCGCGAGCTGCCAGGCCGCGGCAAAAATTCCCAGCGTGATTACTTCCAGGGCGAGCGCGATTGTGACCACGGGCGGCCACTCTATTTCTCTTTGGTCGCGTTCGACGATCATTGCTCCCGCCGCGACGCCGGCGGCGAACCCAACCAGGGCGTTGATCGATCGTAACGCGGCGAGAATCTCGCCTTGCCCTAGGGCCAAGCCCAACAGCACCGTATTCCCGGTCATCATCGCGGTGAACACATGGCCGAGTCCCAGATAACTAACGGCGTCCACGCAGCCGGCGGCCCACGTGAGCACGAGAAGCATGCCGTCGCGGGTCATTGAAGGCCAGCGAGGTAGATACCTGGATGGCATCATTTTAGACCTCTGAAAACCCCCACCCGGCTGTTGTTATCTGATGTCATCCGACTAGGCGCCACGCGGCGCTGCCGAGGGTCAAACCCGAGATTTTTTCGCTTGACAGCGATTCAAGGATTTCGTATAAAAACTCTAGTTTTTTTGGGGCAATTTGACAACGTACATAACCGGGTACATACTTGCGCGAACGAATGACAGTTGGGGTCGTAAATAAAGGCTGGGGAGGTCATCGATGAAATATCTTGGGCCTGCAATCGCTATCTTGTTTGCTTTTGCCGTTGCGTTTCCACCGGTAGCCGATGTGGCTGACGTCGAGTCGCTGCTGAGGTTTTCAGTTCTTGGCGGCGCGGAGAGGGAAACCGCCTCCGGTGACCATCGAGAAACTGGAGCTCGGCCGCACGGCATGGGATCGGGTGAAATCATGGGCGTCTTGCCGCTCAGCCCGCATTTCGGTTTTCAGGGAAGCTTCAACTATACCGGGGGCGATGGAAGCCGTTTCGGAACTAATGTCGGCGCGATCTATGGCTGGCCTGAAGGAAAAAGCGGCCTATTTTTTGCCTACCAACATCGGACCACGGCGGGCGGGGACCATCATGACTATCTGTGGGTACGTCCCGCGCTCGCCCTTTATTTCCCCGACGTGAATGTGAATCTGTGGTACTCGCAGCCGCTCACCGAGACTCAAAGGAGTGGCCACACGGGGGACAACAGGCCGCTGTCGATCCCGGTTAACCAGCTTCAGGGCACGGCGAGCTATTTTCCGCCGTTGGCCATTATGGGGCAAAAAGAGGCTTTGGAGCTGACTTTCGGCGTTCAGGTAAATTCCTTTGCCGGTATGGACAGCGAGAAGCTTAAGATTGGAGTCGGTCCCGTTTTCGGCATTGCGATGATGCCGATCAAGAATCTTGAGGTCGCGCTGCTCAGAGGCACGATCGATAACCGAAGCCGCTACAAGTTCGACACGGGCATACACTACTATTTCGGCACAACCGCTACGACGCTGAAAGAGTACAGACGGAAATATCTCGAGCCCACTAATCTGCCCGGCACAGCGGGAACCTGGACACACGAACCTTAGTCTTCTTATCAGCGAGTTGCTCATCGCCATATCCAGGAGGGGCCGGTCGCTACCGTCCCCTCCTCTTCGTTTCAGCCGTCAACTCTCGAAAGGTTTCGAAGGCTTTACCGGCAGCCGAATACATGCCGTATTTCTCGTAGGCTAACCCGAGGCCATACCATAGCTCGGCCTCGCGCGGCATTCGGGTTAGCCCTTTTTGGTACGTCCTGATCGCTTCCATGGATCGTTGCAGGTCCATCAAAAGGCTCCCGAGACAATGATAACTCCGCGCGTCGTTGGGGTCGATCTCCATCAATTTTCTGCACGTTTCTGCCGCGGCTTCCATTTCTTCTTTTTCCATGCGGACCAAGGCGATGCCCACATAGGCATCGGTGTAAAACGGCAACAGCTTCAATGCGGAATCGTAGTCGGCCAGCGCTTTGTCGTATTCGCGCATTTTTCTATAAATTTCTCCGCGATAGTAAAAGTTCGCTGCCGAGCGCGGCTCCAACTCGATCGCTTTGGCGAGATCCGATAAGGCCTGGTCATTTCGGCTGAGAAAGAAATTGAAATAGCCGCGGAACCGATAGGCGTAGGATTTTTTGGGGCCGAGTTCGACGGCCTTTTCGAACATCTCTTTTGCTTTTTGGTAATCTTTTTTTTCCATGAACTCCAAACCGAGATTCGCGTAAGCCCGCGGGTTGCTGGGATCTTTCTCCGCCACATCGGTCCACAAGGTCATCTCGTCACGCCAGACTCGATTTCGAGCGATCGTGACGCTGCCGAGGACGCAGAGCATCGCTCCGGCGGCCAAGCGGTAGCCGAGTCGTAACCGTCCCTGGCGTTTTGGATCGCCGCCGCCGACCCGACTGCGGAGCCATGCTGCGCCTCGCAAGCCGAGCAGCGCCGCGAGGACGGCCAGACCCGCGTTCGCCAGATAGGCACGGTAGCCGGTGACGGGATCCCGGAGCGGGATGAAGCTTGCTTCCGGCAAGAGCGTGATAAAGAACCAGAGCGTAAAAAAAGTCCAAACGGGATCGGTCCTGCGCGCGCGCCACGCGAGAGCGAGAATGACTGCGATGATGACGAGAGCTGCCAAAACGGCCGGCTCCCAGGGAGAGCGTGACCAGCCGAAGCCCGCAAAGTCCGTGATGAGCGGATCGGGCCAGATGAACAGTCGGATATAGTAAACCCAGGCGCGGAGCTGCGTCGGTAAGTAAGTTGCCGCCGTGATTCCCGATTCACCCGAGCTGAACGCGACCCTTCTGAAAAAGCCGCTTAAAAAAACGAAACGGAAAACAACGTAAGCGATCAGCGCCGCGATGATCGGGAGATATTTTTTCAGCCGCTTCGGTTGGCGCCAGTACAACTTGAGCGGGTCCTGCAAACGATGGTTGATAAAAAGCGCTTCATAAAGCAGCAGCATTACCGGCAAAGTCGCGAGAGTCGCCTTCGTTCCGAGTCCCAACGCGAATGAGGCGAGCCCCGCCAAATACCATGAAATTTTTCCGCTATTCCGTTCGTCGAGAGGTCCCCGGAGGAAACAGTAGAAAGAAAGAAGATAAAAACCTGCAGCGAGGACGGAGCTGCGCGCCCAGATATAGTCCACGGCTTCGGTATTCACCGGATGGACGGCGAAGAGCGCTGCGGCGGCGAGGGGCGCCCCGGCGGAAGGAAACAACCCGGCCTTAGTTCGGGTTTGGTTTCGGTCCAAGATTTCAGCGAGGATCAGGAAGATCAGCCAAGCCGCGCCGACATGCAGGAAGAGATTCGTGATGCGAAAAACTTTTGGGTTGAGCCCGTCGACCGCGTAATTCAGCGCATACGTCATATCCACGACCGGCCGCCAGTCCTTTCCACTGGTGAGTCGCGAGACCGCCGGGTCGTTAAAAAATGAAGGGATGTTCTTCAGGTCGCGGATTAACGGATTGCGGACAATCCCTTGTATGTCGTCGAAGTGGAAGCTGTTCGACAACGCGTTCGCATAGACGATCACGCTCAATGCACCGATCACCAGCAAGGCAACGAGCGGAGGACGGGAATGAAAAGCTCGAAGCAGGAGACTTGTTATGGCGCCCACTCGAGTCCTTCTCTGCCCGGCGATTTCGATGCGGCGATTTCATGAATAAGCTCGAAATAGCGCGCCAAGTGAACTTCGACGGTCCAGTTTCGCCGATAGGCTTCGTGACCCCGGTTCCCGAGGGCGCGCCGCTTCTCGGGGTCGGCCACAAGTATCTCCATGGCTGCAAGCAGTTCGGCTTCAGTCCGATAGACAAATCCCGCGCCGGTCTCTTCGATCATTTCCGGAACGGCTCCCAAGGCCCGGACGACGGCCGGAGTCCCGTACTTCAGCGCCTCGGCGATCGCCAGAAGAAAAGTCTCGTAGCCTAGCGATGGAACGATCACGGCCACGGCTTTCCGATATAACTCGCCGAGCTCTTGCTCGGAACGGTGACCGAGGAACCGAATATTCTCGCTGTCCGCGGCCAGTTGGCGCAACTCGGACGCGTAAGTGCCGCTGCCGGCGATCAGCAGCCGGGCCTTTTCGTAGCGCCGGAAGATGGGAATGAGGGTCTGGATTCCTTTGAGCCGCTCCAACCTGCCAACGTAGAGAAAATACGGTTCGTCGTGGGTCTCATTCGCCGCCGATTTGGCGGCGCTTATTTCGGGGACGAAATGGGGTAAGCGCGCAATCCGCGCGCGGAGCCCCATCTCCCGGTGCTTTTCTTCGGCGAAGCGGCTCGGTGCGATGAATGCATCGACGTGTTTCGCCGCGGCCTGCAGCAGGCCCGAGTAGCGCCACCACTGGGGCGGCCTTTTGTATGCCAGCGTGCAGAGAAAACAGCTCGGCTTTACGCAGGCGGCGCGGTTGAATTTAAAGAGAACGTGCGTCGGGCACACGAGCCAGTACTCGTGCATGGTGTAGAGCTTAATGCCGGTTCCGTACTCGAGGACCTTGGGTCCGAGCAGCGAAATGTTGTGATAGTGGATGACGTCGAACCCTTTTGCGAGAATCCTCCTGATCGCCGCCGCTTTGAAAAGCGGGAATCCGGTTTGTTGCGTCGCCATGGGCGATAGTACGCCGAACGGACTGTGCAGCCCATGCACGGTTACGTTGGGATGCTCATCGTAGGCGCCGACCGGCCGGCCGCCCATGAGCCGGTAGGCGTCCTTACAGTGGATCACGTCGACCGGATATCCGCGCCGCGCCAGTTCATTGGATAGCCGGTGCACGAAGATTCCGTCGCCGCCGAAACTGTAGGGCGGATAGAACGTCGTGATCATGCAAAAGCGTAGAGGACGGTCCATCGCGAAAATAAGATTCGACAGGCGCGGATCAGAAGAATATCCGGCCCTACCATAACTCGACGAAAACAGCGGCGTCAAACTTGCCGAAAGCAAACCAGCGCTAAGGGTTCGTCTCAATCACGCCGTAGTCGTCGGATTCGATGTTGAGCATGATCATGATATAGATGCCGGCTGCTGAGCCGGCGGACGATCTCCCGCGCTTGCTCGAGAGAAATCCTATGGCGGAAGAACGGTGTAGTCGAGTTGCGAACCGCCAGTACCTCTTGAGATCCGCCAGGATGCTCATGGGTTTTTGCTGCGCCGTAGGGCGCGGCGAATTCGGCGCGGAATGACATGTCGCGGGACCACGCCCGGCGGAAAAGAGGTGACCGACGGTTCGTCATCCACGGCGTGAAACGTTAGGATCGGGAGCGTGGCGCCGTCGGTCGTCAATTTCGCAGCCATCCGAAAGAAACGAAATATCTCGCGCGCAGCCGGAGCACAATCTTCCAACGGATCCATCCCCGCCGCCAGCGTATCGGGTTCCAACGATAGAATCGCAGTCGGTCGATCAAGAGGGCGAGCTTCGTGGGTGGAGCAATCGCCAATGCTTCGGGCCTGGCGCGGCTGAATTCGTAGCCCATCGCGTCCATGCCGGCGGCGCACGCGGCTTCGATTCGTTCAATGTCTCGGGCCGGCATCTTGCGGAAGCTTCCTATGTGGCGCGGGTCTACCGGTCCAAGGAGATCCTTGTTGAACGGGATCCTTGCCAGCCAAACTGGAATCCTCTCGAAGAAGCGGAGCATTTCGGGCTCATAGCCTTTGCCGAGATAGACGCAGAGGTCGCGGACTAACTCTTCCGGACGCCGCACCAATTCTTCATAGCGCACCAAGTGCACGCGCCGCGAGAATTTCTGGTAGCTCCGGAAGGCGTCGTTCCATAGCCAGATGGCTCCGTTGAGACTCGTGCCGAATTTTTCCCGGATGGCGACGATAGTGTCGCGCGGATCGCGTATGATGAATAGAACGCGAGCCTCGAGGGATTTTTCCAAGATCTCGGAGAGATAAGCATGATGAGCGGGGGTTTTGTCGCCGGCGAGGATTTTTCCCTGACGCCGGGCATAGAGTTGCAGCATGGTGGCCAGCACTCCTTGGAAGGTCGGGGCTTCCAGGGCTTCCAAGACTTCATTTTCGCCGGGAGGCTCCATTCTTCCCTGCAGCCGGACCACTTCGCGCACGTCTGAAATGAAGCGCCGCAGATTGGGCAAGTGCCGCAGATCGCCGTAGCGGTGAAGATCGGCGCGCAGCACGGGATAAAAATGGCTCTCGTGGTAAACCGCGATGCGTGAATGGCTGTCCAGGATTCTCGAGACCAGAGTCGTGCCCGATCGCGTGCATCCCACGATGAAAAAAGGCGGCGGAGGTTTCTCCAAGCTGGACGGCTGCGGCATTTTTCTTTTTCTATCAGAGTCGCTCTCGCGAAGGCGGAAGCGGGCGGCCGCCGCTTGCGCGTTGGATCAAATGCAGGGGCATCAGTTTGCCGCGCGCCGTCGGCAAAGGCTCCATCCGCTTGATCCTCAACGTCTTCGCCTGGCCCCAAATCGCTCGCGTCAATCCGCCCGCCACATTTTGCCGGCCCAAGGCTTCGAGGAGCGTGCGTATCACCGCGGTTTCATCCGTGATGGCGACCGCGGGACTCACCAGCAGGCTTAGTTTGGTAAAACCTTTTTCGTCCTCTTCCTCCAGCAGCTGGTAATCGAGCGGGCTGCCGCCGAAGCGGGCCGGCAAGATTTCTTCCAGAATGGCTTCGATCTCGCTGCCGACGAGCGTCACGCCTTCGCCCGTAAGCTTGCGGAAGCTCCTGATCTCCCGAATGTGCTCGGAATAGCCATAGTCCTCCAGCGGACAACCACAGGAGCGCGTCTCGATCACGCCATAGTCGTCGATCTCCGTATTGAGCATCAGTTTCGGCACCGTCGGTAAAAGAGTCGTGAAGCAAAAAGCCTGGACGGTAAGATCGAATCCGGGCACTTGACGCGGGTGCTGGATGACCGCCAGCCCGTCCTTGAAAAAGTGGACATCGTTGCCGTCCACGGGCCGCGCGCAGCCCATGCCCACCCGGCCGCATTCGCCGAAATGATAGGTGGGATAACATCGAGCCCCGGAGATCGCGATCGTATTCGCCTTGCTGATGGTCGGCGGCTCTCCGCCCACTTCGAAAGTAGCTCCGGTCAAGTCGATGCCGAGTTTTTGCGCAGCGACACATACCCGGAGCGCGTTGCTTACCAGGCAAAAGATCAGGCACCGACCCTCTACCAGGAGGGCATCACGTGCCCAGCGGGCGATCGCTCCCGGCTCGCGAAATGTGATCGGCTCGGGTCGGGGAATGGGAACGCCGGAAAGCCGCCCCGCCAGGGCAATGGCACGGGTCGCGAGGCGGTATTTAACGGCGGGCTTATAGTCTTCTCGGGTAATGGGAGTGAACCACTTCTCCGGCAAGCGGCTCATTTTCGCGCCGCGCATGACGTAGTTGAGGCCGCTGCCGTCGGGAAGGACCCCACGCCAGATCGCCTTGGGCGCGTTCAGAACGCCTTGAGCATCCAGCGCCAACATGTTGAACGGTGTGTCGGCCGCCAGGTGATCGAGATCGATGGCGATGCGCGTGCCCGCGCCGGTCGTGCCTCCGGTCTCCGCGCTGTAATAATGGTTCAGATACGGGTTGTCAAAGTCGCGCGCACGAACCGGAATGGTTTGGCCGTTGCGCACGATCGGGATCTTTCCTTTGAACTCTTCAAAAGTGACGTAGACCCCGGCACGCCGCAAAGCGCCGAGCGTTCCCTCCAATCCGTGGGCGCGCACCATGTTGCGCAGATCGCCCATTTCGCAGCCGGCGAGTTTGAGCAAAGGTAAATATGGGCTGCGCGGGTAGCCGAAGATCCCGCGCTCGAGCAAACGCAGAAAATTGTTTTCCCGTTCGGCCATGCGCCGGCGCACGATCGCGCGGGCTTCCTCGAGCGAGACCGTGTGGCGCAGAAAATCCCGCAGACCGGCGGCGAAGCGCCAGTACATTTTCACATCGGAAAAAAAGTTCATACCGGCGTGGAGAAGCTCATTTGGCTTGTCTCAGATCCGCGAACCAGTTGTACAACCAAGCGACGGAATATCCTAGGACAAAACCGCAGACGAACGCGTAGCCGAATCCCACCAAACTGCCCAGGAAGGTCACCCGATAACCGATGAAGAATTGGCCTAGGAGCGAGAGATGGAGGCCGACATATTTGCCTCCTTTCAGCACCAGCCAGTTCGTGGCGACGAAGAGCCCGAGCCCGGCGACGAGCCCGGTGACGATGCCCTGGATCTTGGCGTTGAGCCGCACCACGCGAGTGAGTATGACCTGCTCCAGATTGGCATCGTTATCGGCCATCGTAATCCCTCCTAGAGATAGTCAAAAAACCTGCGCAGCAATCTTCGCTGGGCTTTGCGATGGATTCGGGCGAGATAAAGAAACAGCGCCGCGTTCCTGAGCGCGGCGAATATCCAACCGCCGATAAAGCCGCTCCCAAAACCATAAGCGAGTCCCACGAAGCTGCCGGAGAAGGTGACGGCATAACCGGGAAAGTAATGGCGCAAGAGCTGTAAGTTCGGGCCGACGACATCGCCGCCTTTCACTACTACCAGTAGGGTCGCAGCGAAGAGAACCACGGCCGAGACCGTTCCCAGCGAGAGACCTAAGGCCGTTCGGTCGAGCTTCGTGAAGACGCGCGCGAGCGCCTGCTCCAACGCCCGCAGGACCGCGTCTCCTTCCACCAGCGCCTCTTCCTGATACTCCGGCTCGGTATTGACCTTCCAGAGGTCGTGATGCTCCCCCAGGATGAGGTTTCGCGCCGCCAACATTCCGGTCAGCATCGCATGATCCTGGTTGTTGTAGCGATGCAGGCCGTTGCGCCCGATGGTGTGGAAATTCTCGAGCCCGTCGATGAATTCTCTGACCAGCGCGAGATGGGCGCGATACTCCGCGTCGTACACCGGATAGGCCTCCGAGGCTCTGAGGACACAGCCGTCCTCGATGTCGGCAATCTCGGCCAAGCCGATGCGCGCGACTTCCTGTTTGCCCAACTCGACGAGAGCGGAATCCGCCATGCTCCATAGGGCGTCGCCGCGGCTGCAAAAGTATTCCAGTCCCAGGCTCGTCTTGGCGCCGTCGGGAACCATGTCCGGGCTCCAGTTCTTATAATTCTGTATGCGTCCGACCTTCACGGTCGGGTCATGGATGTAGATCCAATTATCCGGGAAGAGATCGGGCTTCCTGACGATCAGACATACGACGATGAGGTCGCGATACTGGAGCCGCTCGGCCGCTTGTGCGACGATGGCCGGCGGCGGCGGGTCGAGCTTCTGGAAAAATTCTCTGAGCGGCATGCTCGAGACAAACACCGCGCCCTGGACGACTTCATCATGGCCGCGATTCGACAGGGTGAGACTCTCGATGCGCTTGCCGCTGCGCCGAATGCCGACGACCTCGCAATTAAGCCGCACTTGAGAGCCTTGGCGCTCGACTTCTTCTTTGACCGCTTGCCACATCATTCCCGGCCCGAGACGGGGATACTCGAATTCCTCGATCAGGGTTTTAATGGTTTTTTTCGGCGTCAAAAACATGCTCACGAGCGCCGTCTTGAGCGACAGGCCGCGAATGCGCTGGGCGGCCCATTCGGCGCGCAGTTCGGCGCACGAAATACCCCAAACTTTCTCCGTATAGGTTTTAAAAAACGTCCGGAACAGTCTTTTCCCGAAACGGTTGGTCACCCACTGCTCGAACGTCTCCTCGCGCGAGTGCGGGAAGAGTTGCCAGCGGACGTAGCTCGCCACGATCCGCAGGCTGCTCCAGAAGCCGAGCCCGATGAGAGCGTTCAACGGCCTCAGCGGATAGTAAAAGAATCTGCGGTTGTAGTAGATCCTGGAGAGTCGCGGCCGGCGCAGGAATTCTTGTCCGAGGATCCGGCGCCACAAACGGTTCACCTCTTCCACTTTGGTGAAGAAGCGGTGGCCGCCGATGTCCAGCGAGTATCCGCGATAGTTTTCCGTGCGGGCGAGACCGCCGACCTTGTCGCGCTTCTCGAGGACTATCGCGTGACGCTGGAGCTTGACGGCCTCATGCGCGGCGCTCAGCCCTGCGGGTCCTGCGCCGATGACGACGATCGTATCGTTGTCCATCAACGAAGATTGGAATCGCCGGCCTGCGCGGCGGTTTTGTGCGGTCGCCGGCGCCGGGCAAGACCGCTATCGGCAAGATAGAGGACCGCGCCGGCCGCGAAAGCCACGGCGCTGTAGAGATAGTAGAACCAATGCCACAGGACGGCCTGAAACGTGAACGCCGGTCCTCGCTTGCGAAAAAAGAAAAGATAGAGCGGCGCGTTGAGCGCCAGCAGCAGGATGCCGATAACTGCGGCCCGGCCGAGCAGACCGATTTTCCACCAGGCGCCGATCAATGAAAGCGCCAAGCCGACGGCCAGCAGAGCGCTGACCCGGCTGGAGCGGCGCAGGTTAAGATCGTTCAGCACGTGACGATGACGCAAAATTAGCTCCGTCCAAGGCAGGGCGCGGCGAAAAATATCGGCCGTGAGCAACGATCGCACTCCCCAACGCTTCAAATGTTTGACTTGCAGATCCTTACAGAGCCGGATCCGATAGCCGGCTTGTTTGAGCCGATAACCCAGCTCGACGTCTTCAATGGACGGATACCGATACGTTTCATCGAAGCCGCCGAGCTCGAAAAAAATCTTGCGCCGAATCGCGCCGCAAGCGCCCCAAAAAGTCGAAGCCTCGACGCGACCCGTTTGATGCACGTAATGATGCAGCAAGTTCTTGTACTGCGAGAGAAAATTGACCGCGCCGGGCTCGTCGTCATAAGACCCGATAAGAGCTGCCAGATCGGCGGTCTCTTTAAAAACGACTGCGACTTTCCCTATGGTCTCACGGGAAACGAGGACGTCGCTGTCGATGAATAAGAGGATGTCGCCCGTGGCCGCGCCCGCGCCAAGGTTTCGCGCCCGGGCCGGCCCACCGGCAACCGGTAGCCTGAGGACCCGCGCGCCGATAGTGCCGGCTTCTTCGGCCAAGCCGCCGGTTTCCCCGTCGGCGACGACGATGATTTCGTAAGGACGGGGAACCGTCCGGCTTAACTCTTCCAGACAATAGCGGAAATCCGGGCTCTCCTTATGGAAGGGCACGATGGCCGAAATGTTAAGCTGGTCGGATAAAGAGACCATCCGACTTATGTTTTTTTTTCGGGCATGACGAGTATGCTGTCGCCGGCGAGATGCGGCACGGATTTCACGTAGTACAAGGCGGTCAAATTATAGCCAGCAGCCAGCGTTTTGTACAATAAAATAAGGGGTTTGTCAAAAGCGATTTTGGCCTTGACAGATAGATATTTTACCTGTAAACAAGACGCAATATCTACCGACCAACGGAGGAGGCGCATGAAAATTCTACTGGCGACGCTGGCAGTGATAGGCATCATGGTTTTTGCTTATGCGCCGAGGGCGCATGCGGCGGCGGCGTTGGAGCCGTTTGGGAAGATAGAGTTAGGCGGCGGGGCGGAGAAAGAGCAAGGGCAGAACGCGGGGGGTCGAGGAGTGATCGAGGCGTTGGGAGTGCTGCCGCTGGTGGGGAATTTCGGGATA
>DASXRG010000324.1:0-1638 GCA_036506735.1 Binatia bacterium | reverse complement strand
GTATCTTCCAGAGGCTGGAGGAGCTGCGACGTGAGGACGATGCCTTTTCCTTTAGCGATGCTGAACTCATACTCGTTCGGTTCCGCGGCGGTCCCGCGCATCTTTTTGATCCATAGAGTACGGGTGAATCTGTCGCCCAGCCGGATCATCCTGAGGACGAAAACACCGGACGCGAGGAATTCCTCGATGCTGCTCGTCTCCTGATCCCGTCTTCCCGTCGAGTGAGAGCTGAGCAGGTTCGTGGTCGGAAGGTGGGTTTGCAACAATTGAATCAACGATCGGGCCTGCTCTTCCGCCCGGCCCGGAGAGCTGTCGGCCCTGATCAGCGGGCCTATGGGGTCGATGGCAAGCCGTTGCGCCTGCATCCGATTGATATGGCTGGCGAGGTCGGTGACGATCTTGCTAACGTCCGCCTCTTTTTCCCTTACCGTGCCGGCGCGGGCGCTGAAATAGGGCGAAGCATCCAAAATGACGAGCCGTTTGTCGTGCACGTACGGCTGCAAGTCCCAACCTAGGGATGCCGCGGAGTCCAAAATATCGCTCGGCCGCTCATCCACGGTGACGTACACGCCCTTTTCATCGTTCAGGAGTCCCTTCAATAGAAACTGGAGGCAGGCGGTGGTCTTCCCGGTCCCGGCATCTCCGGTGACGACATACGACTTGGCCGGCAGGAGCCCCTGCTCGATCAGGGGATCCAATCCGTCTATGCCAGTGGCAATCCGCTTTTTCGCCATAACGCCTATTTTAACAAAACCCGGTTTCGTTTGAAAGCGCGCGATTTGCCTACGCGTCGGCTTTCGCGTTAGAATCCACTCTCATGTCTTATCGCTTCAGGAAAAATATCGCCGCGATGGAAGGCTATATTCCCGGAGAGCAACCCCAAGACGGCGATTTTATCAAGCTCAACACCAACGAAAACCCTTATCCACCTTCGCCGCGCGTTCTCTCGGCGCTGCGCAAAGCCGCGAACCGCTCGCTCCGGTTCTATCCTGAACCACTCAGCGATATGCTGCGGTCGACGGCCGCCGCGACTTACGGCGTGGCGCCCGGCAACGTGCTGGCCGGCAACGGCTCGGACGAGCTGCTGTCGATTCTGATGCGCTGCTTTGTCGGCGCGCATGACCGGGTTTTTTATCCCGAGCCGACCTACACTCTCTATGATACGTTGATCGCGATTCAGGAAGGGTTAAAGGTCGGAATACCGTATCCCGCCGACTTTTCTCTCCCGGACGATTTGTTTTCCCAGACCGCCGCGCTGACCTTCGTCTGCAATCCCAATTCGCCGTCGGGCACGTTGCTGCCGCCGGAGTCGATCGAGAAGTTGGCCCGGACGATCTCCGGCGTCTTGGTGGTCGATGAGGCGTACATCGATTTTGCCGAAGGCGGGAAGGCCTCGGCCATTCCGCTGCTTGAACGGAATCCAAATCTCGTCGTGCTCAGAAGCTTCTCCAAGTCGTTTGCGCTTGCCGGCATGCGCATCGGGCTCGCGTTCGCGTCGGCGGAGATCATCGCGGGCATGATCAAGGTCAAGGATTCGTACAACGTGAATCGGCTGAGCCAGCTCGCCGCGCTGGAGGCGCTGCGGGATCTTTCCTGGATGAAGCGCAACGTCCGCCGAATTCAAGGCAGCCGGAAAAA
>DASXRG010000323.1:0-4847 GCA_036506735.1 Binatia bacterium | reverse complement strand
GCCGCGGCGGCGCCGCCCAATGCGAGAATCTCCAGTCCGCTTTGCCGCCACGAACGCCGCGTGATGAAGCAGCGCGCCGCGCCAACGCCGAATAAAGCGGCCGCCGTAAGCGCGATCGAAAGCGGGAACGCGGCCGGAAGCATGCTCGAGTCGAAAAAAGCCGCGGCGTAAGACGCCAGCGGCAGAAAGCCGGCGACGGCGAACGCCCAGAACGTCACCAGTCCGCTCGCGAGCGGCGCGTTCTTCTCCTCGTGTATGCCCAGCTCTTCGCGCATCATCTCGTCGAGCCAGCGCTCTTTGTCGGACGTGATGATCCTGACGGCGCGCTCGAGCGCTTCTCCCTCGAAACCCTTGCGCTGATAGTGCTTGCGGATCTCCTCGCGTTCGGCGTCGGGAATGTTTTCGATTTCCCAGATCTCGCGCGCCCGCTCCTCGCGCCAGAAATCCTGCTGCGAGCGCGCGCCGAGGTAATTGCCCACAGCCATCGACAGCCCGTCGGCGAAAAGATTGGCAAAGCCCATGACGAGCACGATGCCCGAAGAGAGAGTCGCGCCCGCCGCGCCGGCGACCACGGCGAACGTCGTCACGATGCCGTCGGTCGCGCCGAGCACCGCGTCGGCCAGGTGCTGGCTGTGCCGGCCGGTTTCGTAGAGCGATCTTTCCAGATGATCGTGAGCGTGCGCGGCCGCCGCCGCCGCGACGTCGCGCCGGCGATAGGCGAAGCGCGCCAGGGAGAAACGGTTGACCAAATCGGCGGCGCTCACAAAAAATTCCTTTCAACGAATCCCCGCCAACTCTTGCAGGCGATGCCAGTTGGCGCACCGGTCTTCTTGGGCGCGCTCGATCATCTCGGAGGCATTGCCTGCGGCGTCGAACTGCTTGGCGAAGCGCCCCTGCGCGCGCGCGAAGTCGATGAAGGTAAGCGGCTTGTCCGCGTTGGGCGGCGTCCACCAGTCTTCTTTTTGCGCCGGATTGCCGGTGAGGGAAAGCCGCTCGCGGATCTTCTCGCCCTTGCGCGGGTCGTAGATGAACAGCGGGAACGCGCGCGATTCCACCGCCAGCTTCGCCTGCTGCGCGGAGAGATGGTCGGCGACGCCGTGCTCCGGCTGGCACGTGGCGTAAACGTTGACGACCGCGGGGCCGGGGTACTCGTTCGCATCCATGACCGCTTTGTAAAAATGATTGATATGCGACGGTGTCGTCTGGGCGACGTAAACTTCGGGATGCATCATGCAAATCTCGGAAAATTCTTTTCGGTGCTCGTGCTTGCCGTGAAGCGACTTGCCAAAGCTTGCCATCTTGGCGTCCTGCCCCAGGAACGAAGCGGTGGAGGCCTGGCCGCCAGTGTTGGAATAGACCTGGGTGTCGAGCACGAGGATCTTGACGTCCATGCCGCTGGCGAGCAGACGGCTCACGCTCTGGAAGCCGATGTCGTACATCGCGCCGTCGCCGCCGATGACCCAGAGCTTTTTGCCGTGCCAGCCGACCTGATCCCAGCGCGCGCGGATGCCCATCGCGACGGCGGGAGCGTTTTCAAACAGCGAGTTGGTCCACGGGACCCGATAGGGATTGTAAGGATACGTGGACGCGCACACCGTGTTGCAGCCAGTCGAAGCGACGATCGCGAGATTTTTCGGCCCGTGGACGAACCCGCTCGCGGCCAGCATCATGCGGATCGCCGTGCCCTCGCCGCAGCCCATGCACGACCCGGCGCCACCGACGTAGAGCAGCGCCGCCGCTTCGTCGAGCATGAAATCGGCGAGCGCGCGCTCGTTGATATACTCTCTCGGCGTCGGCCCAATGCGGCGGAAAAAATCGAAAGCTTCGCGGCAGCGCGGCAAGGTCGCTTCGTCCTTCTTGACCATCGTGAGCGCGTGGAAGTCGAGCGCGTCGCAGACGGCGACGCACTCGCCGCAGCCTTTGCACTTGGTCGGATCGATGAAAATGCCGAACAGCGCGCCTTCGTGCCCCTGCTTGGCCGCCAGCTCGTGATATTTGCGCGTCTTGGCCCAATGGGCGGCCAACGACACGCGCGCGCTTACGTCCTCGATGCCACCGAGTTCCCGCTCCAGGCGCGAAGCCGGAATGGCTTTTCCGAGGATCGCGGTGTCGGGACATTCCGTCACGCAAGCCATGCAGCCCACGCAGCGGTCGGAGATAAATTCCGGAATCTCGGGCGCGATGTGGCTGAAATCGCGCAACGCGGCGGTTCCGGGGGGCATCAGGCTGCGGGCGAGCGCGGCGTCCGCCGGCAAAAGGGCCGCGCCCTTCCCTTCTCGATAGGCGCCGACGATGCGCTGGTTGAAGTCGTCCGCGTCGAGCTCGGGAGCCGGAGGCGCGGGTGCGAGCGCCGGCGCTTCTTCGGGGGGCAGCCAACGTCGAAACGTTCTTTCATTCGTGAGCATGCTCATCTCCCGTTCGCTTCGATAACTTCCCGCGGCACCTCGAAAACCTCCGCGCTGCCGCGCTTGATCGCGCGCAGGTTGTCTTGAATCACGGCTTCGCCTTGCTTGGCGAAAAATTTTCGCATCGACTGCTCGACGGCCGCGTAAATCTTCTCCTCGCCCCATTCGGACATGAACGGCGCCACGCGGAGAAAGATTCCGAGCAGCACGATGCCCTGCATGCGCTGCGCCAGCTCCGGTTTGCTGGCGACCTCCCGGCCGATCTTGACGGCGTCGAGCGCCAGCACCCGAATTCCTTTTTCGCGGATCGTCCGTTGGGCGTTTTTGGGAATTGCCGCCCACACCTCGGCCGGGTCGCGGCTCGCATGCTGCAAGAAGATCGTCCCGCCGTCCGCGAGGCCGTCGACCGGATCGCCGATTTGAAACGCATCGACATTATTCAGCGGCACGAAGTCGGCGCGCTTGAGCTCCGAGTGGACGCGAATACGTTGATCGGCCACGGTGAGGTAATAGGTCGTCGGCAGACCTTTCTTCTCCGAACCGTAGAGTGGATACGCCTGGACCTTGAGGCCCGAGAGGCTGCCGACGACGGCGGCGATGATCCTATTGGTCGTCACCGAGCCGTAGCCGCCGATCGAATGGCCGCGCATCGAGAACGCGCCGCGCGGCCGGACGTCGAGATCTTGGAGCTCTTGGCGCTCGCGCCCGGACGCGAGCGCCAGCTCGTGCTTGACGCCGAGGACGAAGAAGCGCCGCGGCTCGCGGCGGCTCACGTGCTCCACGACCGCCGCGAGATCGCCGGGCGGTATGTCGCGGCTGCCGAGTCCGGCCGAGCCGGAATAAATCAGCGGCGCGCGGTTTATTTTCGGATAGCCGGGCGTGCCCGAGAGCGCGTCGGCGAACGCGGCCTTGATCTCCGCCGCCAGCGGATTCGATTGCGCCAGCGGATTGTCGAGCCGCTCGATCACGGCGATCGCTTTTAGATGTTTGAGCGCGTCTACGATTTGCGGTCCCGGAAAGGGCCGGAAGCAGGTCACGTGCAGCGCGCCGACCCTCTTGCCCTCGTGCTCGCGCAAGAAATCCGCGGTGGCCGCGGCCGTTTCGACCAGGCTGCCCATGCCGACGATGGCGCACTCGGCGTCTTCCATGCGATACGCGTCGATCATGCCGTAGCGCCGGCCGGTCAATTCTTTGAAGCGGCTCATCGCGCGCTCGACGGCGTGCGGCACGCGGTCGTAGTAAAAGCGCTGCGCGATCTTGCCCTTCATATAGCTGTCCTGATTCTGCACCACGCCGCTCATGACGGGATACTCGGGATCCATCAGGTTGCGCAGCCGGCGTCCGGCGTCGGGAGCGCCGATAAATTCCTTCATCAGAGCCGGCTCGGGCAGACGAACGCTCTCGATCGTGTGGGTGGTGAGAAAACCGTCCTGCACGTTGAAGAAAGGCGTTTCCGATTCTTCGGCGGCGCGGCGCGCGATCAACGCGAGGTCGGCCGCTTCCTGAGCATTGCGCGCGAAAAGCATCCCCCAGCCGCAGTCGGCGACGCCCATGACGTCGTCGTGCCCGGCGTGAATGTTGAGCGCCTGGGAAGTGAGCGCGCGGGCGCCGATGTGAAAAACGACCGGCAAACGCTTGCCGGAGATGACGTAGAGCACTTCCTTCATCAGGATCAGTCCCTGGCCGGAAGTGAAATTCGCCACGCGCCCGCCGCTGAGCGCGAAGCCTTCGCAGCTGCTGGCCGCGCTGTGCTCGGATTCCAGCTCGAGAAAAGAAAGCGGCTCGTTCCAAAGGTTTTTCTGTCCGTTGGCGACCGCGACCTGATAGGCGCCGCCCATCATTGTCGACGGCGTGATCGGATACGCGCACGCGCCCTGGGTGATATGCGTCTCGACCCAGACCACCGCTTCCGATCCGTCGGCCGTACCGGGAATTCCGGGAAACGGATAACTTTCGGACAAGGCGTCCACGGCCTCGATTGCCGGCTTTAGAACGTTCAGGTTGGTCTGCATGGCTTCTCCATACAGCGTCGACAACAGCACCTTTCATGCCACGCGGAAGGAAGATTTTGTGTAGGATTTCGGTTGCTTAGGAGAGAGAGTCCGACGGCGAATTCGTACAAATGAGAAAAGCCTTAAACCACCCTCCTAGATTTAGGAAACCAGGTCAATTGCCTAGACTTTGGAGCAGGGTCGCCGAAACAGATCTTTCGGCAGCGGCTGGAGCTTGTGATTAACGACCTGGCGGGAATCAAGGAACGGACCTTTCTCTGGGATTTATAGAACGCGCCGGGGGAGAGCTGGAAAGGAGAATAGCCATGGAATTTCTTCAGAACAACTGGACTTGGATTTTGGTTGTTGTGTTTTTCGTGTTGATGTTTGCTTCCGGCCTGGGCTGCGGCGGATGCCGCGGGCATGCGCATGGAAGCGCAGACGATAAGAA
>DASXRG010000322.1:0-3520 GCA_036506735.1 Binatia bacterium | reverse complement strand
TACCATCCGGGCGATTTCGTGATTTACGCCTACGGCGGCGGCGGGCCGCTGCACGTGGGATCGTACGGCCGCGACATCGGCGTCTCGCTCGCTCTGGTCTCGCCCTTTGCGCCGGCATTCTCGGCTTTCGGCATCGCCGGCTGCGACATCCGCCGGCAATA
Source organism: Binatia bacterium (assembly GCA_036506735.1). Classification (GTDB taxonomy): domain Bacteria; phylum Desulfobacterota; class Binatia; order UBA9968; family UBA9968; genus JAJPJQ01. The sequence continues at coordinate 3,359 of DASXRG010000322.1, read as the reverse complement.
CACGCGCTCGCATCCGATGCCGTTCCCCGCGCCCGCGGCCACCTTGAACGCGATCTTCGGCGAGCTGGAAGAAGAGGCGCGACGAGAGGCGGCCGGTGAGCTCGTTTTGGACCGCGCGCTCGACATGAAGTTCCGTCGCCAGGTGCACAACGTGCGCATCCCGGCACCGGGCGGAGAGCTGAAAGAAAACAATGTCGGAGAACTGCTCGACAGCTTCGAGCAAAGCTATGAAAAGATTTACGGCAAGGGGACGGCCTACCGAAAGGCCGGCGTCGAGCTCAGCGCATTCGCCGTGACCGCCACGGTGAAAACCTACAAACCGAAGTTGAAAGCGCTGCCGCCGCAAGGCGAAAGCCCCAACGGCGCGCGCGTGGGCGAGCGGCAAGTTTATTTCGACCGTTTCGTCACGGTGCCTGTATATCGGATGGAGCGGCTGGCGCCGAAAAATCGCATCGCCGGCCCGGCGGTGATCGAGAGCCCGGCGACCACGGCGCTGCTCCATCCGGACCAGAGGGCGACGGTGGACGCGTACCTGAATCTTTTGATAGAGATGGTTTGACACATGGAAACGGCTCTCGATCCGATCCGCTTCGAAGTTTTGCGCCACCGCTTGTGGTCGATCGCGGCCGAAGCCGCGAGCGCGATCAAGAACATCTCCGGCTCGCCGATCGCCAGCGAAGCTCACGATTTCAACACCTGTATCATGAATCCCGCCGGCGACGCCGTGGTCATGGGCCCTTACGTCGCGTCGCTCGCCATCGGCCAGGGGCTCATCGTCAAGACCATTCTGGAAAAATACGCCGACAATCCGGGCTTCGCTCCCGGCGACATGTTCCTATGCAACGATCCTTACTCCGGCGCGCTGCATCAGAACGACGTCACGTTGGTGGCGCCGGTTTTTGCCGGAGAGAAACTCATCGCCTGGACGGGCGCGACGATCCATCAGGTGGACGTGGGCGGCTCGTCCAAGGGCAGCCAGGCGGCGACCGGCGCGAAGTCGATCTTCGAAGAGGCGCCGGTGATCCCGCCGGTGAAAATCATCGAGCGCGGCGTCCTTCGCCGCGATCTCGAAGAGGAGTACCTCATCCGCTCGCGCACGCGCGATTTGAACGCGCTCGACCTTCGCGCCAAGATCGCGGCGAATCTCGTCATGGGCGAGAGAATCACGGCGATCGCCGAGCGCTACGGCGCCGACGCGATGGGCGAAGTCCTGGCGCGCATCATCGAGGTCACGGAGAAGAAGCTCCGGGCGCGCCTCAGCGAATTGCCGGACGGGAGCTGGAGCCATACTTCCTATATCGACTATGACGGCGCGGTGTACGCGATCCGCTTAAAAATGACCAAGGAAGGCGACGAGCTGATTCTCGATTTCACCGAAAGCTCCAAGCAGGCGCCGGCGGTGGCGAACTGCACCTACTCGGGCCTCGTTGCCGGAGTACAGGCCGGCGTGATCGCCTATCTCTGCTACGACATTCCGATGTGTCCGGCCGGCGGCCTGCGGCCGCTCAAGATCGTCTCGAAGAAAGGCACGGTCGTCGAAGCCGCGTGGCCGGCGGGCGCGGCCAAGGCGACGACGGCGGGCAGCTTCGTCACCACGACGGCGGTGAGCGCGTGTCTCGCGAAGATGCTCGACGCGAGCGAGACGCACCATTCGAGGCTGATGGCCTGCTGGAACGGCGCGTCGGGGCAGCAGGAGCTTTTCGGCCTCGACCAGCGCGGCCAGTCGTTCGGCTCGACCATGCTCGACGGCATGGCGGGCGGCGCCGGCGCGCGCGCGGAGAGCGACGGCATCGATACCGGCGGTTTCGTCCGCTCGCTCGCCTGTGCGATCGCCAACGTGGAGACCTACGAGTTCAGGTATCCGCTGCTCTATCTTTATCGCCGGCAAGAGCCAGACACCGGCGGGCCGGGAAAGTTTCGCGGCGGCGTGGGCGTCGGACTCGCGATGACGCCGCACGACGTGGAAGAGATTCCGACCTGTGTGGTCCACGGCTGCGGCATCGAGCAGCCGGCATCGGCGGGAATCGCCGGCGGTTATCCGGGCAGCACGACGCAGTTCAACATCCGGCGCGGCACCGCGGTCAAGGAGCGGCTCGCTGCAGGGGAAGTGCCGGTGGATTTCGACGCTCTCGGCGGGAGTCTCGAGCCGAAATCGAGCGAAGAAACGTTTCTCAAAAAAGGCGACGTCTTCGAGCGGGTCGCCTGCGGCGGCGGCGGATTCGGCGATCCATTGGAACGCGATCCGGAAAAAGTTCTGGCCGACGTGCAAAAGGGCTTGGTAAGCCTCGGCTCCGCGGAAGTGATCTACGGCGTTGTACTGGAAGAGGGATTCCGCAGCGTGAGTCGAGAGAGGACGGAGAAAAAAAGAGCGGAGCTGGTCCGGCAAAGAGGCGCTTGAAGAAAGATAGACTTACAACTTTATCATTGCGTCGAAGCCCGATGCGAACCGGATGCATACCCCATCTCTGTCTCCCCCTTGGCAAGGGGGAGATATTTAAGAGGGGGTCGCGCGTGAACCGAAGCTCTAGAGAGTCGTAATGCCGTCCGCGAATTGCCTTCTCATCATCGACATGCAGAACGAGCTGCTCCATCCCGAAGGCAAGCTGTATCACGGCGGGTTTCCATCTGAGTTCGCTTCGCTCGTGCCCAAAGTTCGAGAGTTGCTCGCAAGTGCGCGGGTTAAAGCCGTTCCCGTGATTTTTGTTTACACCGCGTATCATCCGAGCTTCGTCGATGCGTCGCCGCTCTCGCCCAGCCGGAAGAGCGGCTCTCTCGTGGAAGGCAGTTGGGGAGTGAAGATTATCGAAGAGATCGCTCCGCGGGAAAGCGAAGTCGTCATTCGCAAGCGGCGCCCCAGCGCGTTCTTCGAGACCTCGCTGGATTCGACTTTGCGCGGTCTCGGCGCGCAGGCGCTATTTCTTTGCGGCGCTGCGACCAACCGGTCGGTCGAGTCGACGGCTCGCGATGGATTCAACCGCGACTACGAAGTGTTCGTCGTCGCGGACGGCACCGCGGCGCGGAGCGTCGCCGCACACAAGGCTTCATTGGAGAGTCTGGGCGGTTTTTTTGGCAAGGTGGTGAGCACGGCAGAGATAGAAAAGATTTGGCAGCGCGAGGGGAAAAGTCAAAAGTAAAACAGGAAAAAGAAAGGAAACGGTCATGGAAAAAGCGAAACCCAAGATGATCGCGAGAAAGAGGGATGTTCAGCTTGTGCCGGCGCGGACCGGAGGCCGGCGCTTGGAAGTCGTTTCGCCGCGGCTCGGGTATCCGGTCCGGACGATGCTGACGTTTTACCGCGAGATCCCGCCCGGCGGCGAGTCGGGCACGCATCGCCATCGCAACGAGGCGATCATCTATAT
>DASXRG010000321.1:0-19651 GCA_036506735.1 Binatia bacterium | reverse complement strand
TACGACCGGCGGCGTCGTGCAAGCCGTCGATGGAGTGAGCTTCGAGCTGGCGGACAATCGGGCGCTCGTGGTGCTCGGCGAATCCGGCTGCGGCAAGAGCTCGCTGGCGCGCGCCATCTTGCGCTTGTTGCCGCGCAACGTTCACACCTATGCCGGCGCGACCTTTCTCGAAGCGCGGGACGTGATGCGCCTCGACGACGAGCGCTTCCGGCGCGAAGTCAGGTGGGTGAAGATCTCTTCGGTCCCGCAGGCGGCGATGAACGCTCTCAACCCGGTGATCCGGGTCGGCGATCAGGTGGCGGAGCCTTTGCTCGTCCACTCCGGCTTGAGCCAGGAAGCCGCGTGGCAGCGCGCGCGCGAAATGCTCCAGCGCGTCGGACTGCCGGCGGACTTTTTACGCCGCTATCCGTTCGAGCTCTCCGGCGGCATGCGGCAGCGCGCGGCGCTCGCGATGGCGCTGGTGACGAGTCCGCAGCTCGTCGTGCTCGACGAGCCGACCTCGGCCCTCGACGTGCTGACCCAGGCCAACATCATGAACGTGTTGAAAGAGGTCCGGCGCGAGTTCAAGACGAGCTTTATTCTCATCACGCACGACGTCGCCACCTCGAGCGAGCTGGCCGACCAGGTGGCGGTCATGTACGCGGGCGAGATCGTCGAGCTCTCCGACGCGGCGCGTTTCTTCCGCGCGCCGCTCCATCCTTACTCGCAGAAGCTGATGGCGAGCGTGCCGCGGCTGCGCGAGGACAAGCCGCTCGACTTCATACCGGGCGAGCCGCCGCGGTTGATCGATCCGCCGCGCGGCTGCCGCTTCGCGCCGCGCTGCCCGCTCCGTTTCGACCGCTGCGTGGAAAATCCGCCGCTGATCGACCAGGGCGACGGCCGGCAGGTGCGCTGCTGGCTGTACGAGAAAAAAGATTCGACTGCCGAGTCTCGGCTTTCGAGGTAAAAAGAGGCGATGGAAATTCAGGTCGAGACGCAGAATGAAACTCGCCGCGCGGTGGATACCGGCGCGCTGCTGTCCGTCCGAAACCTGCGCACGGAATTCGAGCTCAGGCGCTGGGTGTTCGGCCGCGCGGGGTTCGTGCGCGCGGTGGACGGCGTGAGCTTCGAACTCAAGCGCGGCGAGGCGATCGCCGTCGTCGGCGAGAGCGGCTGCGGCAAGAGCAGCCTGGCGAAAACGATCCTGCGCCTTTATCGTCCCGCGGCGGGCGAAGTGATCTTCGAGGGCAAGAACCTGGCCGACTTGAGCGCGCGCGATCTCAGCTGGTACCGATCGCAAGTCGGCTACGTGCAGCAGGACCCCTACGGCGCGCTGCCGCCGTTCATGGCCGTGCGGCGCATTTTGGAGGAGCCTCTCATCGTCAACGACGCGGGCGGCAAAAGCGAGCGCGAGCGCCGCGTGCGCGAGGTCTTGGAGGAAGTCCGGCTGACGCCGGTAGACGATCTGCTGCCGAAGTTTCCCCACATGCTGAGCGGCGGCCAGCAGCAGCGGGTGGTCATCGCCCGCGCGATGATCCTGAGACCGAAGCTCCTGGTGGCCGACGAGCCGGTGTCGATGCTCGACGCGTCGGTGCGCGTGGAGATCTTGCAGCTGCTGCGCGGTTTGCAGCGAGCGCACGATCTCGGCGTGATCTATATCACGCACGATTTGTCCTCTGTCCGGCACTTTTCCGAGCGTATCTTCGTCATGTACGCCGGACAGATCATCGAGAAGGCCGAAGTCCGCGAGCTGATCCATCACCCGCTGCACCCTTATACGCGGGCGCTGCTCGCGGCGATTCCCGATCCCGATGCGGAAAACGCGACGAGCTTGAAGGCCGTGCCGCCCGGCGAGCCGCCGAGTCTTTTGCGGCCGCCCCCGGCGTGCCGCTTCCACCCGCGCTGTCCGGAGTTCATGAAAGGCTTGTGCGACGTAAAAGAGCCGCCGGAGTTCGAGCCGCGGCCGGGCCATTTGACGATGTGCTGGCTCTACGACAAAGCTTCATGAGCGCTTTGACGTTGACATCCATCGGCGCGGTCCTCATCGTGGCCGGATTTTTATTGCCGCTTCTCATGGTATTGCACGTCGTGGAGAGCGGCTTCGCGCTCTCCATTCTCGGGTATGTGTGCTCGCTTTTGGGCCTGCCGGCGGCCGTCTATGGAATTTTGTCGCGGCCCGGCGCGGAGAGAAACGGCGCGCAGCGGTCTGTCTAACAGCTTCCCATTTTCCCTCCTCTTGTCGTATAACCAGCCGTAGTCCCGAGCGGGGTTCGTGTTTTTAGCCCCGCGGCCGAGGGAGGAGCAAACATGAAGAAATTTTTCGTCGTTCTTTGCCTGGCGAGTCTCGCCGCCCCCGCGACGGCGCAGATCACCAAGCCGGTTTACATCTCGCTGCCCAGCGCAGGCAACGTCCAGCATCTGCCGCTCAGCGCGGCGAAGTATAAAGGTTATTACGACGAGATGGGCCTGCCCAACGCGCAGGTGGTCTACTTGCGCGGCAATGCGATCAACGTGCAGGCGATCGTCGGCGGCAGCGTCCATTTCGCGTCCGCCTTCGGCCCGGCGATGCAAGTGATGTTTCGCGGCGAGCAGCTCCGCGTCCTGCTCCAGATCTTCAACCAGATTCCCATGAGCCTGATCACCCGGCCGGAAGTGAAAAAACTCGAAGAGCTGAAAGGCCAGAAGATCGCCGTGACGTTCGGCGGCTCGACTCACAGCGTCTTGTTGGCGCTGTTCAGCCACTTCGGCCTGCCGCAGAATTTCGGCGAGTATTTGAATATGCCGGGCGATCAAGCCAAGGCGGCGGCGCTGATGCAGGGGAGAGTCGCCGCCGCGCTGATGGCGCCGCCGGCGGACGGCGTCGTTCTCAAAGCCGGCTTCAAGCGTCTCGTCTACCTGGGCGACGTTTTCAAGGGCGTGCCGTTCAGCGCGATGCTCACGACCGCCAAGATCATTCAAGAAGAGCCCGATCTCGTCGAGCGCACGGTCAAGGCGGTGGTGAAGGCGATGGTCTTCATCCGGCAGAGCCGAGACGGCGGCATCGAGCTGATCATGAAGCACGGGCAGGTGGACAAAGAGACCGCGACGTCGCTTTACGATCTGACGCGCGACGCCTTCATTCCATCGCTCAGCGCCGAAGGCATCATGAAGCGCGCCGAGCTGGAGATCGCGACGCTCAAGGAGCGACCCAATTTCGATCCCAAGCAATTCATGGACGATCGATTTTTGAAGAAAGCGATGGTGTCGCTGGGCGTGAAGGAGCAATAGGGAGCCATCAGGCGCCGGCGTCCACCTATCAGCTTGGACGTTATCCCTCACCCAACCCTCTCCCTGAGAGAGAGGGCAAGGGTGAGGGCAGCGAACGGCTGAAAGCTAAGAGATGCTTTTTTGAGAGGGAGGTATCATGGCAGCGAAAGAACGAAGTCTCGAAGAAGTGAAGAACGAAATTCGCCGCCGCGCCGGGAGAGTGAATCCGTTCGAGCGTACAAGGAAAGAAGACGTGGAGGAAGTGCTTGCGCGGCTGAATAGCCTCGACCCGGACTTGTGGGGGAGAGAATGGGGAAAGATCGGGGCGCGCTACGAAGCGCTCGCCTCGGAGCAGGAACAAAAGGGGCAAAGCAACGCGGCCGGCGATTTGTATTATCTCGCTTACGAGTATTACCGCATCGGCCGCTATCCCGTCCCGAGCAGCCCGGAGAAGATGAGCTGCTATCGCGGCGCGCTCAGAAGCTTTCTCAAAGCGGGAAAATATTTAGACCCGCCGGTCGAAAGAATCGAGATTCCCTTCGAAGGGAAAAAAGTCGTGGGTTACCTGCAAGTCCCGCGCGGCGGAGTGGCGCGTCCGCCGATAGTCATGCATTGGGGCGGTGTGGACGGCTGGAAGGAAGATTCGCGCGGACAAAACGAAGCGCTGCATCGTCGCGGCCTGGCGACTTTCGTCATCGACATGCCGGGCGCGGGCGAAAACCCCTTGCTCGGGCAGGAGCCGGGCGCCGAGCGGACTTTTTCCGCTGCGATCGATTATCTCGAAGACCGCTCCGATATCGATGGCCAACGCATCGCCGTCATGGGCCGGAGCTTCGGCGGCTACTGGGCGGCGAAACTCGCCTACGTCGAGGCCAAGCGCCTCAAGGGCGCGGTCAACTGGGGCGCGGGGCTTCACTATACGTTCCAACCGGAATGGCTTCGTCCCGCGTTGACCGAGCGCGCGTCGCAATATCTCATGGCGCCGGCGAGCCTGCTCGACTCGCGCTCGTATATTTTTCGCGTGAAAACGCTCGAAGAAGTTTTGGAGATCGCGCCGCAGCTCTCGCTCAAGACCCAGGGCCTGCTCGATCGGCCGAGCGCGCCGCTGCTCTTCGTCAACGGCAAGCATGACGACCAGCATCCGGTGGAGGATATTTACCTGGCGCTGGAGCACGGCGATCCCAAAGAGGCGCGCATCTTCGCCGACGGCGGCCACATGGGCCGCGTGCCGGGCCGGCGCAACGACGAGGCGCTCTCAGTCGCGACGGGCTGGCTGTATCGGAGATTGCACTCGGTTTGACATGACCCGCCGCCGTTGTTTACTGTCGCAACGACAAGGAGCCGCATTCTATGGCTGACCGTCAGACTCCCGGAACCTACAAGCGCAAAATGCAACTCTGGGTCTCGGCGGCCCTCGCCGCCTGTATCCTTTTCTTCGCTTTGCTCTATCTCCCCGACGAAGTTTTAAGTCCGATCTTTGAAAAAATCAAAACCGTCAACGAGCTGTTGGTCAAAACGGGGTTGGCAGTTCCGTTCGTCGTCATATTCCCCTGGATTCTTTTTTCCCAGGACCATCTCGCCACCGGCAACTCGCGCGCGAGCGTCTTCTTCCGGCACTATTATCCGAGCAGCTACGCCGTCGAGGTCAAGGGTCTGCCGCGCGATAAAGCGAACAGCCTCTGGTTCGACTATTTCAACCTATGGGAAAATGACAAGCATCCGCACAACGAGTATTACCGGCGAAATTTCGAGCGCACTTACGGCTGCCGGCTGATTTTTTATCTCAAGCGCATTCTCGGCGTCTTCATCGTCTTGGCGGTTCTGACGACCGTTTTGACGACCTGGGTTTTTGAAACCAAGGACAGCGCCCGGCTCTTGCCGGCGCGAATCGGCGTCTTGATCGTCTCCATCATCGTGTTGGCTTCGCTGCAATGGTCGAACCGAATCGGCAAACAGAAGCGCGCGCGCTCCTATGAAGACAGCTATTTGCCGACGGGAGCTTATTTCAAATACAAAGAAATCGCCGGCATTATGCACACCCTGTTCGAAAAGGACGTGCTGTCGAAAACGAAGCGCTGACCCGGGGCGGTTGAAACGAACGCGAGAATCGCGAACAATAGAAAACAGGGATGAAGCTCTACCTGCACAAGGCCTGCTTCGACGGCGTCGCTTCCGCGGCGGTGGCGGCGTGGATGTTGGAGCAGCTCGGCAAAGAAAAACCTCAGGCGATCGAGCCGGTCGATTACGACGTTGGACGGTCGTGGCCGAAAACGCCGCTGGAGCCGCGGGCCTGCGTCGTCGACTTTCTCTATCATCCGGGGGCGACGTACTGGTGGGACCACCACGAGACCAGTTTTCTCGACGCAAAACTGCAACGCCATTATGAACGGCGCCGGACCGCCTACGTGCGTTGGGATCCCGCAGCGCCTTCGTGCGCCGGCCTGATCGCGGCCTCTGCGCGCCGTTTGGGAGCGGAGTTGCCGGCCCATCTCGCCGAAACCGTCCGCTGGGCGGACAAGCTCGACAGCGCGAGCTACGACTCGGTGGAAGAGGCGGTCGGCAACGCCTCCGCGGCGCGCCAAATCGCGCTCAGCTTTCACATCGAAGACTCGGCCGAGTACCACCGGCTGCTGATCGACGCGCTGCGGCAAATGACGTTGGACGAGATCGTCAAGCGCGCGCCGTTTCGCTCGCGGGCGGCGGAAGCGCTGCGCAGGTATTGGAAGGGCCTCAAGCTCATGCGTCAAAACTCGCGCCTGGAGCGGGACATCGTGCTCTATGACGTGAGCCTCCATTCGGAGATTGTCGATCGAATGATGCCGTTTTATCTTTTTCCCCAGGCCAAATATTCTTTGGGGATTTGGCGCCGCCCGGAGCAGACGAAGGTTACTTCCAACGCCAGTCCGTGGCAAAAACGCTCGGGGCCGAACCTGGGGAAGATTTTTGCGCGCTACGGGGGCGGCGGTCACCGCGACGTCGCGTCGGTGATTCTGCCCAAGCACCGCGTGCTCGCCGCGGAAAAGCTGCTCGGCGAGATCGCCGCGGCGATCCGGCCGGTGCGGACCAAAGCGGTCGGAGCGGCGTCGGCACGCCGCGCCTGATCGATGTCGCGCGAACGAAGCGCGCGGTCAGGGACTCTGCGGAATTAACTCAACTCCTTTTTCAACCACCGAACGATCGTCGGCAAGGTCTCGGGCGTCTGGCCCATGTGGCCGCCCGGAAACACCCGCGCGGATTTCGGCCCGCCGTATTCCAATAAAATATAAAGATCGGCGATCGGCGTCTGGACGTCGTCTTTGCCGTTGACGATGAGCATCGGACACGACGGCTTATCGAGCCAGCCCTGGGTTTTCAACGACAGCGATGGAAAAATCCGCGCCAGCTCATCGACCGTGCTCACGCCGAAGGCCGCGCAGCGCGCGACGTCGTGGTCCATCAGATAACTCTCCGCATTGGTCGATTCACGCAGCCACTCTTCCTGAAAGAAATAGTGCACGCCGCCGCCCCAGACGACCGCGGCGCGAAGGCGCTTCGCTTCGACGAAAGCCAGCTTCGCCGCCCAGTAGCCGCCGAAGCTTCGGCCCTGAATGGCGATGCGCTTGGGATCGATCTCGGGCCGCTGGGCCAGATCATCGATGATGGCGCCGAAGAGAGATTCGGCGCTGGTCGAGCCTTTGATCGGGCACTCGCCGACGCCGGGCATGTCGACGGCGCAAGTCGCCATGCCCGCCGCTTGCAGCGCCTCGTCGTACTCGAAGCACTCCGCCTTGAACGAATCGATGCCGCCGAAGTTGATCACGGCCGGGCGCCGCCTGCCGTCACGCGCCACGCGCAGATAGGCGGGGATTTTTTTATCGCCGTAGGCAATCTCGACCCGCTCGAGGGGCGGCGCGAAATAGCGGCCGGCCTGTTCGTAGAGCGCGAGACTTTTGCGGAAGCATTCCCGCTTGCCCGGCGTGTGCGCCACCGGATAGCGGCCGATCGTGTAGTAGGCGTAGGCCATGAGATACGCCTCGCGCGCTTCGTCGGCGCGCCCGGCCTGCTCGTGCCGCGCGCCGTCCTCTTCGTAAGGCGTCGCCGCCCGAGACCACTCGGTCGCCCACAGCTCGGGATCTTTGCCGGTGAGGCGACCGAGCACCGCTTCGACTTCGTCCTTCTTGGCCCGGCGGAAAACATTGCGCTTGCCCGTGCGCGCGCGAATCATCGCCTTGATCTCTTCGAGGTTTTTGACTCGGCCCATCGCGCTTCAACTGCTATCGTACCTCGGCGCCAAGATCAACGCTCGACAAGGCGCGCAGCCGCGGCGATTGATTCTTTGCCCGCATCGTTTTAGGTTGTAAGGCATTTCAAGGCCATGGCTACGTTGATCCAGGTCAAAGATCTCCACACATCGTTCTTCACTCCCGAAGGCGAGGTCAGGTCGGTGGACGGGGTGAACTTCCAAGTCGCCGAAGGACAAACCCTCGGCCTGGTGGGAGAGTCGGGCTGCGGCAAGAGCGTGACCGCCCTTTCTATAATGCGGCTGGTCCCGTCGCCGCCGGGAAAAATCGTCGGCGGGGAGATTCTCTACCGCGGGCGCGATCTGTTGAGGCTCGACGGCGAGTCGATGCGCAAGATCCGCGGCAACGAGATCTCGATGATCTTCCAGGAGCCGATGACTTCGCTCAATCCGGTCTTTACCATCGGCGACCAGATCGGCGAGGCGATCCGCTTGCACCAGGGACTGGGAAAGCGAGAGACGCGCGCGAAAACGATCGAAATGCTGAGGCTGGTGAAGATCGCCGATCCCGAGTCCCGGGTCGACGATTATCCGCACCAACTGAGCGGCGGCATGCGCCAGCGGGTCATGATCGCGATGGCGCTCTCGTGCAATCCCAGCCTGCTCATCGCCGACGAGCCGACCACCGCGCTCGACGTGACCATTCAGGCGCAGATTCTCGAATTGATTGAGGAGCTGCAGGGGAAGCTCGGCATGGCGCTGCTCCTGATCACGCACGATCTCGGCGTCGTCGCCGAGCGGGCGGACGACGTGGCGATCATGTACGCCGGCAAGATCGTCGAGCGCGCCGCGGCGCAAGAAATTTTCATTCGTCCGCTCCATCCCTACACCGTGGGGCTCTTGAACTCGCTGCCGGGCGCGCGCGTGGCAAAGCGGAAGCGGCTGGCGGCGATCCCCGGCACGGTGCCGAGCCCGTTGGACTTGCCCAGCGGCTGCCGGTTTCGCGACCGTTGTCCCAGGGCCGCGCCGCAATGCGCGGAAGCCGAGCCGGAGCTGGTGGAGAAAGAAAAAAATCACTGGGTGGCGTGTTATTTTCCCGGACCGCAGGTGGAAGGATTTGAGAGCGCTAAAGAGGTTGCCGGCTGAAGAAGGGCTGCGTGCCGAGGACTGAGCGCTGAGTATTTGAGAATATGAGTTTGTTGGAGATAAAAAATCTGAAAAAATATTTCCCCGTCGGCGGCGGGTTATTCTCCCGGCGCAAAGGGGAAGTCCGGGCCGTGGACGGCGTCGACCTCGCCGTCGAAGAAGGCGAGACGCTCGGCCTGGTCGGCGAATCCGGCTGCGGCAAATCCACCCTCGGCCGGACCCTGCTCAGGCTGATCGAGCCGACCGCAGGTGAGATCGTCTTTGCCGGAAAGAATCTCCTCAGGCTGTCGCCGCGCGAGATGCGCGACACGCGCCGGGAGATGCAGATCATTTTCCAGGACCCCTACGCGTCGCTCAACCCGCGCATGCGCGTCGGCGCGATCGTCGGCGAGGGATTGGAGATCCACAAGCTCGCGACCGGCAGAAAAAAGCGCGACCGGGTCATGGAGCTGCTCCATCAGGTCGGCCTCCGCGAAGAGCATTACGCCCGCTATCCGCACGAGTTCAGCGGCGGCCAGCGGCAGCGCATCGGCATCGCCCGCGCGCTCGCCGTCAATCCCAAATTCATCGTCGCCGACGAGCCGGTCTCTTCGCTCGACGTCTCGATTCAGGCCCAGATCATCAACCTGCTGCAAGAGCTGCAGGAGAAGATGCACCTCACCTACTTTTTTATTTCGCACGATTTGCGGGTGGTCGAGCACATCAGCCACCGCGTGGCGATCATGTACCTGGGAAAAATCGTCGAGATCGCCACGAGCGACAAAATCTATTCGGAGGCCAAGCATCCCTACACCCGCGCGCTGCTCTCGGCGGTTCCGATGGCCGATCCCGAGCGCCGGAAGGAAAGGATCGTGCTTCAGGGCGACGTGCCGAGCCCGGTCAATCCGCCCGCCGGCTGCAGTTTCCACCCGCGCTGCGCGTATCGCGAAGAGCTCTGCGATAAACTGGAGCCGCCTCTGGATTTTACCGACGGACATGGAGTATCCTGTCACGTCTTCGGCCCCGTCAAGCGCGCTTGATCCGCGGATGATTTTTTCTCGACAACAGAAATCTGCTTCCCGTCATCGAACCTGCCCGGCCGCCGTTTTGTCCTGCGCTCTCGCCGGCGCGATGTTGTCGATGGCTGCGAGCGCGGCGGCGGATTCCCGGGTCAAAAATGCGCTGGGGCAACTGCCGCTCTTCTTCATAGAGAATCACGGACAGACCGATCCGCGCGCGGCATTCTACATCCGCGGCAAAGACAAGGTCATCTATTTCACTTCCACCGGGCTTGTTTTCGTGCTCACCGACACGGCGCGGCGCGCGGCGGCGCGCGCGGGCGCCGCCACCGCGCCACCGGCCGAGCGCCGGGCGCTGCGCCTCGAATTCGTCGGCGGCCAGCAAATAGTCCCGCGCGGCGAAGATCCGACGCCGGCGGTCATCAGCTACTTCAAGGGAACCGCGGACCAGTGGAAGATCGGGCTCAAAAATTATTCCAAGCTAGTCTACGCCGATCTCTGGCCCGGCATCGATCTCGTTTACAGCGGCAGCGCGAGCCGGTTGAAATACCAATTCGTCGTCCGCCCCGGCGCCGATCCGGCGTGCATCCGGCTCGCCTATCGCGGGGCCGAGTCGGTCGGCATCAACGAAAAGCAGGAGCTGGAAGTGACGACGCCGGTGGGCGGCTTTCACGACGATAAGCCGCTCGCGTACCAGGAAAGCGACGGCGCGCGCGCCGCGGTGCCGGTAGCCTATGCGCTCGGCGTCGATGGCCGCGACTACGGCTTTCGACTCGGCGGGTATGACGCGGGCAAGACTTTGGTGATCGATCCGGCGATTCTGGTTTACGCCGGCTTTATCGGCGGCACGGAAGACGACCGCGCGAAGGGCATCGCGGTGGACGGCGAGGGCGCCGCCTACGTCACCGGCGAGACGAGTTCCACCGAGACGACCTTTCCCGACGGTGAGGGATTCGAATCGCTCACCGGAGTCGACCTGATACAAAACGGCGGCGTGGACGCGTTTGTCGCCAAAGTAAGTCCCGACGGCGCCGGGTTGGTTTACGCGACTTTCCTCGGCGGCTCCGGCGACGACCGCGGCAACGCGATCGCGCTCAAATCCGGCTGCGCGGCGGATTGCGAGGCCTACGTCACCGGCGAGACCTCCGACGCGGGGACCGACTTTCCGACGACTACGGGAGCGTTCGACGCGAGCCACAACGGCGGCGTGGACGCGTTTGTCGCCAGGCTGAATTCAACCGGCACCGCGTTGACGTACGCGACTTTTCTCGGCGGCTCCGGCACCGATCGCGGCAACGGCATCGCCGTGGACAGCTCGGGCGCGGCTTATGTCACGGGTGAGACGAGCTCCAGTAACTTTCCGGTGACGACGGGAGCGTTCGACACGATCCTCAGCGGCGTAGACGCATTTGTCGCCAAACTGAACGCAACCGGCACCGCGTTGGCGTATGCGACTTTTCTCGGCGGCTCGGGCACCGACATCGGCAGAGCGATCGCCGTCTCTCCGGTCTGCGTTGTGCCCTGCGAAGCTTATGTCACCGGCGAGACCGGCGATGCGGGGACTGACTTTCCGGTGACTACGGGGTCGTTCGACGAATTGCACAACGGCGGCGTGGACGCGTTTGTCGCCAAGGTGAATGCTGCGGGCGATGGGTTGGTTTACTCCGGCTTTATCGGCGGCTCCGGTAGCGACATCGGCAACGGCATCGCCGTGGACGGCTCGGGCGCCGCTTACGTCGCGGGCGAGACGACTTCCACGGAGACTGTGCTGCCTCATAGTTTTCCCGTGCTCACCGGACCGGACACTTCGCACAACGACGGCGTGGACGCCTTTGTCGCCAAGGTGAACGCCGCCGGCAGCGCACTGGTTTACGCCGGCTACATCGGCGGCTCGGGCACCGACCGCGGCAAAGCGATCGCGCTCGACCCGGGTTGCGTGTCGAGCTGCAGCGCGTATGTCACCGGCGAGACCGATTCGACGGAGACTTCGATCCCCAACGGTTTTCCCGTCCTCACCGGACCGGGCACTTCGCAGAACGGCGGCGTTGACGCGTTTATCGCCAAGGTGAAAGGAGACGGAACCGGACTGTTGCTCGCAGGTTTCATCGGCGGCTCGGCGGACGATAGCGGCAACGCGATCGCCGTCGATCTCCAGGGCGGCGCCTACGTCGCGGGCGAGACCGCCTCGAATGAGATCACGTTTCCCAACCTCGTTGGACCGGATCTGATTCAAAACGGACTGGTCGATGCCTTCGTCGCCAAAGTTTGCACGACGAGCTGCGTCGATTTGAAATTGAGCAAGACCTCATCGTCACCGGGAGTCCAGCCCGGAGCGAACCTCACCTACACCTTGACCGTGACCAACAATGGACCGGATGGCGCCGGCGGCGTGACGGCGGTCGATCCTCTGCCGTCGGGGGTCACGTTCGTGTCCGCGACGCCGAGCGCGGGCACGTGCAGCGGCACGACCACGGTCACTTGCGCTCTCGGCGCTCTCGCCGACGGCGCGAGTGCCACGGTCACGATCGTGGTCACGACCACCGGCGTCGGCACCGTGGAAAATACCGCCACGGTCTCCGCCGACGAGACCGACGTCGATCCCACCAATAACGAAGCCAGCTCCACGGTCAAGGTATCGTTCGCCGATCTCCGCGTGCAGAAATTTTCCGTGCCGCACTTCGTCGCGCCCGGGCAGATGATCGTGCTCAAGGACACGACCGTCAACATCAGCAAGGTCGATGCGGACCCCTCGACGACCCGGTTTTTTCTCTCGTCGGATCGGGTTGTCGACGGAGGAGACACAGTGCTCGGCGCGCGGCCTATCCTGGCCTTAGCGCCGAGCGGACATGATGCCGGATCCACGCCCGTCACTATTTCGGCGCCGCTGGGGAAATATTTTCTCATCGCGATGGCCGACGCCGATGGAGTCATAAACGAGGCGAACGAGAATAATAACACCCTCGTCGTCGGCACTATCCAAGTCACGTTGCCGGATCTCGTCGTCGCCAAGCTCGCGGCGCCTATCTCCGCGAGCGTCGGCTCGAGCATAAAGATTACCGACACGACGCAGAATCGCGGGCAGATCCCGGCGGGCGCGTCAACCACGGCGTTCTATCTCTCGGCCGATGCGATCTTCGATGGCGGCGATACGCTTCTCGATAGCCATCCGGTTCCGGCTCTCAAGCCCGGCAAAAAGAGCTCCGGTTCCACGATCGTTACGATTCCCGCCGGCTGTACCGGCCCCTGCTTCATCATTGCCGTCGCGGATGACGGCTCCGTGGTGGATGAGACCAACGACGAAATCAACGGCAGCAACAACAATATCCGCGCGAAGAGCATTACGATAACACCCTGATGTCTGGTTCGGCGGCGCGCGCCGCCGAGACACGTAAAGAATAGTTGATTTCTCCGCGCGGGATGGTAGACTCACCCTAGTTTTTGAGCCGTCTGAATCAGAGCCTCCCGGCGATCCGGGAGGTTTTTATTTTTACAGGAGACGGGTTATGGCAACTCAGGATACGCGCGTCCCGATGACCCAGAAGGGGTATCAGTTCCTGATGGAGGAGCTCAAGCGCTTGAAGAGCGTCGAGCGGCCCAAGGTGGTGCAGGAGATCGAAGAAGCCCGGGAGCACGGAGATCTCTCCGAGAACGCCGAATTTCACGCCGCAAAGGATCGCCAGTCTCTCCTCGACGTGCAGATCCGCGAGATCGAAGACCGGATGGCGCGCGCTCAGGTCATAGAGATATCGAAGCTTTCCGGCGACAAGGTCGTGTTCGGCGCCACGGTCTCCCTGGCGGACGGCGATACCGGCGACAAAGTGGTTTATCAGATCGTCGGCGATCACGAAGCCGAACCGAAAAACGGCAAGATCTCGATCAGCTCGCCGGTCGCGCGCGCCTTGATCGGCAAATGCGAAGGCGATGAAGTCCAGGTCCATACCCCGACAGGCATACGTACGTTCGAAATTTTGAGTCTGGAATTTATCGACTAGCAGGTTGCGCCTTCTGAAAGCTTTCTGAGCAACCTGTCGAAAAAATTCGCCGCTCTATGATATACGGCCTTTTGCATAAGATGTTTCGATAAGCTCACCAACCTGAGCCTGTCTGAAGGGGAATCATGTCCTTTCGAGGCACAAAGGCTTCGCTTTTAGTCTGCCTGCCAGCGGCTCTGGTTCTTTTCCTGCTCTCACCCCTTGATGCCGCCGACGTCACGCTCAACGTGCAGGTCGGCTTCCATGGTCTGTTCCAGTTGGGCCGTCCGTTTCCGCTCAGAATCGAAGTCGTCAACCAGGGACCCCCGATCGAAGGAACGGTAGAGGCGACCGTCTGGAAAGGCGGCGCCGCCAAAGGCGTCGGCGCGCTGCCGGTTTTCCACCGGCGCCAACTCTTCGTCGGCGCCGAGGCGCGCAAGACCGTCGCGTTCACGGTCGATCCCGGCTCGATCAGCCGGCCGCTCGTCGTCGGGTTTCGCGGCGCAGGATTCAAGGTCAACCAAGAGATCGATCTCCGCCGTTACTTTACGCCGTCTGCGCTAATCCTCCTGCTGACCGAAAGCAATCTCCCCAGCGCGCTGCCGCTCTCTTCCGGCGCCGCCAATCCCGTGGTCGCGGCGTCCGTCGGCGAGCTGCCGTCCGACGCGCGCGCGTACGCCGGCGTCGCGGCGATCGTTCTCTATGAGCCGTCCGTGCGCGATCTCTCCAACGCGCAGAGCGTCGCGCTCGACGCATGGCTCGCGTCGGGCGGAAAGATCGTCGTGCTGGGCAGCATGCATTACGCACTCTATCAGGAGCCCGCGCTCAGCCGGTTCCTGCCCGTGCGCGTCACGGGACTGAAAAGCTTCGCCGCGCTTCCCGGCCTGCAGAAGGCCTACGCGGCATCCGCGCTGACGAATATCCCGGCGCAGGAAGCGAAGGTCGTCGAGGGCAAGAGCGTGATCGAAGCAGAAGGCGCGCCGATCCTGGTCGAGGCCGGCCGCGCGCGGGGAAAAATTCTCTACCTCGCGCTCGACGTCGGGCGCCCGCCGCTCGCGCACTGGGACGGTCTCGGCCGCTTGTTCCGCGATCTGCTGGCGCCCGCCGGCGAAAGCGAACGGACGCCGCCGCCGGCTTGGGATGAAGCGATTTTTTCCCAACTCCTGGCGCACCCCGGCCTCATGTCGGCCTACGTGCCGGTGCGCGCGTTTTTCTTCTGGATGATTTTTTATCTCGTGGGGCTCGGCATCCTGACCTGGCTGTGGCAGGGCCGCCGCTTGGGCTGGCGGACGCTCGGCGGTTCGTTTGTGGCGCTGGTGATTTTTGTCGCCGGCGCCGGCTATTTCCATTTCAGTCGCGGCGGCAAGATTCCCGACGGCGTGCTGGTCACTTCGACGTTGTTGGAATCGCTGGCGGACGGCTACGTCGAGGCCAGCTCCAACGTCGCGCTTTTTTCCACTCTCAGGCGCGACTACGAGCTCGTCGTCGATAAGGGCTGGACCGATTTCGAGCCGGTCGCGCGCCGTTCCGCGCGCGCCGAGGATGACGGGCTCGTCGTCGAAGAGGAGGGCGGCACGCCGCGCTTTCGCACGCCTTTGAAAGAATGGGACTACCGGCTGTTCCGGGCGCGGTCGGTGAGCCGCTTTCCCGTGCGCGTGGAGCTCGAGACCGAGCCGAACACGCGCCGCCTCACGGTGACCAACCAGAGCGCGAAAGATCTCACCGAGTGTTGGATGATCCTCGCGGGCGAGCGCGTCAGCCTCGGCGAGATTCCCTCCGGCGCGAGCCGCGTGCGCGAGTTTCCGTTCACCGCGACCCGCGCCGAGGGGCCATCCGACCTGCGCGAGATTCGTTTCCAAGACCCGATGCGCGAGTTATTGCTGCGCGCTTCGTTCTTTCCCCAGGAGCAGCGGCGTCTGAGCGGCGCCGCGCTGTTTTTCGGCTGGGTCAGCGCCGGGCCGCGCGGCGTCTCGGTCGCGGACGAAAAAGTTTTGGCGCGCGACTTCACCTTGTTTCGCGCCGTCCTGCCGCTCGGCGAGGAGGAAGAATGAGCCTCGGCCCGATCTTTCGCGAAGGAATCGAGGTCCATTTCGTCGAGGGGCACGGCTTCGCCGCGTATTTCTATTTTCTGATTCTGCTCGCGCCGGCGGTGTTCCTGGCGTTGTTTCTGCCCTCGCTGGACGCGCAGGTTTGGATCGGCCCGGCGCAGCTCTTCAAGGTTGCCGCCGTGACCGCCATGGTCCTGATCGTCTATTCCAGCTTGCGGGTCGCGAATCAGGAGTTTGCGCCGTGGCGCTTCGCCGGGCTGCGGCACTGGCTGGTCGAGGAAAAAGTCAGCGCCGCCGAGATCGCGCGGGCGCATCTGACCCTTCTCTGTCTGCAGGCGCTGCTCTTGATTCTCCTCGCCGCGCCGCTGCTGTTTTGGTCGGCGGCGATCGCGCGCGCGCCGGCCAGCGCGACGGCGTCGGTGTTTCTTTTGATTTTTTTCTACGCGCTCGCCTACGGGATTTGGGGCCTGGCCGCGCTCGCTCTGTGGGAGCGGAAGCTCGAGAGCCGGCAAGTTTTTGTCCGCGCGCTGTTTATCTCGCTGGTATTTCTCTCCGCCGCCCTCTACGTGCCGCTCAATCCGATCGCGTTCCTGTGGTTTTACGTGGCGGACAAGGAGATGGCGCCGCTGGTCGTGTGGGGCTGGCGCGGTAACGCGATCGCGGTCCATTTTGCATTTCATCTCGGCCTGCTCGCTGCGGGAGGGCTGGTTTACCGCCGGGCGCTCAGGAGGGAGCGGTTTTGATTTCGCGCGCCGAGACGCTGCTGCAAAGAAAATTCGCCGAGCTGCTCGACTGGGAGAGGAGCAAGCGGCGCGAAGCGACCCTGCTGGCGGCTTTGTCGTACGCGCTCGTCGTCTCGTTGCTGCTGCTGCCGGCGCGCGCGCTGCTGCCGCCCTGGTTGAGTCCGTTCTACGTTCCGCTGCTGTCGTTTTTCCTCCTCGCCGGCGGAATGTTTTTGCGCCGGCCGTGGGGCGAAAAGGAATCGCTGCGGGCGCTCTTCCGTCTCGACCGGACCCTCCGGCTCGACGAGCGGGCGATCACGGCCGCGGAGATTCTGCGACGAGGCGACGCCATCCCCGTCGAACGGCACGTGCTCAGCGAGGCGGCCGAGAAGTTGGCCGCGGTCGACGTCAAAGGATTGCTCAAAAGACGTTGGTCCTGGCAGGCGCGGCTGGCGCCGTGCCTCTTGCTTCTCTGGCTGGCGCTCATCGGGTTCGATTTCGGCAAAGACGGCAAATACTTGGGGGCCGGCGCGCTCAAGCCGGCTTCGCTGGCCGAGAAGCTCAAAGAATTTTCCGAGGAAATGCGTAAAAAAGCCGAGGCTCACGGACTGGCCGAAAGCTTGAAGGTCGCTGAGGCGCTCCGCGCGCTGGCGGAGGAGCGCCTGCGCGGCAAGGGCAACGACGAGAAACTGGGCGAGAATCTTGCCGCGATGGAAAAACAGATCGAGCAGCGCGCCGCGAGGAACGCGAGCGATTTCGCTCTCAGCGCCTATGGCCGCGACGCCCTGGCGAGCCTCAAGGCCGAGCTCGAAGCGATGAAAGGCCAGCCGCGACCGGCGCCGGCCGCAACGGGAAGAGATCTGGAAAAATATCTAATGGAACGGCTCGCGGCGCTGCCGCATCTCAGCGACGCGATGAAGCAGGGCGGCTGGCCGATGGGCGAGATGGGTGCGCAGGAACTGCAGGGGCTGCTCGACAAGCTCGAGCGCGACGTGACCGGCGAGCTCGATCAGCGCGCCCTGGCGGACGCGCAAGATTTTCTCTCGCGGCTGCTCCGCGCCGGCGGCGACGGCGAAGCGCCTACCGAGGCGGCGGCGGCGCGCGGCCGGGCGGGGGAAAAGCGCCCGCCGCAAAATGACCGGGCCGGAGGACAGGGCGATCTTGCCGGCGACCAGCCCGGGGCCGAGAACCGGCGGGCGCAAAATCCTCCGGGCGGCGCGAGCGCGGCCAAGCAGTTGCACGGAATTTTGAGCGAAGGCCAGAGCAGCGGCTTCAACTGGCGCGGTGCGGGCAAAGCCGGCCCGAGCAAAATCTCCGAGCAAGAGGTCGCGGCTTCCTATCGCCGGCAAGTCGAGGAAGATCTCGCCTCGGAGAAGATTCCGCCGCCGCTTAAAGAAACGGTGAAAAAATATTTTCTCTCGTTGGGGATGACGGAGGAGAAAGACAGGCAATAGGCATCAGGCACTAGGCATTAGGGGGAGACTCATGGAAGCTTCAAGGGATATTCGCGCCCGGATGGAGAGCGCGCGGCGCTCGTACGAGGATCTGAAAGGCGAGCTCGGCCGCGTCATCGTCGGCCACGAGCAATTGATCGAGCAGGTGTTCGTCGCGCTCGTGTGCGGCGGCCACTGCCTGCTCGAAGGCGTGCCCGGTCTCGGCAAAACGCTGGTGGTGCGCAGCCTCTCTCAGGTTTTGAACCTCTCGTTCTCGCGCATTCAGTTCACGCCCGACCTGATGCCCGCCGATATCACCGGCACGCAGATGCTGACCGACGATCCGGCGGGAAAAAAAATATTCGATTTTCAGCGCGGGCCGATTTTCGCCCACGTCGTGCTGGCCGACGAGATCAACCGGGCGACGCCCAAGACGCAGTCGGCGCTGCTCGAGGCGATGCAGGAGCAGAGCGTCACGGTCGCAGGCAAGGCGCATCGGCTCGAGAGTCCATTCATGGTCCTCGCGACGCAGAATCCGATCGAGATGGAAGGGACTTATCCGCTGCCGGAGGCGCAGGTGGACAGATTTTTTTTCAAGTTGCTGCTCCAATATCCGAGCCGGGAGGAATTGGGGCGGATCGCCGATCTGACCACCAGCCCGCCGCCGGCCGCGCTCAACCGCGTGCTCGACGCCGAGGCGATCCTCAAAATCCGCGCCTGGGTGCGCGAGGTGCCGATCGCGGCGCCGGTCAAGGATTACGCGGCGCGCTTGATTCTCGCGACCCATCCGGGAAAGAACGGCCACGTGTCCGTGGCCGAGAAGTATGTTCTTTACGGCGCGAGCCCGCGCGGGCTGCAAAGTCTCATCCTCGCGGCCAAAGCCCGCGCGCTGCTCGCCGGCCGGCCCAACGTCTCGTTCGAAGACATCCGCGCCGTCGCGCAGCAGAGCCTGCGCCACCGCGTCATTCTCAATCTCGAGGGCGAAGCGGAGGGCGTCACGGCGGAACGGGTCGTGACGGAAGTGCTCCAGCACGTGACGGAGATTGCCGACTGATGATGGAAGAGCCGCCCCTTTTCTTAGAGCCGGATTTTCTCAAAAAACTCGAGCGGCTGCGGCTGATTGCCAAGCGGCTCTCCTGGTCCGGCGCGAAAGGCGAGCATCCTTCGGTGCGCCGCGGCTTCAGCCTCGAATTTTCCGATTACCGAAAATACCAGAGCGGCGACGATCTCCGCTACGTGGACTGGAATATCTACCGCCGGCTGGAGCGGCTCTGGCTCAAGCTTTTCACCGCCGAAGAGGAGATGAACATCTATCTCCTGATCGACGCGAGCCGCTCGATGGCCGAGGGCAGTCCGCCGAAGATCGAATACGCCAAGCGGCTCGCCGCCGCGCTCGGCTACATCGGCCTCAAAAATCTCGACAAGGTCGGCGGCGCCGGATTTGCGCAGGACCTGATCGCGCCGATCTCGCTGGGCCGGGGCAGGAAGCAGATTCTTTCGCTGTTCAATTTTCTGACGGCGCTCAACTGCGAAGGCGAGACCGATCTCGCGGCATCGATGGAATCCTTCGCGGCTCTTTTCCGCCGTCCGGGACTGGTGATCGTGCTGAGCGATCTGCTCGACCCCGACGGTTGGCGCGCGGGACTGGAGAAACTTCTGACGCAGAAACACCAGTTGCTCGTGATTCATATTCTCGACGACGGCGAGTTCGATCTCGCGCTCCGCGGGGATCTCTCGCTCTTCGACGTCGAGAGCGAGCGGGAGCGAAGGCTCTTCCTCGACGCCGATCTGCTCAAGCGCTTTCAAGCCGAGCTGCAAGCGTACTGCGGCGAGATCGAATCTTTTTGCCGCAGCCGCGGGATGGACTATCTCCGCACGCGGACTTCGAC
>DASXRG010000320.1:0-17239 GCA_036506735.1 Binatia bacterium | reverse complement strand
TCGTTTGCACCCTTGGTCGCTATCCAGGTGTGAACGCCGAAGATGCCGCGCCAATTGAGCGCGCGCGCCGCGTAGACCTGCACGACGGCCTCGGGCGTGCGCGCGGGATCGGGCGCGATGCCCGCGCTGTCGCGGTTGGCGCTGCGAAAGTCCCGCCCCAAAGAAACGCAGCCGAAAAGAACCATCAGCGCGGGCGTGGCGACGAGAAAAAGCGCAATCCATTTGAAGAGCCACATAGGGAGATATTCTATCCGATCTCACCGGGTGAATGCGAGTGATGTACGGCATCCTTGAATGTTTTTTAGGATCGCGCGATGATTATTTCGGAACGCGCTTTTTCCACAGGAGTATCACCCATTAAAAGCGGTCGTCTTCTATCCGCTACGTTGGTTGTATCGCTTGGAGTGTTTGGTGTCCCAAGCAGTTGTAAAAATAGTACAGAAAGTGAATTAGCTCAGTTGAGGAATAGCCTTCGAAATTCCTATCAGGCTACTCTCGCCATCACGCAAGACTCGAACACGTATCTTATCCTACTAGGCATTGGCAAGGCGCAAGCGAGAGCAGGGGATATCGAGGGCGCTTTTAAAACTGCCGGCAGTCTACGGGAAGGAACCTTCTACCGACTAAAAGTACTGAAGGAGATCGCGATTGTTCAAGCGAAGGCGGGAGATCGGGCATCAGCTGCCAAAACCTTCCAGCAGGCTTTACATGGCGCTCAGCTGCTGGGCGTCCACCTGGACTCTTTTCGCGAAATTGTGAGTGCCCAAGCGAAAGCAGGGGATTTGACTGGTGCTCTTGAGACTGCCGCCACTGTTAAGAGTGACGCCGACAACGCCTCGGTCCTGCATGCGATTGTGAAGACACAAGCCGAACTAGGAGACACAACCGGCGCGCTCCAGACAGTTGGCATGATGAAGGACGAGATATGGAAAGCTTACGCTTTAAAGGACGTCGCCATCGCGCAAACAAAAGTAGGCGATATAAAAAAGGCTGTTTATACCGCTGAAAGAATAGGCCGGGATTCTTTTAGGGCTGAAGCCCTAAAGGAAATTGCGCTTGTTCAAGCTGAGGCCGGCGACCTCTCCAAGGCGAGGGAAACCCTCCAACAGGTGCTTAGCATCGCTTCGCTCCTCAAAGAAGAGTCCTTGAAAGAAGAAATCTTTAGCATATACCCGACGGCTGAGGGCAATACAGCATTTCACTTGGAAAGATCGCCCCTCAAGGCCGAAGCCATAAGCGAGATCGCTATCGCTCAGGCAAAGGCGGGCGATATAAAAGCCGCTCTTAGTACCACGTCCACTATCGAGAATCGAGACGTTCTAGCTAGCACTTTCTACAAAGTTGCCGGTATTCAAATAGAGGCAGGAGATATAAACGGCGCGCTTAATACCGTCGCTGCTATTAAAACTGATCCTCCGCGAACGTGGGCGTTGCGCATCGTTGCTATCGCTCAGGCAAAAGCAAACGACATAGACGGTGCTCTGAAAACCATTGCAATGATCCAGAGTGATAAATATGAAGAAGCCGCCTTCTATAGAGCCACGGCTTTAGCGGAAATTGCAGTTGCAGAGGTAAAAACTAAGGGTCGCTCTGCGGCTAGAAAAATTTTCCAAGATGCAGTTCGTGCGGCAGTTAGCGTCCAAAACGAAAATTCTAAAGCCGAGATATTAGGAAGAATTGCAATTATTCAGGTGGAAATCGGAGACATGAACGCAGCTTTTGAAACCGTCTCTCGTATCTCGTCCGATTTCGCCAAAGCTTCCATTTTTTATCAGCTTGCGGTTGCCCGTGTCCAGGCGAAGGATTTGCCGGGTGCCTTTAAGCTTGCGGCTGCAATCCGGCACGAAGATTATAGGGGCAATGCCTTACACGAGATTGCCGTCGGTCAGGCGAAAAACGGAGATGTGCGAGAGGCTCTCCAGACTGCGACTGCTATAAAAAACCCCTCCACCAAGGCTTATACTTTACGGGGTATTGCCGCTGCCCAGGCCAAAGCGGGAAAAGTAAAAGATGCATTATCGTGGTCTGAAAACCAGGAGGCGCCTCTTTTAAAGTCGCTAGCGCTTCTCGGAGTAGCGGAGGGGATATTGGCCCGGCGGGATGCTCAAGAAATGGAGGCAGGAAAATAAGCGTACCAACCGGCCATTGTATATTGCTGTCCAGCGCGCAATGATCCCTGCATGGTTTGATTGTGCTCGTGGGGTGGTGACGCTTCGAAGGATCGCTTGTCGCTCTGGGCACGTTGCTTCATCGGTTTAAAATGACACGAGTACAAGCACGGGTTCATGCCTGACTACCGCATCGGCCACGGCTTCGACGTGCACCGCTTCCAGCGCGGGCGAAAGCTTGTTCTCGGCGGCGTCGAGATCCCGCGCGCCGCCGGGCTGGCCGGCCATTCGGACGCCGACGTGCTGCTGCACGCGCTGATCAACGCGCTCCTGGGCGCGATGGGGAAAGGGGATATCGGGACGCATTTCCCGGACACCGACCCGCGCTACAAAGACATTTCCAGTGGAAAGCTGCTGCAGCAGGTCCTGCGGATGATGCGGCGCGCGAAATTCCGCGTCGTCAACGGTGACATCACCGTCGTCGCGCAAAAACCGCGCCTGGCGCCGCACGCAAAAAAAATCCGCCTGCGCGTCGCCCGATTTCTGAAAGT
Source organism: Binatia bacterium (assembly GCA_036506735.1). GTDB lineage: Bacteria > Desulfobacterota > Binatia > UBA9968 > UBA9968 > JAJPJQ01. Next base: position 14,580 of record DASXRG010000320.1, on the reverse strand, counting down.
CCCGGAAGAGAGAATCAATCTGAAAGCGACGACGACCGAAGGACTGGGCTGGATCGGCGCCGGACGCGGCATGGCCGCGACGGCAGTGGTGCTGCTGGAGAAGATGAGATGGCGGCAAAACCGTTGACAAACAAAACTTTCTATAATAATCACAACATCTAATCTCGATGGCTTCCGATTCTTCCAACGGCCATCAAGCGCGCGAACAAGAAGTAGAGCGATTAGCGCAAGAACTTGGCCGCCTGATCCAAAGTGCAGAGCCGGAAAAACGGGAAGATCTCAAAGATCTCGCCTTTACTCTCATCCGCGAGGAGATATTTGAGAGAGGCGGGGAAGAAGAGAAAGCACCGGGCGCAGTTCCGCGTTCCTTCAATCCGTTGGGAACCGGCGTTCTCTTTTTCGTGTTGGGAGGCGGACTCTCCTTCGTTTTTGGGCCGGTCGGGCTCACTCTCATGTTGTTCGGCGTGATTTTCATCGTGTGGGGCGCGGCGATCAGTTGGCTCAAGCGTTAGAACGGCTATGGCGGATGACGTAAAGAAGACTGAAGTTAAGCGCGGCATCTGGTCGCGGCGAGACTTCTTCTCGCGTTTGGGCTGGAGCGGATTCGGCATCTTCGGCCTGTTCAGCTTGCTCGGCTTTATCCGCTCGGCTTTTCCCCGGGTTCTTTTTCAGCCTCCCGCGACTTTCAAGGCCGGCCGGCCCTCGGACTATGCCATCGGAGAAGTCAGCGAAAAATACAAGCAGGAGCAGCGCGTCTGGATCGTGCGCGAGGAACAAGGCTTTTACGCGATCTTCGCTAAGTGCACGCACCTTGGCTGCACGCCGCGCTGGCTGGCGGCGGAAAACAAGTTCAAGTGCCCGTGCCACGGCAGCGGCTTCTACAAAACGGGCCTGAACTTCGAAGGGCCGGCGCCGCGGCCGCTGGATCGTCTGAAGGTGACCGTCGGCGACGATGGGCAACTCGTGGTCGATAAAAGCAAGATCCTCAGAATGGAAGCGGGACCCGAGCCGGACGAGCAGCATCCGGAAAGCATCCTTAAAGTTTAAGCGGAAGGGCTATGGCGTTAAAAGACAAAATTGAAGAAATCAAAAAGGACATCGTCGAGAGCCACGTCTGGAAGGCGATCTTCCGCCACGGCTACGAAGACACGCCGCGCAACCGCGTGCTCATGGTTACGGCCAACGTTTGGCTCCATCTCCATCCGGCGAAGGTGCGCCGGCACGGTGTCAGGATGCGCTTTACCTGGTGCATGGGCGGTCTCACGTTCCTCATGTTTCTGATGACCGTCATCACCGGCATCTATCTGATGTTCTATTACCGGCCGGTCGGGGAGTACGCCTTCGCGGATATGCAGTACCTGGAGCAGGACATGCCCTTCGGGATGGTCATGCGCAACATGCACCGCTGGGCGGCGCACGCGATGGTCGTGTTCGTCTGGCTCCACATGTTCCGCGTCTTTCTTACCGGCTCGTACAAGCCGCCGCGCGAATTCAACTGGATCGTCGGCGTGCTGCTCCTGGTTCTGACTCTGCTCTTGAGCTTCACCGGTTACCTGCTGCCATGGGACCAGCTCTCGATCTGGGCGGTGACGGTCGGCTCGAATATGGCGCGCGCCAGCCCCCTCCTGGGTCACGAAGGCCCTTTCCACGAGTTCGTCGGTGCCAATCCAGTGTATGACGCGCGCGCGTTTCTCTTTGGCGGGGGCGAGATCGGACCGCACACGTTGCTCCGATTTTACATCCTGCACTGTATCTTTATTCCTCTCGTTGCCAGCCTGCTGATGGCGGTCCATTTCTGGCGCATCCGGCGAGACGGATTTTCCGGACCGTCGCTGTAAACGGTCCAGGGACTAAAATGTTCAAAAGTTCAAATCGTTCAACCGCTTCGCTCCGTTCAAACTGTTTGAACACTTGAACGGCTTGAACGCACAAAGGACAGCTTCGAAAGGTGTGTGATGGCTGAAGGTATTCAAGAGAAGAAACCGCCCGGGGCGGTCGACGATAAAATCCATACCTGGCCGCATCTAGTGCGCGGCGAGTTCCTGGTCACGATATTCGTCGTCGTCGTGCTCGTGATCTGGGCGCTCTTGCTCGATGCCCCGCTCGAAGAGCCGGCCAATCCCACGCGCACGCCGAATCCCTCCAAGGCGCCGTGGTATTTTTTGGGCTTGCAGGAGATGCTAGTCTATTTCGATCCCTGGCATGCCGGGGTAGTACTGCCGACCCTTATCATCGTCGGCTTGATGGTGATTCCGTTCATCGACATCAATCCCGCCGGCAACGGCTACTATACTTATAAGGACAGAAAATACGAGATCCTCACTTTCTTTTTCGGCTTTCACGTGCTGTGGGTCAGCATGATCATCATCGGGACGTTCTTTCGCGGTCCCGGCTGGAACCTCTTCTGGCCGTGGGAGCATTGGGATCCGCATAAAGTCGTCGCGTTGACCAACGTCGACCTTCCCTATCTCGTGGGAATCCGCAACGACACCTTGGCCATAGTCTTCGGGCTGATTTGCGTGGTGGCTTACTTCATCGTCGGGATGGGCCTGTTCCACTGGTGGGTGGTGCGCGTCAAGGGAAAAGAGTTCATGGAGCGCTGGGGGCCCGTGCGTTTTGGGATCACCGCGTTTCTCGTGGTGACGATGCTCGCGCTTCCCGTCAAGATGTTCCTCCGGCTCGCCTTCAACGTGAAGTACATCGTGGCCACAAAGTATATCAATATTTAATTCCCCGATGTTCTACGTCGCCAAAACTTTCCAGGCGCTCGGCATCGCGGACGTCGGCTACGCGCTTTACGTCGGCGTCACCGAGGGGCGCTCGATGGCCGAGGAGATCGTGCTGACGCTCGTCGGGGTCGGGCTTTTTTCATTGGGCCGGGCGCTCGAGAGAAGGACGGCTTGAGGCTTCGCCATGGCAGTTCGCGGCGTTGACGAAAAAGAGGAAAAGAAATCCTACGGCAGCGTATTCCTGCTCGGCAGCGCGCTGCTCGTCGTCGTGACGATCTGGTCCTTTTGGGACGATAACATCACGCGCCGGCCGTGGAAGAAGTATCAGGCGGAGTTCTACCGGCTCGATTATCGCAAGGCCAGGGCGGCCTACGACGAAGAAAACAAGAAGCTCGCGGCGGACCCGGCTTACCAGGAATTGGCGAAGAAGCTCGCGGCCGAGGAGCAAAGCCTCGAAAAGGGCGAGCTCGCCAAGAAGAAAAAAGAGCTGGAGAGCGAAGAAAAGAAAGCGGACGTTCGCTTTAAGGATCTCGACCAGGAGGTCAAGTTCATCAAGAGCGAGCTGGAAGAGGCGTGGTACGAGCATGATCACGCGCTGCAGCAGGGCAGGCCGATCAAGCCTTATCAGGAAAAAATCGCCGAGCTCGAGGCGCGACAGAAAAAGCTCGAGCCCCCAGTCGAAGCGGCGCGGCAGAAAAGAGAGCGGCTCAAGGAAGAGATCAAAAAGCTGGAGTCGGGCGTCAAGGATTTGAAAGACCAGCTCGCGAAAATGACCGGCGAGCGGGACAAGTGGCTGACGCCGATGCAAAACGCCACGCTCATCGAGAAGCCCTTCGTAGTTTATAAGATCCCGAGCATCAAACAGGTCGTGCTGAACGAGTTCGACCGCAACACTTTCGACCAACCCATCGCCCGCGTCGACCGCTGCCAGAGCTGTCACATGGCGGCCAATCGCGCGGGATTCGAAAACGAGAAACAGCCTTTCCGCACTCACCCGCGGCGCGAAGTGCTGCTTGCCGACAACGCGCATCCGCCGGAAAAATTCGGCTGCACCTCATGCCATGACGGCCAAGGGCCGGCCGTGAGCGGCGTGATGAAGGCGCACGGCGAGGTCGCGCCCGGCGAGCACAATTACTGGGAACACCCGTTGCTGCGCGGGCCCAAAGTTCAATCGAATTGCGCTTCGTGCCATTTGAACGTGCAACCTTTTCAGGACGCGCCGCTGCTGGCCCAGGGACAACGGACGTTCGAGCAGATCGGCTGCACCGGCTGCCATCTGGTCAAGGGTTACGAGGACATTCCGAAAATCGGTCCGAGCTTGAAGCGCATCAGCGCCAAGGTCGATCCGAGCTGGATGGTACGCTGGATCGAGAACCCGCACAAATTCCGCCCGCGCACGCGAATGCCGAATTTTGATTTCAAAGAGAACGACGCCGTCGCGATCGCGGCGTTTCTCTGGTCGCTCTCCAAGGAAGAAGGCGACAAATGGCTGCAAGAGCATCCCATGCCTGCGGGCGTCCGCGAGGGCGACAAGAGTCTCGCGCCCCAGGGCAAGGCGCTCGTCGAATCGATCGGCTGCAAGGGCTGCCACGGCTTCGCCGAGGGAGAATTCAGCACGACCGTCGGCAAGGAGAAGGATCTCATACCCAACCTCAAAGACATCGCGGCGAAAACCGGCGTGCGCTGGATTTATCACTGGATCAAGAACCCGCGTGATTATTTCCCGGCGACTCACATGCCGAGCCTGCGTCTGACGGACGCGGAGGCGGCGGCGATCACGAGTTATCTGACGACGCTCGGCGCCAAGGCGGAGCCGATCGCCGGCATCGAAGAGCGCCTCGCCGATCAGAAATATATCAAGCGCGGCGAATCGCTGACGCGCAAGTACGGCTGCTTCGGCTGCCACGACATCCAGGGAATGGAAAAAGAATCGCGCATCGGCGTCGAGCTCACGACTTTCGGATCGAAAACGCTCGAAGAGCTGTTCTTCGGCAATCATACCGACATCCCGAACACGTGGGACGACTGGACCTACAACAAGCTCAAGACGCCGCGCACCTACGCGACCGAGCGCGTCGAGCAGGTCATGCCGCAGTTTGAGCTGGCGGACGAGGACATCAAAGCGTTAAGGACCTTGCTCGCCGGTTTCCAGGATCGCAAAGTTCCCACGCGCTATCTCGCCGACCACAGTCAAAGAGCGGTCCAGGTCGTCGAAGGGCGCCGTCTGATGCATCAATACAACTGCATCGGCTGCCACGAGATCGAAAACCGGGGCGGCTTCATCCGCAAATACTACCAGGAGAATCCGGCGCTGGCGCCGCCGATTTTGAACGGCGAAGGCGAAAAAGTCCAATCGCCGTGGCTCTTCGGCTTCATCAAGCAGCCCTTTGGCATTCGCCCCTGGCTGCAACTCCGCATGCCGACCTTTCAGTTGGGCGACACCGAGGTCAACACGCTCATCAGTTATTTCAACGGGCTCTCCCGAGTCGAAATTCCCTACGCCTATTTCGATGAGCAAAAGGTGCCCAAAGAGCACCTCGACGCGGCGCGGATCCTGGTCACCAAGGATTATTTCAACTGTTTCAGTTGCCACCAGCAGGGCGAGAAAAAGCCCGAAGGTCCACCCGAAGGGTGGGCGCCCGACCTCACTCTCGCAGGCAACCGGCTGAGCCCCGCGTGGATCATCAAGTGGCTGCAAGACCCGCAAAAGGTTCAGCCTGGAACCAAGATGCCGTCCTTCTTCCCGGGCGGCCCGGATAACATTCTCGGCGGCAAGGACGACCGGCAGATCGAGGCGCTGAGAGACTACATCATGTCGCTCGGAAGGGGCGCCCCGGCGGCGGAAAAACCGCCCGCCAAGCCTGCGCCGAAAGGCCGGGTCGCCTCGCGTTGAAGAACTTGAATAAGTTGCTATGCTGAGGCATCAAAGTATCGAGGAGGACAAGCATGAAGAAAATTAGTCTTTGGGCATTTTTGCTGGTTGGGCTGGTGGCTCTTCCGCTCTCAGACCTGCTCGCCTACACGGGTGGCGATGTGAAAGACGGCGGGACGATCTCCGGAACCGTCAAATTTGCCGGCACGGCGCCCGCGCCGAAGAAGCTCGAAGTCAGCAAGGACAAAGAGGTCTGCGGCAAAACCGCCAAGACCGATCAGTCGCTGGTCGTCTCCAACGGCAACCTGGTGAACGCCGTGGTTTCGATCACCGATATCAAGACCGGCAAAAAAATCGACACCTCGAAGAAGGTGAAATTGACCCAGAAAGAGTGCGAATATCACCCGCACGTGCTGGCTTTCCCGGCCGGGAGCACCGTCGAGATCGAAAATCCCGACGGCATCCTGCACAATATTCACGGGTACAGCAAGGTGAACAGGGAATTCAACACGGCCCAGCCGAAGTTCAAGAAGACCATAGAACAGAAGATCGAAAAACCCGAAGCCATCAGCATCAAGTGCGACGTACATGGCTGGATGAGCGGCTGGCTGGTGGCGACCGAAAATCCGTATGTCGCGGTGACCGACAACAGCGGCAGCTTCAAGCTGACCGATGTCCCGGCCGGAAGCTACACAGTGGAGGTCTGGCACGAGACTTTGGGCAAGACGAGCCAGAAAGTCACGGTCAAGGGCAAAGAGGACGCAAAAGTCAACTTCGAGATGGGGAAGAAATAGGAATTTTTTCTTAGGGAGTGACTGGCCAGATACCCGAAGTCAGCCAATAGGACAGGGCGGCGATTGCGGCTGAGGCGGGGATCGTAAATATCCAGGCCCAGACAATCCGGCCAGCCACTCCCCATCTCACCGCAGTCAGGCGCTTCAGCGATCCGATCCCCACAATCGAGCCCGTAATCGTGTGAGTCGTGCTCACGGGGATTCCGAGCGCCCCCGTAGTAAAAAGCGTCAACGCTCCTCCGGTCTCGGCGCAGAAACCATCGATCGGTCTGAGTTTAACGATTTTCTGGCCCATCGTTTTCACGATCCTCCAACCGCCGAACAGCGTCCCCAAACCCATCGCCGCGTGGCAAGAGAGAACGACCCATAATGGAACGTAGAACTCGCCGCCCAGTACGCCTGCCGAGAACAACAGTACCGCGATGATGCCCATCGTTTTTTGCGCGTCGTTGCCGCCGTGTCCCAGGCTATATAGGGCGGCGGAGAGAAGCTGGCCCTTGCGAAATAGCCCATCCACACGACCGGGCGACTGATTACGAAATGCCCAGTGGACGATTATTCCCAACAGCAAGCCTAGGATCATGCCGATTATCGGCGCGAGAACCATAAAGATGACTGTCTTTATGATCCCGGGCAACACCAGGCTTCCAACCCCAGCCTTTACCAAGGCTGATCCAACAAATCCTCCGATCAAAGCGTGGGATGAACTGGTCGGTAGCCCCCAATGCCACGTGATCAGATCCCATGCGGACGCTCCGATTAGAGTGGCTGCGATGATGTGCCGATCGACGATCGCCGGATCGACGATCCCTTTTCCTATCGTCGTGGCGACGTGGAGCTCGAAAACGAGGAAGGCGATAAAATTAAAAAAAGCGGCCCAAGCGACGGCATACCGAGGCGAAAGGACCCTCGTAGACACGACGGTCGCGATGGAATTGGCGGCGTCGTGAAAGCCATTGATAAAGTCGAAGGCTAACGCGAGCAAGACAAGAATGGCAAGACCGAGATCCATTTTCGATGGCGCGATAAATTTGAAGTAGACTAGGTCGAGTTGACCGAAATTCAACGGTCAGGCGCGCTACGCTAACATCAAAATTCCACCGTATCAACTGAACAGCGTTGGTGGAAGGTCAGTTTACGATCTTCAGCGCCTTTACCTTGCTCTTGTAATAGTTCCAGGCCCGTTCCAGATCCACCGGCGGGAGGGTTTCTTCTTTTCCCAAGCCGGATTCTTCTGAGCCAAGAAACACTGGCTCACCGATTTGCAGCGCGCCGTAAAGCATGTCGGCGGCCTCCTCTAAATAAATCGCCATCATGACGGCCTCAGGGATGGATCTTCCCACTGCGACCTGCCCGTTGCCGCGGAGAAGAATCGCGGGATTTTTTCCCAGCGCCTGCGCGACCTCGGCGCCGAGTTCTCGGGTGGAGATCAACGGCGTTTTGGCAAAAACCGGCACGCCACCGTGGAAAAAGCTGCCGTGGTTGTGTACCGGCTCTATTTTCCTGTCGGTTACGGAAAAGTAATTCGCTTTGCGGGCGTGAATGCGCGTGATCGCCTGAACCTCCGGCCTATGGTTAAAAATGGCCGCGTGGAGCGGCGCCTCGAACGGCGGCGCGGAGCGGCCTTCGACGACTTTTCCCTTGAGATCGAGCGTCAACAGCTCTTTTTCTTTGACCAAGGCGAGGCTCACTCGCGGCGTCAGTAGAAAAAGCTCGGTGCCGGGGATGCGGGCGCTCACGTGGCCGAACCCGCGCACGAGTTTTTCGCGCGAAAGGATTCTACAGGCCACAACGAGGTTTTTTTTGAGATCGCCGCTCGTCTTTTTCATTGGATTCTCTTGAATTGACGAAAGTTTGTAGTATATATAGCATCCGAGACGGTCAGAAAAGAGCTCCGATGCAGGTCAAAGTAGAAACCGATATCGTTTCCGCAGGCGAGGAAAGGCCCGTGGGCTTCGTCCTCGGGGGTCGTTCCATCAAGATCACCGAGATCATGGATCGCTGGTACAGCCCGCAGGGAAGCTACTATCGCGTGTTGGGCGAAGACGGGAACTTTTATATCCTCAAGGGTCCCGCCGCGGGGGATCTGTGGGAGCTGGTCTCTTTTACCCATAAAGACTCGCGCGGAACGGAGCCCGAATTCGACGGTAGTAAGGAGCTTCAGTAGCAGGCCGGCCATAAAGGCCCATATACCATAGCCCGCCTCGGCCTGAGTTTTTAACTCTGCCATAAGTTTCGTTACTCCTTCGGGCTCGTACCTCTCTGAGCCTGCTCACGTCAATTAGAACAAGGTGGTGCGATGGCGGATAAGAAAATCGGAACCGTAACCGACTGGAAATATTCTGCGGACGTGCTGGCGATCTTTCGCTTCATGCCGGAGCAAGGCAGCAAGTTTCCTTCTTACAAAGCCGGGCAGTATATGGCGCTACAGCGCAACGATTGCCGCTTGACGAAGAAAATCGTAAAGGACGGCGGCAAAGTCGAGTACGTCACCGTGCTCGACGATCAGGGAAAGCCCAAGCGCGGCCCGGTGACTCACTCTTACTCGATCTGTTCGGCGCCGTTCGAGACCGAGCAAAAAGGTTGGCTCGAATTTTACGTCATTCTTGAAATGGACGGCGGCGTGCCGGGGAGGCTCACCGAGTCGATGTTCCGCATGAAGCCCGGCGCCGACGACAAGATGGTCTATTACGAGAAGATCGCCGGCGATTTTACCCTCGACAAACGCGCGGCGGGAATGAAAAACGTGATCCTGGTCGGCACGGGCACAGGCCTTGCGCCCTTCAGATCGATGGTGAAGCAACTCGATTTCGAAGCGTCCTCCGGCAAGACCGATGGCGTAAAATACACGTTGCTGCATACCAACCGGACCTATGAAGAGCTCGATTATTACCAAGAGCTCCTGGCAATCGAGGACGCGCAGCGCTTCGATTTTGTCTACGTGCCGACAGTTAGCCGGCCGACCCCGCGCGACGTCAACGATCCCAAGCTCGGTCAGGGGCGGGCGAACAACGTGCTGCGCTATCTTTTGGACTTACCGATCAAAGAACAGCAGGATTTGGATGAGATCTCCGCCTCTGGCGGAGACACCTCGAAAGCCAAGGCCGGGCTGGAAAAAACCGTCAAGCCGACCTTGCCAAAAAAATTTTCCCGCGATGCCTTGCGCAGCCGATTCGATCCATCGAGCACCGTCGTGATCACCTGCGGTAATCCTTGGTCGATGGAAGACATCAAATACGCCGCGGAAGCGCGCGGGATGAAGTTCGAGAAGGAAGACTGGTAATCTTTGTGCTTCTTAGCTTCGTGTCCTTCGTGGTGAAAAGTTTATCACCACAGAAGCTAACGCCCGCCGAAGACTTTCGCCAGAAAGCCTTCCTTTTCCAGCTCGCCGACGAAGCGATTCACGACGAAGTCTTTCGCCTGTAGATCCTTCGCGTCCGGCCGGGCTTTCTTCAAAATATTCGCGGAGAGCTCCAGGCCTTCGAGCGTGGGATAGGGCTTGGTCGGAAAAACTTTTCCATAATAACGGAAGGTTTCGTCGAGCTGGTCCTTGTCTTTTTGCGGGTCGAGCTTCAAAAACTTCGCCACGTTTTGCGTGACAGCGTCTCTCTTCGACGGGTCTTTCCAGTAGCCGATGCCTTCGATCGTCCCGCGGAGAAACCGCAGCACGACATCGGGCTGGCGGTCGAGAAAATCTTTGCGCGCCACGATCTGCTGGTGCGCGTAAGCGACGCCTTGCTCCGACATGTCGATGAGATCGTTGAAGCCGAGCCGCCGGCCGACCAGATTGAACGGCGGGCTCACGATCGCCGCGTCCACCACGCCGGCGCGGAGCGCCGCGAAGCGCTCGGCCTGGCCGCCGACCTGGAGAATGATCACGTCCTTGTCCGGCTTCAAATCGTAACGCTCGACGGCGTGGCGCACGGCGACGTCCGAGGAAGAGCCGAAACGGCTGATGGCGATTTTCTTGCCGCGCAGATCCGCCGGCGTGCGAATCTCCGCTTTAGAGATAATGGTGAAGGGGAACGTATTGACCAGTCCGGCGATGAAATAGAGATTGCCGCCTTTAATATTGGTCGCGAGCGCCGTAACGCCTTCGGAAAGCGCGAGGGGCAGATCGCCGGCGAGCATCGCCTGGATCAACTGGCTGCCGCCCTGAAAGGCGATCAGCTCCATGTCGATGTTGTGCTTTTGGTAGAGCCCGAGCTGTCGGTCCACAAACGGGTGCGCATTGGTGCCGCTGATGCCGGCGACGCCGAGGCGCACCGTCGTCGCGCTTTTTTGCGCCCGGACGTCGGGGGCGGCCGATAGAATTATCAACGATGAGAAAAGCGCAGTGGCGAAAAGCTTCATAGAGCCCGTGTACACTGCCGCGACCGCCATAGTCAAGAAGCGGATCACGACTCCAGCCCAGCGAGAGCGCGATCGCTTAGTGCACGTGGTCGGCCGGCGCGGGCGCGGACGGTTGCTCCTGGTTCAGCCGATCGATCTCACGCAGAAGATTCTCCATTTTGGACCAGCCGACATTTTCGCCTGCGTACGTTTCAAAGATTTCCCGGCTTCCATCCGTGACGATCGGCAAAAGCGGGACGGCCTTCGCGCTCCGCTGTTCTTGCTCTCGCGGCACGGCGAGAATTTCAACGCCCAGGCTGCGGAGTTCTTCGTAAGCCTGATTCAATTCTTCCAGTCGCTTTAGCGATTGCGGCGCCGTGAAAAGCGCGAGCAAGACCAGGTAGGCGTGGGCAAAACCCACCGCGGGAAAAAATAATGTCAGACAGATCAAACTCAACCGGATTCGATTCAACTTGAGACCCGTCCGGAGAGATTGACGTTCACCGCCAAAACAAACACCCAGCTTGAATACTGCGAAACGGTTTTTGCCGTCAAGCTCGACCTGATGGGCGGTTGATTTGAGGCTTGCCAAGCGTAGAGCGCTTGAATAGAATCCGCTTCGCTCTATAGGATAGACACATTCGACTTCGCCCTGAAAAGGAGGACCCCCCATGGCCGACAAGCCGATTGAAGTCCTGCTGCAAGAAAAAAGAAGTTTTCCCCCGCCGAAGTCTCTCAAAAAACGGCCAACATGAAGAGCCCGCAACTGTTCGCCAAGGCGCGCAAAGATCCGGAGGGATTGGGATACTCCCTGATGCGGGACTTGACAGACTTGCCGTGTTTTACGATGTCTATGTAACGAGGCCAGGGGTTAGAACAGAAATTACATATCTTGCTTCCATTTTAGGTAAAGGAGGTAGACGGAGTTATGGCAGACGAAAGAAACGAAGGGCTTGAGGTCACCGAAGCTCAGATTGCAGTTCACTGGAAGGAAGAGGACTATTACTACCCGTCGCCGAAGTTTATTGGTCAGGCCAATGCCTCTGATCCGGATATTTTCGAGCGCTTTAGCGAGAAGAATTTTCCGGAATGCTTCAAGGAGTATGCTGATCTGCTCTCCTGGGATCAGTATTGGCATACGACGCTCGATACCAGCAACCCTCCCTTCTGGAAGTGGTTTGTCGGCGGAAAGTTGAATGCCTGTTACAACTGTGTCGACAGGCACTTGGAGAAGAATAAAAACAAGGCCGCCTTTATCTGGGTGCCGGAGCTGGAGGATGAGACTACCGAGACCATAACTTATCAGGAGCTCTATGTGAGAGTGAATGAGTTCGCTGCCCTTCTCAGAGACTTTTGCGGCGTCAAGGCCGGCGATAGGGTAACATTCCATTTGCCGATGGTGCCGGCGCTGCCGGTCTCGATGCTGGCTTGTGCCAGACTCGGCGTCATCCACTCTCAAGTATTCGGCGGATTCAGCGGCGCAGCCTGCGGCGGCAGAATAGCGGACTCCGACAGTCATATTCTCGTCACTATGGATGGCTACTACCGAAATGGGGAGCTGCTCGATCAAAAAATCAAAGCCGACCAAGCCGTCGACGTCGCGGCGAAGGAAGGCGTTCGTGTGGATAAAGTCCTGGTGTGGCGGCGTTATCACGGAAAGTACTCCTCCCCGACGCCCATGGTGCAGGGTCGCGATTACTTCGTCGATGATTTGCTCAAAGACTTTCGCGGCAAAAGAATAGACCCCGTATCGATGCCGGCCGAAGCTCCTCTGTTTATGATGTATACCAGCGGTACGACGGCAAAGCCCAAGGGGTGCCAGCATAGCACCGGCGGATATTTGGCCTATGTTGCAGGCACGTCGAAGTATTATCAGGACATTCACCCGGAGGACGTTTATTGGTGCTTCGCCGATATCGGATGGATCACGGGCCACTCCTACATCGTTTACGGTCCGCTGGCTCTTTGCGCCACCAGCGTCACCTATGAAGGTGTGCCCACCTACCCGGATGCCGGGCGGGCCTGGAGGATAGCGGAGCGACTGGGCGTGAACATATTCCACACGGCGCCCACCACGATACGGATGCTAAGGAAAGCGGGTCCTCTGGAGCCCAAGAAGTACGATTATCATTTCAAGCACATGACCACCGTGGGAGAGCCGATCGAGCCGGAGGTGTGGAGGTGGTACCACCAGGAAGTGGGTAAGGGAGAGGCGATCATCGTGGACACCTGGTGGCAAACGGAAACCGGCGGCTTCCTTGGCAGCACGATGCCGGCGCTGCAACCGATGAAGCCTGGAAGCTGTGGCCCCGGTGCGCTCGGCATCTATCCGGTAATCTATGATGAGGAAGGGAAAGAGCTTAAGGCCGGGAGCGGTAAGGCGGGCAACATCTGTATTAGGAATCCGTGGCCAGGGGTGTTCCAGACCATATGGGGGGACCCGGAGCGCTTCGTAAAGACCTACTACGAAAAATATTGCAAAAATAAAAATAGCAAGGATTGGCGCGACTGGCCTTACTTCGCCGGAGATGGAGCCACGCAAGCCGCCGATGGATACTTTCGGATTTTAGGGCGAGTGGACGACGTAATAAATGTCGCGGGTCACCGATTGGGCACCAAAGAGCTGGAGGCGGCCGCCCTCACCGTAGAAGAAGTAGCCGAAGCGGCGGTGGTGCCGACGATAGATGAGTTAAGGGGTCGGATCCCTGAGATGTATATTGCGCTCAAACCGGGTTACCCGGGCAAGGGTGTGGACGAAAAGGTCAAAGAAGCCATTGACAGAATCATCGGTAAAGTCGCCCGTCCGCGGAACGTTTGGCTTGTGCCTGACATGCCCAAGACCCGTTCGGGAAAGATCATGCGTCGGGTTATTGCCTCTGTCTCTAACTTCATGGACGTGGGCGACGTCACGACCTTGGCCAACCCGGAGGTGGTCGAGACGATACGGAAAATGGTGCAAGCGGAAAAGGCTCGACGCGGGGAGATTCCAAAGGACCTCTCCAAAGAGATGATGGAAGAAATCAAGCGGTTTGGAGCAGTAGAGTAGCAGTAGTTCGCGTCTAGAGCCGACGGGCCTTCGGCCTGCAGCTCAGCCGCGAGCCTGTGATAGGGGCCATCAGCCGGGCTCGCCGCCCTTGACAGGGGAAAACTCGGGTTATACAATTTTTCTAAAAGTTGAACTGAGGTTTCCATGCAAGAAGCCAAGATATTGGGCAAAGGGCAGCTTGTCATCCCGGTTAATATTCGTAAAAAGTTCGGCATCAGGCCGGGAGACGCCGTCAGGGTCTTTGAGTACGGCGGGGTTATCCATGTGATCCCCAAATCAAGGAACCCGATCAAAGAAGCGACTGGTGTCCTACCAAAGAGACCCTCTCTGGCAAAGCAACTCTTAAAAGACAGAGCCAAGGAATGAGCCTTGCCTGCAAGGATCTACGACAGCTTCGCTCTCCTTAAGCTCCTGCAAAAAGAACCCCGATACCAAAGGGTGGCCAAGCTGTTGGATGAGGACCGCAGGCTCAAAGCCATACCGCTCCTTCAAATCATCAACTTCGGCGAGATTATCTATCGAACCAAGAGAACCTTTGGCGAGGAGGCCAAGGTACGCGCGATCCAAAATGTGGTACGGCTCGGCTTTAGGATCATTCCGGCTGCTGATAGCCTGGTCTATGCCGCAGCGGAGCTGAAAGGGAGTTACGCAATCTCATATGCAGATGCCTTTCTGCTGGCTACCGCCCTAAGGGAAAAAGCGGCCATAGTCACAGGAGACCCGGAGTTTAAAAAGGTAGCATCCCTCTGTCGCATCGAATGGGTCTGAATTGAGCAACAAGGCAAATGATCGGAAGTTCTTTTTGGG
>DASXRG010000319.1:0-1552 GCA_036506735.1 Binatia bacterium | reverse complement strand
ATCGCTAAGCTAGAGAGGCGCCATGCTTAAAAAAATCCTCATCGTTCTCGCCGTCGTCGTCGCAGCATTAGTCATCATCGTCGCGCTGCAGCCGTCCGAGTTCCGCGTCGCGCGGAGCGCCACGATCTCCGCCCCAGCCCCGGTCGTCTTTGCGCAGGTGAACGATTTCCACAAATGGGAAGCATGGAACCCGTGGGGAAAAATCGATCCGGCGATGAAGCAAAGTTACGCGGGCGCGCTGGCCGGAACCGGCGCGATCTACACGTGGGCCGGCAACAAGGAAGTCGGCGCAGGGCGCATGACGATCATCGAGAGCCGCCCGAATGATCTGATCCGGATCAAGCTCGAATTCTTCAAGCCCTTCGCCGGCACGAGCATCGCGGAGTTCACTTTCAAGCCCGAGGGCAATCAAACGGCGGCGACGTGGAGCATGGCCGGCGACAACAATTTTATGGCCAAGGCGGTCCACCTGTTCATGAACATGGATAAAATGGTCGGCGACCAATTCGATAAGGGTCGGGCGCAGTTGAAATCGGTCGCGGAAGCGCCGCCAAAAAAATAACCCGCGCGATATCACGCCGTGGATGATGCCACAAAGGTGCGCCACGCGAACAAAACTCAAGGAGAGATCACATGAAATACAAAGGTAGCTGTCACTGCGGCAAGGTTGCATTCGAGGCGGAAGGTGAGCTCAATGGCGCGACCGCATGCAATTGCTCCATGTGTTCGCGTAAAGGATCTCTTCTTTGGTTTGTGCCGCATGACCGACTGCGCTTGCTCACATCGGAAGACGACCTCGGCGCGTACACGTTCAATAAGCACGTTATCAAGCACCGCTTTTGCCCGACGTGCGGCATTCACCCATACGGAGAAGGCGCCGATCCAAAGGGCAACCGGATCGCCGCAATCAATATCCGCTGCCTCGAAGGAATCGACCTGGAAAGCGTTCCGGTGCAGCACTTCGACGGACGATCGTTGTGAAATCAGTGACGCGCAATCCTTCGTTGCGGCGGACGCCGCTGGCGCAAATTTGTCTGACACCGGATGAGGCGCGATGGATTGAATTTCAGCGTCAGGGGAGGAAGCGCACATGAACGTTGCATTGTGGATCGTCCAAGTATTGCTCGCGCTCGTCTTTCTGTTCACCGGCGCCATGAAGTTCGTCATGTCCGTCGAGGAGATGACGAAGCAGATATCGATGCCGGGATGGTTTTTGCACTTTATCGGCGTGTGCGAGGTGCTCGGCGCACTCGGCCTGATCCTCCCCGGGCTTCTGCATATTAAGCCCTGGCTGACGCCGCTCGCCGCCGCCGGTCTGGTGATCATCATGATCGGCGCGACTATCGTCACCTTGATGACCATGGGCGTCGCGACGGCGCTGATGCCGCTGGTCGTGGGAATCCTCGCGGCGTTCGTCGCCTACGGCCGCTGGAAGCTGGCGCCGATGAAAAGATAAAGGCCTTAGGCCTGATGAATAAAATCGAACCGTTGAACGCACCGGAGTCCGCGGAATACGTTTACGTCCAAGAACCCGCCGCGATGGAATCGCTGA
>DASXRG010000318.1:0-9043 GCA_036506735.1 Binatia bacterium | reverse complement strand
GCGGTGGGCGCGGCCGGGTCGTCACAATAAAAAAACATGCTCGACAATCGCCGGGAGATCGGACGCATCAGGCGCCAGCAGCGGGTGCGCAAGCAGGTTCGGGGAACCGATCTGCGTCCGCGGATCTGCGTCTATCGCAGCGTCAAGCACATTTACGCCCATGTGATCTCGGACGATAAAGGCGTCACGTTGGTTTCGGTTTCGACGTTGTCTCCGACCTTGAAGGGCAAGCTCAAGAGCACCAAAAGTAAGGAAGCGGCGAAACAGGTGGGACAATTACTCGCCCAGGCGTGCAAGGAAAAAAATATTTCTCAGGTTATCTTTGACCGCAACGGCTTTCACTATCACGGACGGGTCCAGGCATTGGCCGACGCGTTGCGGGAGGCCGGAATGAAATTTTAGGACTGAGTAACGAGTGCTGAGGACTGAGTTTTTGACTCAGCACTCAGTCCTCATCCCTCAGCACTGGAGAATATGGAACGAATCGATCCTCAAGGCTTGGAATTAAAAGAGAAGGTCGTCCACATCAGCCGTGTCGCCAAGGTGGTGAAGGGCGGACGGCGCTTCAGCTTCAATGCTCTCGTCGTCGTGGGTGACAGCAAGGCGGTGGTCGGCTATGGTTTGGGCAAAGCCAAAGAGGTGCCGGAGGCGATTCGTAAGGGACTGGAGCAAGCGAAGAAAAGCCTGATTAGGATTCCGATCATCGAAGGAACGATTCCGTTCGAGGTGACCGGCCGTTTCGGCGCCGGCTATGTAGTCTTAAAACCGGCCTCCGACGGCACCGGTGTCATCGCCGGCGGCGGCGTGCGCGCGGTTGTGGAGGCCGCGGGGATTCAAAACGTCCTCACCAAATGCATCGGCTCGAGCAATCCGCATAACAGCGTGAAGGCCACCTTTGAAGCACTGAAGGATCTCGAGCTGCCGGAAGGAATCGCCGGCCGCCGAGGGAAGCCTTTGCAGGAGATTCGATAAACGCATGGACTTGAGTACCTTGAAGCCGGCGCCCGGCTCCACGAAGAAAAGAAAACGCGTCGGGCGCGGCGACGGCTCGGGCCACGGCAAAACTTCGTGCCGCGGCCATAAAGGGCAGGGTTCGCGCTCGGGCGGCAACGTGCCCCCCGGTTTTGAAGGCGGTCAGATGCCGCTCAGGCGCCGGCTACCCAAACACGGCTTTCATAATCCGTTCCGGCAGACGACCGTCGTGGTGAATCTCGGTCAGTTGGAAGTATTCGACGCCGGGAGCGAAGTGACTCCCGAGCTTTTGGTGGAGCGCCGGCTGATTCGCCGCCGCGGCGAGCCGATTAAGATCCTGGCGGACGGCGCGCTGACAAAGCGCCTAACCGTAAAGGCGCATGCGTTTTCCGCCAAAGCGAAAGAAAAAATCGAGTCTCTGGGTGGCAAAGCGGAATTGGTACAACAAGACGATAGGCAACAGGCGGTAGGTGGTAGCGAGAAGAGATGAATACCAGGGTGCTTTACTACCGCCTAATGCCTACAGCCTAACGCCTGGATTTGAACATGATTGAAGGTTTTCAAAACGCGGGGAAGATTCCGGAGCTGAGGCGCCGGATCTTCTTTACCCTCGCCATGCTCGCCGTCTATCGGGTCGGGGTTCATATCCCGACTCCGGGAATCGACCGCATCGCCTTGGCTTCTTTCTTCGACAAAGTTAAAGATACCATGTTCGGACTCTTCAATCTTTTTTCCGGCGGCGCGCTGGAGCAGTTCTCGGTTTTTTCCTTGGGCATCATGCCCTATATCAGCGCCTCAATCATCCTGCAGCTTTTGACGGTGGTTTTCCCCTACCTCGAGCGCCTGTCCAAAGAGGGCGACGTAGGACGCAGAAAGATCACTCAGTATACCCGCTACGGCACGATCGTTCTCTCCATCATTCAGGGACTGATGATCGCCAGCGGCATGGAGGCGGCGCGCGCCACCGGAGGCGATCCCATCGTGCTCGACCCCGGGTGGAAATTCCGCTTGATGACGGTCATCACGTTGACTTCCGGAACCGCTTTCATCATGTGGTTGGGCGAGCAGATCACCGAGCGCGGCATCGGCAACGGCATCTCGTTGATCATCTTCGCCGGCATCGTGGCCCGTTTGCCCTCCGCGATCACCTCGACCTATCAATTCGTACAAGAGGGAGAGCTGGGAGTGTTGATCGTACTGCTGGTGCTGGCGATCGTCGTGGCGGTTGTCGGGGTCGTGATATTCATGGAGCGTGGCCAGAGGCGCATTCCGGTCCAGTACGCCAAGCGGGTCGTGGGCCGCAAGATGTACGGCGGCCAGAGCTCCCATCTTCCGCTCAAGATCAACACCGCCGGCGTGATCCCGCCGATCTTCGCTTCTTCGATTCTCATCTTTCCGGCAACCGTCGCTCAGTTTATCCAGCATCCCTGGGCCCAGGCCGCCGCCAGTTATCTGGCGCCCGGGCAGTGGCTGCACGACGTGCTTTACGTCGGGTTCATTGTTTTTTTCTGTTACTTTTACACCGCGGTCGTGTTCAATCCGGTGGACGTGGCGGAGAATATGAAAAAATTCGGCGGCTACATCCCGGGCATAAGGCCGGGACAGAAGACCGCTGAGTTTATCGACCGGGTGCTTTCCAGAATTACTTTAGGCGGCGCCATATATATCTCTGTTGTCGCGCTTTTGCCGACGATGCTGATCCGGCAATTCAACGTTCCGTTCTACTTCGGTGGCACCGCTCTGCTGATTGTCGTCGGCGTCGCCATGGATACCGTGGCCCAGATTGAGACCCATATGATCAGCCGTAACTACGAAGGCTTCATGAAACGCGGCCGTTTGAGAGGGCGAAGAGGTTAGGATTGACCGGTGGGCGTACTGCGCGTGGTTTTTTTTGGTCCTCCGGGGGCCGGGAAAGGGACTCAGGCGAGACTTCTCGAGCAGAAGTTCGGCGCGTGCCAGGTCTCGACCGGAGAGATCCTGAGAAAAGCGGTGCGTGAAGAGAATCCGCTGGGGAAACAGGCGTCGGATTACCTCGACCGGGGAGATCTCGTCCCCGACGAGGTCATGGTCAAACTGGTTGCCGAGCGCCTGCACGAACCGGACTGCCAGGGCGGTTTCATCCTGGACGGATTTCCTCGAACGATAACCCAGGCCGACCGTTTGGAGCAGATGCTCAACGGCAGCGGACTGGGACTTAAGTCGGCGCTTTGTCTTCAAGCCTCGAACGATGTGATCATCAAGCGTCTGTCCGGGCGGCGCACCTGTAAAAAGTGCGGCAACCTGCACCACATGGTTTTTAACCCACCGGCCCGGCCGGGAAAATGCGACCGGTGCGGCGGCGAGCTCTATCAAAGGGAAGACGATCACGAGGACATGATCGCAGCGCGGCTGCGCGTTTATGAAAAGCAAACCGCGCCGCTCAAGGAGTATTACCGCAAGCGCGGCTTGCTGAAGGAGATCGATGGAGTCGGGAAGGTCGAGGACGTCGGCAAGCGGGTGCTGAGGGCGGTCGGGAAATGATCACGCTCAAGTCGGCGCGTGAGATCGAAATCATGCGGCGCGCGAACGTGATCGTGGCCGAGGTTCTGGAGCAGTTGAGAGAAAAAGCCGCGCCCGGGGTCACGACACTGGAGCTGGATAGGTTGGCCGAGGAGTTGACCTTTAAAAAAAAAGCCACGCCGGCATTTAAAGGCTATAAGATGGCCGGCAGAGTCTATCCCCGATGCCTGTGTGTCTCGATCAATGAAGAAATCGTCCACGGCATTCCCTCGGACCGCGTGTTGAACGAAGGCGATGTCGTGGGGCTGGACTACGGCGTTATCTACGAAGGATTTTACGGCGACTCCGCGGTCACCGTTGGAATCGGCAAAGTCACCGACGGTGCCGAGCGGCTCATGCGCGTGACCGAAGAAGCGTTGTATCGCGGGATCGAGCAATTGCGTGACGGACAGCGGCTGGGCGATTTGTCTTCGGCGATTCAGAAAACCGTCGAGGGCGCGGGGTTTTCCGTGGTCCGGGCGTTTGTCGGTCACGGCATCGGCAAACACCTTCATGAAGACCCTCCGGTTCCCAACTACGGCGAGCCGGATAGAGGGCTTCGTCTCAAGGAGGGCATGGTCTTAGCCATCGAGCCGATGGTCAACGCGGGAGGCTGGGAAGTGGAGATCAAAGAAGACGGCTGGACGGCGGTGACCAGCGACGGGAGTCTCTCGGCTCATTTTGAGCATTCCGTGGCGATCACCCAAAACGGGCCGTACATTTTGAGCCGCCTTTAGGTTGAATCGGCAAAGCGCGCGTAAGCAAAGCAGGTATGCCTAAAGAAGATGCGATCGAGGTAACCGGCACGGTGCTGGAAACGCTTCCCAACGCCATGTTCCGTGTGGAGTTGGACAACCGCCACCAGGTGTTGGCGCATATCTCGGGCAAAATGCGCATGCATTACATCAAGATACTGCCCGGCGACAAAGTTCGCATCGAACTGTCCCCGTACGACTTGAAGAGGGGTAGGATCATCTACCGGGAAAGATAGCAGGCGTGAAATGAAAGTCAGAGCATCGGTCAAGAAGATCTGTAACAAGTGCAAGGTGATCCGGCGCAAGGGTGTCGTGCGCGTCGTCTGCGTCAACACCCGGCACAAGCAGAGACAAGGATAGAGAATTTTAGATTTTAGATTTCAGCCTAAGGCTGATCAACCTCTATTTTTGGCTGAGCCGATTTTCGATTGAATCTAAAATCCAAAATCTAAAATCGAAAATGGGCGGTTGGAATTAAAGGGGGGAAATATGGCGAGAATAGCCGGAGTGGATTTGCCCAAGAACAAACGGATGGAGATCGCGCTCACTTATATTTTCGGCATCGGACGGAGCAACTCGCGAAAGATTCTCCAGTCCGCCGGAGTTCCTTTCGATACCAAGACCGACAACCTGACCGATGATGAAGTCGTCAAAATCCGCCAGATGATCGATCAGAGTCACAAGGTCGAAGGCGATCTCAGGCGCGACGTGTCGTTGAACATCAAGCGGCACGTGGACGTGGGCTCGTATCGCGGGCTGCGGCACCGTAAAGGCTTGCCGGTGCGCGGCCAGCGGACGCACACGAATGCCCGCACTCGCAAAGGCCCGCGCAAGACCGTGGCGGGAAAAAAGCAGGCGCCGTCCAAAGGGTAAGTAAAAAGTAAGGAAAAAAAATCGAGGAGACATTCGATGGCGAAAGGCGATCAAGAGGCGGAAGAGAAAAAGGCCGAAGCGCATCCAGACATTAAAGTCGGTGAAAAAGTCGGTGAAAAAGTCGGCGAGAAAGCCGGCGAGAAAACCGGCGAGAAAGCCGCCGAGCGCGCGGCGCGCAAGAAAAAGGGGAGAAAAAATATCGCCGAGGGCGTCGTGCACATTCATTCGACGTTTAACAACACGATCGTGACCATCACCGACTATCAGGGAAACGTCATCTCGTGGTCGAGCGCGGGGACCATGGGGTTCAAGGGATCGCGCAAGGGAACGCCTTTTGCGGCGCAGCAGGCGGCCGACAACGCGGCCAAAAAGGCGGCCGATCACGGCGTGCGCAGCGTGCAGGTTTTTGTCCGCGGGCCGGGCGCCGGGCGGGAGTCGGCGCTCCGATCGCTGCAGGCGGCCGGAATCCATATCAGCCTGATCAAGGACGTCACGCCGATCCCGCACAACGGCTGTCGTCCACCGAAACGGAGGAGAGTATGACGACCAAAGTATCAGGGAGAGCGTAGCAGTGGCCCGGTACACCGGATCGGTTTGCCGGCTCTGTCGGCGCGAGAATTTGAAGCTCTTCCTCAAGGGAGAGCGATGCTATACGGACAAATGCGCGATCGAGCGCAGGAACTACCCGCCCGGGCAGCACGGGCAGGGACGGCCGAAGTTTTCTGAATACAGCATTCAGTTGCGCGAAAAACAGAAGATCAAGCGCATGTACGGCCTGTTCGAAAAACAGTTCCGCCGGACCTTCGAGATGGCCGAGCGCGTCAAGGGAATCACCGGCGAGGCGCTTTTGATTCTGCTGGAACGAAGGCTGGACAACGTGGCCTACCGGCTGGGATTTGCCAGCTCGCGCGCGGATGCGCGCCTGCTGGTGCGGCATGGACATGTCACGGTCAACGGCAAGCGGGTCAACATCCCGTCGTACCTCGTGCGGGCCGGCGATGTGGTTGCCGTGGCGGAGGCGGGCCGCCAGATGGTGCGGGTGCTCGCGGCGATGGAAGCCGCCCAGCGGCGCGGCGTGCCCGAATGGGTCGAAGTGGACCGCGACAACGTCACCGGCAAGATCAAATATCTGCCCACGAGAAGCGACATTACCGCGCCGATCAACGAAAAACTCGTGGTCGAGTTATATTCAAAGTAACGTCGGAATTGAGGGGATAGATATGCACAGGCATTGGACCGATTTGATTAAGCCGAAAGAGCTCGAGGTCGACGACAAGAATCTGACCGTCACCTACGGAAAATTTTTCGCCGAGCCTTTCGAGCGCGGATTCGGCGCGACGGTAGGCAACTCGCTGAGAAGGACCTTGCTTTCCTCACTTATGGGAGCGGCCATCGTTTCGGTCCGGATCAAGGGAATCCTGCATGAGTTTTCGACCCTGCCGGGAATCACCGAGGATGTCACCGACATTATTCTCAATCTCAAAGAGATCCGGCTGAAACTGATCGACAGCGAACAGCAGACGATCCGGATCGAGGCCAAAGGACCGAAGACCGTTCAAGCCCGGGATATTATCGCGGGGCCCAACGTCGAGGTTCTCAATCCCGACCAGCACATCGCGACGCTGGCGCGCGAGGCGAAGCTCGAGATGGAGATGGTGGTCAAGCTCGGGCGTGGTTATGTGCCGGCGGAGCGGAACAAGGAAGAAGGCGTGCCGGTGGATACGATCGCCATGGACGCGATTTTTTCGCCGATTCGTAAAGTCAATTTTAACGTGACCAACGCGCGCGTCGGGCAGCGGACCGATTACGACCGGCTCGTGTTCGAAGTGTGGACCGACGGCGGCGTGAAGCCGGACGACGCGGTGGCCTACGCGGCTAAAATCCTTCAAGACCAGCTCCAGATCTTCATCAATTTCAACGAAGAGCCGGAGCAGCGGGCGCGCGAAGAGGCGCCGTCGATACCGCTCAATGAGAATCTCTATCGCAGCGTGGACGAGCTCGAGTTTTCCGTGCGGTCGCAGAACTGCCTGCAAAACGCGGATATCAAATATATCGGCGAGCTGGTGCAAAAGACCGAACAGGAGATGCTGAAGACCAAAAACTTCGGCCAAAAATCGCTCAACGAGATCAAAGAAATTCTTCGCGGCATGGGGCTGGAGCTTGGCATGAAGCTCGACCACTTCCCGGCGCGCGAGGAAATCGAAAACCGCCGGCGGGCGCGGGAGAAGGAAACGGCATAAGACATTTTCGCTTTTCGGCTTTCAAGTTTCGAGTTGGGATCTAGGACTGAATTCAAAACTCAACATTCAAAATTCAAAATTAAATCATGCGTCATCTAAGAGCGGGAAGAAAATTCAATCGCAGCCCGAGCCATCGCCGGGCGTTGCTGCGTAATTTGGTCACTTCACTGTTGCGCCATGAACGCATCCAGACCACCGACCCGAAAGCAAAAGAGCTGAGACGCTGGGTGGACCGCATGATCGGCCTCGGAAAAGAGGGCACACTCCACGCACGGCGCCAGGCGCTGGCGGTGATCCAGGACGAGGCGGTCGTGCACAAACTCTTCGATACTTTGGCGTCTCGGTTTAAGAACCGGCCCGGCGGCTACAGCCGGGTCATCAAGATCGGATGGCGGCAAGGGGATCGCGCGCCGTTGTCGCTCGTCGAATTGCTGCCGGCCGATGCCGCCGCCAAGGGTGAAGGCGCGTCCGGGCAGAAGAAGAGCCGCAGAAGGTCGCGAAAAGAAGCGGCCGCCGGCAAAGATGCCGCCGCAAAGAAAGAAGCCAGCCCGCGGCGCGCTGCCCGCAAAGTCTCCGCGTAGCTATTCTGTTAAATTAGTCCGCTCGACCCAAGCTTCGTTGGCCACGCTGGCTTGCGAGCAGCCGGTCAAGGGACGGCGCCCGATCTTCGCCGGGAAAATTCACTTCGTGCAGTCGCGGATTGAAATAACCGGCTAAGTCGAAAAGCGTCTTCGCCTTTGCCGGATTCCATTTCTCTCCCACTTGGATGCTGGGATCTCCCGTCGCGCTGCGCTCAAGGTCGAACTTCACGGTGGAATGAACAAACTCGCGATGGGCTTTCTCACCCGTGATATACGGGATCAGGAAGGCGATCGATTTTTCCAGGGTCGCTCCGCGCGCAGTCGTGTAGCCGTAGAGATCGACTCCATTTTTATCCGCCGCGATCGCTAATTCGACAAGCGGCAACAAATCGTACACGTGATAGTGCAGCGCGTCGCGCTGGTGAAAATCGAAAGTCGTCCCATCGGGATAGAGGTTAACGTCGAGATGGCGTTTGTATTCGGCGGTCACCCAGAGAGAAAGCTCGGGATGGGGAAGCAGAAACGCGGCGTGGCCGATGATCTTCAGCCGGTGGCTGTGGTGATTGTTTTTCGCCGTGTCGCTCGTCGGACGGATCGCTGCTTGCTGTCTCTGCGCCATGCGGAGCAGCCACGCGTCCACCTCCGATCGCTGGCTGTCGTTGAAGAGAGTTCGGATGATATCATAACCCTTCATGAAGCGGGTAAATTCAGTTTCATTGATCGGATTGCCGTCGGGCTGGTAGAGCCGCGCCCACGCGAGGACAAATTCCCGGCCCTTTTCGCCGTACTCCGTCTTTTCCGTCAGCGCGTAAGCATACCCCAGCGCCTCGACTTTGAAGAGGTCGCGGCGCGCCTGGAGGCTGGCTTTTTTTTCCAGGTCGGAATGCAACCGGCCTTCCGAGACGATGCGCTTCACCGGGTGGGGCTTGTCTTTAAGAGCGGTGTCGGCCAGCTTCTTTATCGGGGCGAAGGCGCGCGTCGTTGTGGAGTCGCTACGAATCGCCCCGCGCAGGGCTTCGACTTGTTTCTGGTTAAGAGAAATTCGCGGCGCCAAGCCCTGCGCCGGCTCGGCTCGGAGCGGAGC
>DASXRG010000317.1:0-1679 GCA_036506735.1 Binatia bacterium | reverse complement strand
CCCGCCGCCTCGACCATCGAATAGAGCGCCGCTTCGTACAAATTCGACAAATGATAGGCGTCGCGATGGTCGGCGTTGAGCACCTCGAATTCATGAAAGGTTTTTTCCTCGCGGGCGAACAGCTGGATCACCGACATACCGGAAATCGCCTCGCCCAGGTACGCGTTGATGCGCGCGATTCGTTCGCGGATCAGCCGGTAGGTCTGGCGCGCTTTGACGCGAAAGAAGTTGATGGCGAATGCCATCGGCGGGATCAAAGCCAGCGATACCAGCGCTAACTCGACGTCTAGATAGAACATGATGCCGACGATCCAGATGACCATGGTGAAATCGGCGACGAGTGTCATGACTCCGGAAGAAAACATCTCCTGCAGCACGTCTACATCGGTGGTCATGCGGGTAACCAGGCGGCCCACCGGGTTGCGGTCGAAGTAGCTCATCGGCAGTTTCTGCACGTGGGAAAAGATCGCCACGCGCAGGTCGGCGAGGCAACGCTGCGCCACCACCATAGACAGATAGTACTGAGCAAATATCGCGGCCGTCTCGCCGATCAGCGCGCCCAGGAACAGCAGCATCACCGTCTGCAACCCCCAGAGGTCTTTTCCGGCGATATACTGATCGATGCCGATCTTCATCAAATACGGCTGGGCTAGACCAAATGCCTGCTGCAGCGGCAGCACCAGCATGCTGATAAGGAACAGCCGTTTGTATGGACGGATGAACTGCCACAGGCGCCTGATCAGCCTGAAATCGTAGGCCTTACCGAGAAGTTCCTCTTGGGAGACTGCTTGCGCCATCTAGATCTGTTCCAACTCCTCGCTCAGCCGCTGTTGCTGATAGAGTTCGGCATAAACGCCGCCGAGGCGCACAAGTTGGTCGTGATTGCCGCGCTCGATGATTTGGCCTTCGTCGAGCACGAGAATCTCGTCCACCTCTTTCACCGCGGAGATTCGGTGCGAAATGATCAGACAGGTCTTGTTTTTGAGAATCGCCCTAAGCTCATGGAGAATTTCAGCCTCGGTTTGCGCGTCTACGCTGGAAAGACAATCATCGAGGATCAACACGGGCGGATCCATGATGAGAGCGCGAGCCAACGTCGCCCGCTGTTTTTGTCCACCGGAAAGGGTCACGCCACGTTCGCCGACGATGGTATCGAGACCGTGGGAAAAGATTTCCACGTCGCGGTCGAGCTTGGCGATTTGGACGGCGCGCGCGACCTCTTCCATGGAACAGGCGTCGCGGCCGAAGGCCAAATTGTTTTTCAGCGAGGTGGAAAAAAGAAACGGCTCTTGGGGCACGTAGCCGATCATCTTGCGCAGCTCGTGCAAAGACAGTTTGCGAATATCTTGGCCGTCCACGAGCACCGCGCCGGTCGAGACATCGAATAGCCGCGGCACCAATTGCGCGACCGTGCTCTTGCCCGAGCCGACCCGTCCGACTAGCCCGACCGAGCGTCCAACAGGCAGCTTGAAGTCGATGCCCTCGAGCGTCGCGTGCCCGTTTCTCTGCCGCTCATGGGTGAAAGAGACGTCGCGGAATTCGATGCCCTGTTTGAGCGAAAACGCGATTTGCGGCGTCGGCTCATTAGCGATCGCCGGCGTCGTTTCGAGAATCTCTTCGAGGCGCCGCATGGCCGCGCGGCCCCGTTCCACCAGGGAAAGCATCCATCCGAACGCCGC
>DASXRG010000316.1:0-38241 GCA_036506735.1 Binatia bacterium | reverse complement strand
TCGTGCGAGATGCAGATGCTGCGTCCCGGCGAACAGAGCAAGGAGCACCGCCACACCAGCACGACGATCTACCACGTGTTTCGCGGCAAAGGCTTTACCGTGATCGACGGCCAGCGCCAAGAGTGGGAGACCGGCGATTCGTTTACCGTGCCGCTCTGGCGCTGGCATGCGCACGGCAACAGCGGGCGTGAAGCGGCGGTTCTTTTTGTGATGAACGATAAACCCGTGCTTGATGCGTTCGGCTACTACCGCGAAGAAGCGCGGCAATGAGCGCGGTCGAAGATATGAAAGGCTGACGATGGCTCGGGATGAACTGGTAGAACGGCTCGCGAAGCTCGACACCTGCGCGGCCTCGGACGCGCTCGACCGGCTCGGCCTGCGCGGCGCGACGATCGGGATTCGTCCGGTGTGGCCGTGCCCGCGCATCGTCGGACGCGCGGTGACGTGCAAGATCAAACCGGCCGGGCTGGAAAAATCCAAGCAGCACTTGGGCACGCCGGCGATCGATGCGGCCAAAGCCGGCGACGTCATCGTGATCGACAACGGGGGGCGCATGGAAGTCTCGGCATGGGGAGGACTGCTCTCGCTCGCCTCGAAGCTCAAAGGCTTGAGCGGCGTCGTCGTGGACGGCGCCTGCCGGGACGTCGATGAAAGCCGCGACGTGGGATTTCCGGTCTACGCGCGCGCGGTCGTTCCCGTGACCGCCCGCGGGCGCATCATGCAGGACAGCGTGAACCAAGAGATCCAGTTCGGCTCGGTGCAGGTTCATGCCGGCGACCTCGTGATCGCCGACGGCAGCGGCGTTGTCGTCATTCCGGCGGCGCGCGCCGAAGAAGTCGTCGGTGAGGCCGAGAAGATCGCGACACATGAGGCCAAGATGGCCGAGGCGGTTCGCAGCGGGCGCTCGGTCCTCGAAGTGATGGAGACTTTGGGCTACGAAGCGATGCTGCGGAAAGAAAAGTAGTCCTACCTTGCATCGAGAAATTCAACACGAAAACATTTAATACCTAAACTAACTGCCTGATTTCCCGATACTTTTTGCAGCTTTTTTCTTGCCAGCATACCCTGCCTTCATATATCCTTAATGCAGTCGAGCGCGGCTAATTAGCCGCGAGGTTTCGTGTAGGTAGCCGATGATGCCGACTGCAGTCAGAGTTATTTTGTTTTCTTTGGGCCTGCTCGCGTTCAACCCCACGGCGCGGGCCGATTGGAAACAGGATTGGGAGAAGACCGTTGCTGCCGCCGAGAAAGAAGGCGAGGTCGTTCTTTACGGCCAGGGGAGAGTCGGCATCAGCGACGCCATAAAAGAATTCTCAAAGGCCTATCCGAAAATCCGTTTGAACTTCGTCTCGGGACAGGGCAGCGAGCTGGCGAAAAAAATCATGGCGGAGAAGCGCGCCGACAAGCACCTCGTCGATCTCGCGGTGGGCGGCGGCGGCACGATGGTGCTCGTCTACCACAAAGCCGGGCTGCTGGAGAAAATGAGCACGGCTTTTATCCTGCCTGAAGTGAGCGATCCGTCGCGATGGTGGGCAAAAAAACACCACTATGCCGATCCGGATCAAGCCTATGTCTTCATGGCTCAGGGCGACGTCGACGACCGCATCGGCGCGTACAACAAGAATCTTTTGAAACCCGCGGAGGTTCATTCCTGGTGGGATGTGCTCGAGCCCAAGTGGAAAGGGAAGATCGTGATGTCGGACCCCAAGTGGGCCGGCAACATCGGGTCGTGGCGCTACCTCTATTATTCCCCCGAATTGGGTCCGAAATTCATCCGCCGTTTTCTCGCAGAGGCGAATCCGGTCTTCTCGACCGACGAGCGGCAGATGATCGACTGGCTCGCCAATGGAAAGTACGCGATGTACTTGTTGGCGAAAGACGAAAACATCGAGCAGGCCGTCAAGCAAGGGCTTTCCATCGAGACGCTCCGAGCCCCGAAAGACGGCGGCAACATCACCACCGGCTCGGGCCACATCAGTTTTTTTCAGAAGGCGCCGCATCCAAACGCCGCGCGCGTCTACCTCAACTGGTTTCTCTCCCGCGACGGACAGCTCGCGTGGCAGAAATACACGCTCGGCAATTCGCTGCGCAACGACATTCCCAAGGACATGCTGCCGCAGGGGCAGGCGCAGGTTCCCAAGGAGGGGCGCTCGTACATGATGACGAGCCTGCCGCAATACGAGGACGTGCAGCCGCTGAGAAAGCTCGTCGATGAGGTTTTGGCCAAGCGCGGCAAATAAAGTGAATCGATTATGAGGTGCGAAGCGAAAAGAATTTCAGCCGCGGCGAGAATGACGGGATTCGTCGTCGTGTGGCTGCTTGCGCTTCCGCTTCATGCGGTCCAGGCCGCCGATAAAGTCGGTTGGGAAACCGAATGGAAACAAACCATAGCCGCGGCGGAAAAAGAGGGGCAGATCACGATCTATGCGCCGCCGGGCAAGCAGTACCAGGACGCGATCAATTTATTTCCGCAATACTATCCCAAGATAAAACTCAACTATGTCCCCGGCTCGGGCACCAACAACGCGCAGCGCCTGCTGACCGAGCGGCGCGCGGGGAAATACCTCGCCGATAGTTTTATCGGCGGATCGGGGACATTGATCGAGGTGCTGTACAGAGGCGGCGTGCTCGATCCGATCCCGCCTAATCTTATCCTCCCCGAAAGCAAAGACCAGTCGGCCTGGTTCGATAAGAAACACCACTACGCCGATGCCGACAATCAATACGTGCTCATGATGCAAGGCAGCGTTCAGTACGATGTCGGCGCGTACAACACGAAAATGGTCAATCCGGCCGAGGTCAAATCGTTTTGGGACATCCTGCAGCCGAAATGGAAAGGAAAGATGGCCGCCTTCGACCCGAGAGATCGAGGCCACATCCAGCGCATGCGCTCGCTTTATTACAATCCCAATCTCGGCGCCGAATTTTTGCGCCGGCTGTTCGAAGAGATGGACCTGACCCTCGCGCGGGATCAAAGACAGTTGCTGGACTGGGTGGCGGGCGGCAAATTTTCCATTTATCTATTCGCCACCAGCAGCGACGTCGAGGACGGCAAGAAACAGGGACTTCCCGTCGACGTCCTCTACGGGCAGCCGAAAGAGGGCTACTTGACCGGACAGTTCGGCCACATCGCTCTGGTCAAGCAGATGCCGCACCCGAACGCGGCCAAGGTCTTTCTCAACTGGGTGCTGTCGCGGGAAGGACAAACCCAATGGCAGAAGAAAACCGATAATAACTCGCTACGCATGGATATCCCGAAAGACATGTTGAGCGATCAGCGCGAAATTCCCAAAGCGGGAGAAAAGTACCTGAACGCAAGTTTGCCTCAATACGAAGATGTGAAGCCGGTTTTGAAAATACTCGAAACGGCTTTGGCCAAGACCGGTAAGTAAAAGGAGGAGACGCGATGTTGACCCGAGAAGAAAACGAAATCTTGACCCGCGTGGGGCGTGGAACGCCCGCCGGCGAGCTGTTGCGCCGCTACTGGCTTCCCATCTCCGTGGCCCAGGAGATCACTGAGGACAAGCCGACCAAATTCGTCCGGGTTCTCGGCGAAGATCTCGTCTTGTTCCGCGACAAGAGCGGCCGGATGGGCTTGCTGGAAGACCGCTGCTCGCACCGCGGCGCTTCGCTGTCCTACGGTCGCGTCGAAGAGCGCGGCATCTCCTGCGCTTATCACGGCTGGCTCTACGACATCGAAGGCAACTGCCTGGAAGCTCCGCCCGAGCCGACCGGCAGCAAGTTCTGTCTCTCGGTCAAGCATCGCGCTTATCCGGTGCAAAAAGTGGCCGGGCTCTACTGGGCCTACCTGGGACCGCAGCCGGTGCCGGTCATTCCCAAGATCGACGTCTGGGCGCGGCCCGACGGCCGCAAAAAAATCTTCGTCCAGCCGCGGCTGGACTGCAACTGGTTCCAGGCGATGGAAAATTCCGTCGATCCGGCCCACCTTCAGATACTGCATCAGGACACCGCTTTGGATGCCGGCCGCGGGCGGAAGCCGCCGAGCACGACGCGCGGCTTCACCGACGACATCGAGAGCTTCGAGTTCCATGAAGTGCCGCTGGGGATCATGAAAAAACGCACCTACAAGAACGGCATCGTCGACGAGCATCCGCTGATCTTCCCCAATATTCTGCGCCAGGGAAACGGCGCGCAGATCCGCGTGCCGATCGACGACACGCATACGATGATTTTCATCGTGCGCTTCTTTCCCAATCCCGACGGAAAAGTCATCGAGGACGACGAGGCGCAGGTGGAATACGTAAAGCCTTACAAAAATCCTCCGGACGGCCTCCATCCTTTCTCCCGCTTCACGCTCAACGAGGTGCAGGCGCAGGACCACATGGCCTGGGAAACGCAGGGGCCGGTCGCCGACCGCACGCGCGAGCGGCTCGCCACGTCCGATCGCGGCATCGTCATGCTGCGCGAGATGCTCAAGCGCGAGATCGGCCGGGTTCAACAAGGACTGGACCCGAAGTGCGTCATGCGCGATCCGGACCACGAAATTTTTGACACGAAAGTCATGGAGTCGATCCGCGAGATGACTTACTGGAGAGAAGGCACCGACACCGGCGTCACCAAACGGGCGGGATAGCGGTCCTTAACTTCGTGTCCTTCGTGCTCTTCGTGGTGAGAGGCTTTTAAACCACGAAGGACACGAAGGAAATCAAGAAAAAGCGAAATTCGATGGTCAACCTGGACGAGGCGCGGGAGTTGGTGGCCCGCTCGTGCCGCATTCTCGGCAAGCTCAACATGACCAAGGAGCCGAGCGGCCACGTGAGCGCGCGGGCTCCCGGAAGCGACGCGATCTTGATCAAGGCGCGGGGCCGCGGCGAATCCGGCCTCAGGTTCGTGACCCCGCAAGACGTCATCACCGTCGATCGCGACGGCAAAAAGCTCGAAGGACGCGACGACCTCGACGTGCCGCAAGAGGTCTTCATCCACACCTGCATTTACCGCGCGCGGCCCGAGGTCCAGTGCGTGATCCACGTTCACCCGGTGACCGTCGTTCTGTTTACGATCTGCAATCTGCCATTGCTGCCGCTCTACGGCGCCTATGATCCGAGCTCGCTGCGCCTGGCGATGGAAGGCGTGCCGACGTATCCAAAAAGCGTTCTTGTCGCCAACGACCGGCTCGGCAAAGAGCTGGCGGAGGCGTTGGGCCGACAGCGCGCCTGTCTCATGCGCGGCCACGGCATCACGACCGTCGGGCCGAGCGTGCAGGAGGCGACACTCACGGCGATCAGGCTCAACGAGTTGGCGGAGATCAATTATCGCGGCCGTTTGCTGGGGAATCCACAGCCGATCTCAAAGGAAGACATGGAGACGTTCGCGCCGTCGCCGGCCGAAGGTCGTAAGGCGAGCGTGCACACGGAATCCGCCTGGCGCTACTATTGCAATCTCCTGGATGAAGAAATAATCTCACCTGCTGCGCAGAGCGCCGAGACGGATCGAGATGGCAAAACCGGTTCTTGAGTTCCTGGAAGTCGCTAAACGCTATGGCGATTTCAACGCCGTCGAGCGCATGAGCTTTACGCTCTCGGCGGGCGAGTTTTTCACCCTCTTAGGACCTTCGGGTTGCGGTAAAACGACGACTTTGAGATTGGTGGCGGGGCTCGAGGAGCCCGACGCCGGAGAGATTATTTTGAACGGCGCGACGATCGCCTCGCCCCGGCGCGGCATCTTCGTTCCGCCGGACAAGCGCCGGATGGGGATGGTCTTTCAGTCGTACGCGATCTGGCCGCACATGACCGTTTTCGAAAACGTCGCGTTTCCGCTGCGGGTGCGCGGCGAGCCGGCGCAGCCGCTGCGCAAAAAAGTTTTGGCGGCGTTGGAGCTGGTGGGACTGTCCGGGCTGGAGGAACGCGGCGCGACGAATCTATCCGGCGGCCAGCAGCAGCGCGTCGCGTTGGCGCGCGCGCTGGCTTACACGCCGACGATTCTCTTGCTCGACGAGCCGCTTTCCAATCTCGACGCCAAGCTGAGAGAGCAGATGCGCTCCGAGCTACGCGCGCTGCAACGCAGGCTCAACCTCACGGTGCTTTACGTTACGCATGACCAGAGCGAGGCGATGACGTTGTCGGACCGGATCGCGGTGGTGCGGCAGGGCAGGGCCGAGCAGATCGGCAGCCCGGTCGAAATCTACGAGAAGCCGGCCAGCTCGTTTGTCGGGGATTTTCTCGGCCGGACCGTCGTTCTCGAAGGCAGTGTGCGGCGCGGCGCAGGCGGTTTTACGATCGACCTCGGCGGCGGCGACCGCTTGAGCCTGGACGAAAACAATCACGCGAGCTTCGCCGAAGGCGAAACGATCCGGGTCGTCTGCCGGCCCGAGGACATCCGGATTCTGGCGGGCGGCGCGGTGGGGCCGAATCAAGTGAAGGCCAGGGTCAACGAAGTTGCGTATCTGGGCGACCGCCTGGAAT
Source organism: Binatia bacterium (assembly GCA_036506735.1). Classification (GTDB taxonomy): domain Bacteria; phylum Desulfobacterota; class Binatia; order UBA9968; family UBA9968; genus JAJPJQ01. The sequence continues at coordinate 31,819 of DASXRG010000316.1, read as the reverse complement.
ACACCGTCGGCGCGTGCGGGCGGACGTTCGTGATTTTCGCCGGCAAGTACGAGCGTTATCCGGCGGGCGCCGACATCCGCCTGGCGTTCGACCCGGCGCATCTCATGCTGCTCAAATTGGACCCATGACGACGATCGCGGCAACCGCTCCGGCGGGAATCAGGTTCACCCGCTTTCGCCGCGCCGAATTCGGCGCGCTCGCGTTTTTCGCGCTGGTCATGGGATTGCCGGTCGCATTTCTGGTGATCAGCAGCTTCAACATCGCGCCGCCCAGCAAAGAAGCCGTATACGCCCTCGACAACTGGACGCGAGCGTTCAGCGATCCCGGGACGCTCAGTGCGCTGTGGATGAGCTTTCTAATTTCGATTACCCACCTCGTCCCCGGTATGATTCTTTCCGTCGCCATGGCCTGGCTGATCGCGCGTACCGACATGCCCGGCGGCACTCTGATCGAGTTTCTCTGCTGGTTCGCTTATTTCGTGCCGGATTTCCCTCTGGTGCTGGCGTGGATTTTGTTGCTCGACCCCAACTTCGGCTTTCTCAATACCGCGGCATCGGCGCTGCCGTTCGTCCAGGGGCCGGTCTTCAATCCGTATAGCTTCTGGGGCATCGTGTGGGTTCACCTCTCGACCGGCGGCGTGTGGTTCAAGGTGATGCTGCTGGCGCCGATTTTTCGCCGTCTCGGCGCGACCCTGGAAGAGGCGGCGCGCGTGTCGGGCGCGAATAATTTGACCGTCATCTGGAGAATCACCCTGCCGGTCATGCTGCCGGGGGTGTTGGCGGTGGCGGCGCTGAGCTTTATCCGCGGCCTGGAATCGTTCAACACCGAGCTTTTGCTCGGCACGCCGGTCGGCATCTACGTCTACGCGACGCGAATTTACGACTATACGCGGCATGAGCCGCCCGCGTTCGGTGAGGCGACGGCTTTGGGTTCCGTATTCCTTGTGGTGCTGGCGATTTTGGCCTATTTTTACCAGCGTCGGCTCAAGGGGAAAAAATTCACCGTCGTGACCGGCCAGGGCTACTCGACGTTGCGCGTCAAGCTCGGCAAATGGAAGCGCGTCGCTTGTGCCGGCTGCCTGCTCTACGCCGCGGTGATGATGCTCCTGCCGCTCGGCTTTCTCGTGCTCGGCTCGGCCATGCGGCGCTACGGATTTTTCCACATCAGTGCTCCTTTCACCGTGGCCCACTGGCAAAACATGTTTACCGATCCACTTTTTTTCCTCTCGCTGAAAAACAGCCTGACGATCGCCGCGATTACGGCGGTGGCCGGCGTGGCGCTTTATTCGACGGTCGGTTACCTGCTCGCCTGTAAGAAGCTGCGCAGCGCGCCGGCGCTCGAAATGCTGACGTGGCTGCCATGGGTGGTGCCGGGAATTCTCATGAGCCTCGGCCTCCTGTGGATGTTTCTCGCCACGCCGCTGCGGACGGTATTATACGGCTCGGTGTGGGGAATCGCGCTGGCGCTGACGATAAAAGAAAGTCCGGTCTGCACGCAGGCGTTCAAGGCGGCGTTCCTGCAGCTCGGCGGCGATCTGGAGGAAGCGGCGCGGGTGAGCGGCGCCTCGTGGTCCTACACCTATAGAAAAATCCTGGTCCCGCTGGTGGCGCCGGTGGCGGCGACGGTCGGCCTGATCAGCTTCGGCAACGCGCTGACCAGTATCAGCACGCCCGTGTTGCTGTACAGCCCGCGCTCGCGGCCGCTCGCGCTCTTGCTCCTCGAATACAGCTTCAGCGGGGAAGTCGAGCGCGCCGCGGCGCTCGGCCTGTTGATCACGGCAATCGTCTCTGTAATCATGCTGGTCGGAAGAAGATTCGTCCTGCCGATGACGGGAAACATAAGCCAGTAGCCAGCAGGCAGTATGCGGTAGGCAGAAAGAAAGAAGGAGAAGAAGACACATGAGCCGACTCGGAATGATTCCTTTGCTGCTTACTGCTTTCTGCCTGTTGCCTACCGGCGCATTCGCGCAGCAGAAAGAGTGGGAGCAGACGCTCGCCGCGGCAAAAAAAGAAGGCTCGGTGGTGGTCGTCGGCTCGCCCGATCCGGTCATGCGCAGCGACATCATCCCGAAGTTCCAGGCGCGCTACGGCATTCCGGTCGAGTTCCTGGCCGGCAGATCGAGCGAGATCGTCACGCGTATCAGAACCGAGCGCGCCGCGGGGATCTATTCGGTCGATGTGTTTTTGTCCGGGCCCGACACGACCGGCACCGCGCTCTATCCTGAGAAAATGCTCGATCCGCTCAAGCCGCTGCTGGTATTGCCCGAAGTGACGGACGGCTCCAAATGGAAAAAGGGCAAGCCGTGGTTCGCCGACCCCGAGGAAAGATTCGTCCTGCGCCCGTTCATGAGTGTCGCGAGCCTGCTCTTTATCAATACGGATTTCGTCAAACCGGATGAGCTCAAGAGCACCAAGGACCTGCTGAATCCGAAGTGGCGCGGAAAAATCTCCACCGAAGATGCATCGACGACCGGCGCGGGCGCCAATCTCGCGGCGCGCTTTCACCATCAGTTCGGCGCGGACTTCATCAAAAAGCTTTACCTCGAGCAAAAGGTCGTGAGCACGCGCGAGCGGCGGCAGTTCACCGACTGGCTGGCGCGGGGCACGCAGCCGATCTGTCTCAACTGCCGCGAGGACGACGTGCGTCCGCTGGAGAAGGAGGGGTTCAAGCTCCTGGAAATTTTCGAATTGAGCGACCTCGCCGCGTCGGTGAACGGCTCGCCGTGGATGTTGAGCGTCGCCAACCGCGCGCCGCATCCGAACGCGGCGAAGGTCTTCGTCAACTGGATGGCCTCCAAGGAAGGGCTGGAGCTCTACGCGCGCGGCTACGGCTCGGCGACCCTGCGCACCGACGTGGACGAATCTTTTTTGAATAAAGGAAACATCCCGAAGCCCGGCGTCAAGTATTTCGACGACACCGAATGGAGCTGGATCGTGACCGGCAGACACGAAAACCGGGAGAAAGTCTGGAAGATTCTGAAAGAAAGCAAAAAATAGTCCGAGCACAATCGGCTGTTGTCGCCGGCCGGTAACCTTAATATATAAAGGGAGGCTGGCCGAGGCAGGGTCCGGCAGCTTAGAGAAGGGGAGATCATGGCGGGAAAAAAGAAAATTCGGGTTTATTATCGCGCGGCGGGCCACGTGCCGCTATGGAAAGTCATGGAGCACGGCGGATTTCTCGACAAGCATGGCGTCGAGATCGAGCTGGGCTCGCGCGAGGGCAAGCGGGAACAGGCGCTGCAGGAGCTCCGCGCGGGCGAATTGGATATTATCTCCGGCAACCACCATAATCTCTACGCGCCGCGGGCGCTGAAGGGCGAGCCGTTCGTCCACATCGCCCAGACCAACAATCAATGGAAAGAAAATTGGCTGGTCCTGCGCCCGGGCCTGAAGGGACTTCAGGACTTGAAGGGCAAGCGGCTCGCGATGGACGATTTCCACAGCCACAACGGGCTGAACGTCTGGCGCTATCTCCAGTTGAACGGCCTGGAGGAAGGCCGGGACATAGAATTGATCAACGGCGACCGCAAAGGCTTAGACCGCGTACGCAAGGTCATGGCGGGGGAGTACGACGCGACGTTCGTGCGGCCCGTCGAGCGACTGCGCGCGCGGCCGCTCGGCGCCACGATCATCGAGATGCCGTCGATGCCGATGATCGAAGGCGTGACGGTCACCACCACGACGACTTACGTGAACCACCACCAGGCCGAGGTCCGCGGGCTGCTGCATGCGCTGGTCGACGCGATCCATTTTTTCAAGACCCGACGCCAGGACACGCTGAATATTTTAAAGCAAACGTGCGGCGACGTGCTCAGGCACCAGTCGGACGAAGAGACCGCGCTCTTCTACGACACCCAGGAAAAATCTCTGGAGCCGAAACCCTATCCCACCTTGGAGGCAATTGAAAACGTCTTTGCCCTGGCCGTGCGCGAGCGCCCGGAGATTCGCGATTTCAATCCTCTGGCGTTGTGGGATCTGCATTACGTGCGCGAGATCGACGACAGCGGCTACATCGATAAGCTCTACGCGAGAAATTAGCTGCGTAAACGACCATGAAGAAAAACTTCGCTTATCCGCCGGCGGCGCTCGTTTTGCTGTCGGTCCTGCTGCTTGCCGACAACGGCTGGGCGCAGTCGGATTGGAAAAAAGATTGGGAGAACACGCTCCAGGCGGCCAAGAAAGAAGGGCAGGTCACCGTCTACATCTACCGCTACGAGCGGATGCTCGAAGCTTTCAAGAAAGACTATCCGGATATCAAAGTCGTCACGGTAACGGGGACCGGCAACCAGCTCGGCACTCGAATCGTCACCGAGCGAAGGGCGGAAAAATACATCGCCGATATCTTCAGTACCGGTCCCAACTCGGCCTTCAACATCCTTTATAAAGGAAAGGCGCTCGACCCGCTGAAGCCCGCATTCATACTTCCCGAGGTTAAAGACGAGTCCAAGTGGTACGGCGGCAGGTACAACTTCATCGATCCGGACGGCAAGTACATCTTCGGCTATCTGGCGAACTCCAGCTCGGCTCAGCTTTATTACAACAGCAAGCTGTTGCAAGAGAAAGAATTTAAATCGCACTGGGACCTCCTGAACCCGAAATGGAAGGGAAAAATCGTCTCCCTCGATCCCGCGCTCACCGGCCTCGGCCAGACGATGCAGTTTTTTTACTACCATCCGGAGCTCGGCCCGGATTTCATCAAGAAGCTTTTCGGCGGCATGGACGTTACGTACGCGAGAGAGTTTCGCCAGATGACCGATTGGCTGGGTCAGGGGAAGTATGCGATCTGCATCGGCTGCAAGGACGGCGACCGCGCCAAGCATCAAGGGCTGCCGGTGGAAAGCTTCGAGACGAGTCTCTGGAAAGAGGGCGGAGCTTTTTCCAGCGGCGGCGGCAGTCTCAGCCTCGTCAACCGGGCGCCGCATCCGAACGCGGCGAAAGTTTTTGTCAATTGGCTGCTCTCGCGCACCGGGCAGATCGCCTTGCAAAAACTGGCCGACCCCGACGATCCGCCGAACTCGCGGCGGATCGACATTCCGAAGGACGACGTTCCGATCGCGAACCGGCTTGTCGAAGGCAGGAGGTATCTGGACGTCGGCCGGCCCGAGTGGCAAGACATGGAGCCGATTTTCCAACTGGCGCGCGAAATCGCGAAAACGCGCGAGGCGAAACAATAGAGGAGAACACGATGCTGAGCCGCGAAGAGAACGCTTACTTGACTCAAGTCGGAGCCGGAACGCCGGCGGGCGAGCTGCTGCGCCGCTACTGGCATCCGGTCGCGGTGGCCGGCGAGCTGACCGATGAGAAGCCGATCAAAGCGGTGCGGATTCTCGGCGAGAACCTGGTCGTGTTTCGCGACCGGCAGGGGCACTACGGCCTCGTCGCCGAGCGCTGCCCGCATCGCAGCGCTTCTCTCGCCTACGGCAGGGTCGATGAAGAGGGGATTCGCTGTCCTTATCATGGATGGAAGTTCGACCGCGGCGGCCGCTGCCTGGAGCAGCCCGCAGAGCCGCCGGAAAGCACCTTCAAGGACCGCATCCGCCAGCGCGCCTATCCGGTGGAAAAACTCGCCGGTCTTTTGTTCGCCTATCTCGGACCGGCGCCGGTTCCGCTCGTGCCGCGCTGGGATGTCCTGGTCCGCGAGGACGGCAAGCGCTGGACCGTCATCGATTCGCTGATCGACTGCAACTGGCTCCAGCCGACGGAGAACTCGGTGGATCCGGCGCATCTCTTCTGGCTGCACGGTGATTCGGCGCATCTGCCCAGCCATTCGCCGCACTACGGCGAAAGTCACGACTTCATCCGCTTCGACTACGGCATCATGAAGCGGCGCACCACGCCGGGAAAGAAAGCCGGAGATCCGCCGGCCGTCGATCAGCACCCGCTGATATTTCCCGCGACCCTCAGGCACGTCGCCAGGGGCAGGAAGGACGGCGGCTTTCGGCACAATCTGCAGATCCGCGTGCCGGTCGACGACACCCACACGCAAGTCTATCGAGTCAATTTCATGCCCACGGCGACCGACCGCGCGCCGGCAGATCAGGACCCGCCGTTCGAGCACTCCGCGCTCAAGGGGCCGGACGGCCGCTTCAACATGACGATGGTCTCGGCGCAGGACGCGATGGCGTGGGAAACCCAGGGCGGAGTCACCGACCGCAGCCAGGAGAATCTCGGCTCCTCCGACACGGGGGTCATCACATTCCGCAAGCTCTTGAAAGAGCAGATCGACATCGTGCTGAGCGGCGGCGAGCCGATGGGCGTGATGCGCGATCCGGAGAAAAATAAAATTATCGAGTTCGACGTCATCAACGAGAGGATCGGACTGTACCGGTCCACGGACAAAAAGGTCGCTTAACGAAAAACTACCGGCGGAAGGAGAATCGGATGGCTGAACAAAAAGAGAAAGTGGAAAAACTGGATCCCAGTAAGCTGCCGCGCGTGGACACGTATCACGCCTGGCAGGCGGCGCAGAAAATCCCGATCATCAACGGTTTCTTCGTCGAAGATCTGAAGACGGTCGAGGTCGCTCCGTGGGACTTGAAGGGCGGGCTCGGCGCTTTCATCGTTCTCGACGGCACCGGCGGCGTCAACGACGCCTACGTGTGCGAGATCCCGCCGGGCGGAAAGCTCAAGCCGCAGAAACATCTCTACGAAGAGATGGTCTACGTCGCCAAGGGCCACGGCGCGACTTCCGTCTGGCAGAAAGATGGCAAGAAACACACGTTCGAATGGGGGCCGGGAAGCCTGTTCGCGATTCCGCTCAACGCGCGCTACCAGCACTTCAACGGCAGCGGCAGCGAGCCGGCGCGCTATTTCTCGGTGACCAACAGTTGCTTCATGATGAATCTCTTTCACAACCTGGATTTCGTGTTCAACGACGATTTCGCCTTCACCGACCGCTTCGATCCCGGCGTGGAGGATTATTTCAGCGGCAAGGGCGAGATCTTCGGCCGCTTTTTCATGACCACCAACTTCGTGCCCGACACCCACACCGTGACCCTCAAAGATTACAGCGAGCGCGGCGCCGGCGGGACCAACATGAAGTTCGATCTCGCGGGGCAGACCATGGGCTGCCACATCTCCGAATTTCCGGTCGGGACGTATAAAAAAGGCCACCGTCACGGCCCGGGCGCGCACGTGATCGTTCTCGGCGGCCAGGGATATTCTTTGCTCTGGCCCGAGGGCCAGGAAATCCAGCGCGTCGATTGGCGGCAGGGGAGCGTCGTGGTGCCGCCGAACCAGTGGTTCCACCAGCACTTCAACTCCGGCGCGCGGCCGGCGCGCTATCTGGCGCTCCGCTGGGGCAGCTGGCGCTACCGTTTTATGAGGTTGACCGACAGCGAGGGATCGACTTATACCAACGTCAAGCAGGGCGGCGGGCAGATCGAATACGAGGATGAGGACCCGCGGATTCACCGCGAGTTCGAAGAGGCCGTCAGGAAGGCCGGCGCGGTTTGCCGGATGGGCGAGCACCATCCGAGGTGCAGCCAGAAGGTCTCCGCCAAGGCGGGCTAGAGGCGTAACCGAAATCCGCAGCGAAATGGAGTAGGGTCATGGCAAAGAATCCGGAACCATTGACCGCCGACGCGACGGTTCCAGCCGCCCATGTGAGATGGCGCGCTTGGAACGGCCCGCTCAATGGGGGCGTGCTCCTGATGGCGCTGTTGATCGGCGTCATGGGATTTTACGTTCTCTATCCACTGATCCTGATACTCATCAACAGCTTCAACATCGCGACGATCGCCGAGCCCCCGGTGTACGGCGTCAAGAACTGGATCGAGGCTTTCAGCGAGGCCGGCATCCTGCGCTCGCTGTGGAACAGCGTGAGGGTCGGCGTGGTGCTTCAAATCGTCGCGCTGCCGCTGGGCATATTCATCTCCTGGCTGTTGGCCCGCACGAATATCTTTTTTGCCAGCGGTTTTGAAATATTTTTCTGGATCTCGTTCATGATGCCCACGATCGCCACGACGTTCGGCTGGATGCTGCTTCTGGACCCGAACACGGGGCTGATCAATACCTTCCTCCGCGACATACCGGTCTTGAGAAACATCACCTTCGACATCTATTCCTTCTGGGGCATCATCTGGGCCCATGTCGTCTCCAACGGCATCTCGACCAAAGTCATGCTGATGACGCCGGCGTTTCGCCGCATGGATTCCTCCCTCGAGGAGGCGAGCCGGATGTCCGGCGCCAGCACCTGGAAGACGATGGTCCGCATCACCGTGCCGATGATGACGCCGATCATCATCGTCGTCATGTTACTCAGCGTGATTCGGATTTTCAGCAGCTTCGAGGTCGAGCTGCTGCTCGGCGTGCCGTGGGGGTTTTACGTTTACTCGACCAAGATCGTCGATCTCGCGCGCCAGGAGCCGCCGCTGGTCGGCCACGCCGCGGCGTTGGGCAGCATCATTCTGCTGTTTCTCGTCGCGTTTATTCCGCTGCAACGGCGGCTCATCAACCGCCGGCAGTTCACCACCGTCACCGGTCAATTCAAGCCCAGGATCATCGACCTCGGCGTCTGGCGCTATCCGGCGACGGCTTTTGTCGCGCTGGTCGTGTCGATTCTGACCGTGGTTCCGGTGTTGAGCGTCCTCGGCGGCAGTTTCATGACGCGCTTCGGCTTTTTTCACCTGCCCAAAACCTGGACCATGGAGTACTGGAGAATGGCGCTCGGCGACGCCCGGCTCACGATGGCGCTGCAGAATACGCTGATCGTGGCGGTGAGCGCCGCGCTCGTCGGCGCGTTTCTGTTTTCGCTGATCGCCTACGTGATCGTGCGCACGAAGCTTCCGGGGCGGGCGATACTGGATTCGATTTGCTGGCTGCCTTCGGCGATTCCCGGAGTGCTGACGGGCTTGGGGCTCCTGTGGCTATTTTTGGGCACGCCGGTTTTTCGACCGTTTTACGGGACGATTTTCTTGATCGTCATCGCCTACATCCTCGGCGGCGTCACGCTTTCCACGCAGATCCTCAAGGCCAATTTCATACAACTCGGCAGCGAGCTGGAGGAAGCGTCGCGCATGTCCGGCGCCGGTTTTTGGCGGACTTATTTCGGCATCGTGCTGCCGCTGATGGCCCAGACGATGGTCATGATCGGCGTGATTAAATTCATGTTCGCTTCTCAACACGCCTCCGCCATCATCCTGCTGGCGACGTCGGAGACGCGGACGCTCATCTTACTCGCGCTCGATCAGGTCTTCGCCGGCCATCGGGAAGTCGCCAGTATCACGGTCGTATTCATCATGACGTTGACCCTTGGGGTGGCGCTGGTTGCCAGGTCGTTGGGGCTTAAAGTCGGACTTCGTGCCGAATAGTCGAAGGCGCGAGAAAACGGATGAGCTTCGTTCGCATACAAAACTTGACCAAGCGGTTCAGCGAAGTCCTCGCGGTGGACCGGTTGAGCCTGGAGATCCGCGAGGGAGAATTTTTTACCCTGCTCGGCTCCAGCGGCTGCGGCAAGACGACGACCCTTCGAATGGTCGGCGGTCTGGAAAAGCCGGACGCGGGCGAGATCAACCTCGGCGAGCGTTGCATCGTCTCCCAGACCCGCGGCGTCTTCGTCAAGCCGGAGCGGCGCGACATGGGAATGGTTTTTCAATCCTACGCGCTGTGGCCGCACATGACGGTTTTCGAAAACGTGGCCTACCCGCTGAAGCTCCGCCGCATGAAGGGACCGGTGGTGCGCGAGAAGACGCGCGCCGCGCTCGAACTGGTCGGGCTCGCGGGGTTGGAAGAACGGCCGTCCACCGCGCTCAGCGGCGGGCAACAGCAGCGCGTCGCGCTGGCGCGGGCGCTGGTGTTTTCACCGCGGGTGCTTTTGCTGGACGAGCCGCTCAGCAACCTCGACGCCAAGCTGCGCGAAGAGATGCGCCGCGAGCTGAAGGCGCTGCAGCGCCGCGTGGGCGTCACGGTGTTGTTTGTGACGCACGATCAAATGGAGGCGCTGAGCCTGTCAGACCGCATCGCGATCATGAACCACGGCAGGCTCGAACAGGTCGGCGCGCCCGAGGAGGTTTATTACCAGCCGGCGACGGCCTTCGCGCGGGATTTTCTGGGCAAGGTTTTCGCTCTGAGCGGGAAGATCGTGGACGCCAACGACGAGGAATGCAAAGTTCAGTTGCGGGATCTGGCGGCGGCGCCGTTTTGCGTGCGGACGAGCCGCCCCGCCGGAGAAAACGCGTGGACGCCCGGCAAGGAAGTGATGGTTGCGATCCGTCCCGAGCAAATCGCCCTGTCGAGCTCGACCACCGGCGGCAAGCGCAACGTTCTTCCCGTGACCTTGCAAGCGAGCCACTTTCTCGGCGACCGCTACGAGTACACCGTCGCCATCGGTTCGGAGAGCCGCGTCCTGACTACGCCGGCCTCGCAGCCGCTCAAGCCGGGGCAAAAAATATATCTCGAGCTCGATCCCGACGCGATTACGCTCTGGCCGACCGCTTAGGCCGCCTGATTCATGGACCACCGCTATTGTGATTTGCCGTTGGGCGACTGGAACCCATGGCGAATGGGAAGCCTCCGGCGGCATCTCAAATCTCAGATCTCAAATTGCAAATCGGAGATGTGAAATTTGGAATTTGAGATTCCGAGCGAAGCGAGGACGTGGGTGCGGAAAGTTCGAATCGAGACCGAAACTTTCTGGTGCACGGTCGTGCTGGTCGGAATCGCGTTTTTCGTCCTCTATCCGATTCTGCTCATCATCGTCAACAGTTTTCAGGTCTCTAAGCCCGGCGCGCCGCCGCTCTACGGCCTCGGCGGATGGCGCACCCTGGTTTCGGAGCCCGGCATGCGGCGGGCGCTTTACAACACGTTCGCGCTGCTCTTGAGCCGGCAAATCCTCTCGTTTCCGATCGCGGTTTTCATCGCCTGGCTGCTTGCCCGCACCGATCTGCCGGGCAAATACGGCCTCGAATTCATGTTCTGGCTCTCTTTCTTTTTGCCCTCGCTGTCGGTCACGTTGGGCTGGATCCTGTTCCTGGATCCAGACTACGGCCTCGCGAACCAGATGTGGAAGGCGCTCTTTGGCGGCGCCGCCGGCCCGTTCAACATCTATTCGTTCTGGGGCATCGTCTGGGCGCACATCGGCCACAACACCACCGCGGTGAAGGTGATGCTGTTGACGCCCGCTTTCCGCAACATGGACGCGTCGCTGGAGGAGGCCTCCGAAACGTCCGGCGCCAGCACCATCGGGACCTTGGTCCGCATCCTGATTCCGATCATGGCGCCGGTGATGATGGTCGTGCTGATCCTCGCGATCATCAACGGGCTCCAGGCCTTCGAGATCGAGATGATTTTGGGCGCGCCGATCGGCCTGCACGTCTACAGCACGAAGGTCTACCAGTTGATCCAGCAGGAGCCGCCGGCTTTCGGCCCCGCCACCGCGCTCAGCACCGTCGTGCTCCTGATCCTGCTGCCGTTGATCTTCACGCAGCGCCGGCTGATCGGCCGGCGCCAATACACGACGATCACCGGCCGCTATCGCCCCAAAGAAATCACGCTGGGAAAATGGAAATATCCGGCGCTGATTTTGGTCGTCCTGGTGGCGGCGACGATCACGGTGGCGCCGATGTCGTTCGTGTTGATGGGGACCTTCATGTCGCTGTTCGGATTTTTTCACATCGAGCATCCCTGGACCTTGCACAATTGGACGCGCGTTTTCGACGATCCGATTTTCCTCCTCTCGCTGAAGAACACGATCCTCATGTCGCTCGGCGCCGCGGTCGCGTCGGTGGCGCTCTTTTCACTTGTCGCCTACATCTCCGTCAGGACGAGGTTCGTATGGCGCTCGGCGCTGGATTTTATCTCGTGGTTTCCCTCGGCGGTTCCCGGTATTCTCATGAGCATCGGTCTCCTGTGGTTGTTTCTGGACATCTGGGTTTTCCGGCAGCTTTACGGAACCCTTTGGCTCCTCATCTTCGCGACCGTCATCAGCAGCATGACCCTGGGCACGCAGCTCTTGAAGACCAATTTGCTGCAGCTCGGCATGGAGCTGGAAGAGGCGTCGCGCGCGGTCGGCGCTTCCTGGTGGGCGACATATCGCCGCATCGTCGTGCCGCTCCTGTTTCCGACCCTGCTGCTCGTGAGCGTGCTGAGCTTCATCCATGCGGCGCGCGACATCAGCAACGTCGCGCTGTTGGCGACCTCGAAGAGCCGGACTCTCGCGCTGCTGCAATTGGATTTCATGGTGTCGGGTCGTTACGAGAGCGCGGCGGTGGTGGCGACGATCGTGATGCTCTTGACGACGGGAGTCGCGCTGGTCGCGCGCGTCCTGGGGCTGCGCGTCGGAATACGGACATGAGCAAGGAGCCGAGGCTTATGAATCGCTCACGGCAATCGAGCTGTCTTTCGCTGGCGTTGATGCTGGCTTTTTTAGCCGGTCTCGCGGGCGAGGCTCGCGCGCAGAGCAAAGGACAAAAAGATTGGGAGGCGATCGTCGCGGCGGCGGAAAAGGAAGGCCAGCTCAATATCGCCGGGCCGCCGGGCGATACTTTTCGCGTCGCTCTGGTGGAATGGTTCCAAAAAAAACTTCCCAAGATCAAAGTCGAGTACAACGGCGCCAGCGGGCGCGACCAGGTGCCGCGCATTACGCGCGAGCGCCAGTCCGGCATCTTTAATTGGGACCTCTACATCGGCGGTCCGACATCGCCATTGGAGGCGTTGAAGCCGATCGGCGCCTTCGATCCGCTGCTGCCGGAAATGGCGCTGGGCGAGGCGCTCGACGACGGGAAGTGGTACGGCGGCTTTCGCGCCGGTTTCATGGATTTGGAGGAAAAGCTCTACTACGCTTTCGATGGGACGAGCTCCGACGTGATCTACGTCAACACGGATATCGTCAAGCCGGAAGAGATCAAATCCTTCAAAGATCTGGCGAGTCCCAAGTGGTCCGGTAAAATCGTTTGGGAAGATCCGCGTCAGGAAGGCTCGGGGCTCAACTCGGCGTTGCTGTTCCAACTCACTTACGGCGAAGCGTTCCTGCGTAAGCTCTTTGCCGAGCAGAAGATCGTTTTCACCCGCGACCGGCGGCTACTCACGGAGTGGGCCGTGCGCGGGCGCTATCCGATCGCGATCTCGCTGCCGAAGGACCAGCTCAAGATTTTCCTCGAGAAAGGCGTCGGCAAGAACGTGAAGCCCGTGGACGACCCCACTTTCATCAACTCGATCAATCCAGGCTTCGGCGCCTTCGGAGTGCTCAGCCGCCGGCCCCATCCCAACGCGACCAAGGTCTACGTCAACTTGTTGCTGTCCAGAGAAGGACAGACGCATTGGGCGACTCAAAGCGGAGGAAGAAACAGCCGCCGTCTCGACGTCCCGCTCGGCGATCCGGACTTCGCGATCAAGCCGGCGCAAAAATACATCCAGGCGCAAACCGAGAAAATGATCGCGCAGCGCCAGGCGGTGATCAAGCTGGCCAAAGAGGCGATTCCGCAGTAACGGGAAGGAGTCGGAGCAGATGGTGCAAACGGCGCTGCTGGTTTTCGGTTTCATTTTTTTCTTTCGAACGGCTTGGGCCGCCGCGGCGGAGCCGGCTTCTGCCGTGCCCAAAGAGTGGGCCGAGATCCTCCGCACCGCCGAAGCGGAAAAACAAATCAATATCGCGGGACCGCCGGGCGACGCGTTTCGCGCCGCGATGACCGACGGTTTTCAAAAAGCTTACCCGAAAATCAAAGTCGAGCTCTTGGGCGGCAGCGGACGCGACAAGGTCGCCAAGATCCTGCGTGAAAGGCAGGCCGGCGTCTTCGAGTGGGATCTTTACATTTCCGGCCCCACGTCGGCGCTGGCGGCCTTCAAGCCGGTCAACGCATTCGAGCCGTTCAGGCCGCTGTTTATCCTTCCGGAAGTCAAGGACGACGGCAAATGGATCGGCGGTCTCGACGCCGGCTGGGCCGATATTGATAAAAAGCTGTACTATACCTTCGCAGGAACCTTGGCGGGCGACAACGTGCACGTCAACTGGGATTTCATTCCGGCGGGACAGATCAAATCGGCGCAAGATCTATTGGATCCCAAATGGGCGGGAAAGATCGTCATGCAGGACCCGCGGGTCGAGGGCAAGGGCTTGAACGACGCGCTGGTGCTTTGGCTGGCTTACGGCGAGAGTTTCCTCAAGAGACTTTTGCGCGAGCAGAAAATCGTTTTCACCGGCGACCGGCGCCAGCTCGTGGAGTGGGTAGTGCGCGGGCGCCATCCGATCGCCCTCGGGCTCAACGAATATTTCTTGACCGTCTTTCAGAGGGAAGGGGCGGGAAAAAATATCAGCGCGGTGGTCGATCCGAAAACCTCCATGTACTGGTCGTCCGGCTCGAGCGGCATCGGCTTCTTCAACCGCGCGCCCCATCCCAGCGCCGCCAAAGTTTACGTCAACTGGCTCTTGTCGCGCGCCGGGCAGGTCGATTGGATCAGGACGGAAACGAACAGCCGGAGGGTCGACGTGCCGGTCTTCGATCCCGCCGGCGCGATGAAGCCCGGCCAGACCTATCGCAATACGCAGGCGGAGGATATGATTGCGCAGCGCCAGCGCATCGAGCAACTCGCCAAGGAGGCGATCCAGTAAAGGGCCGATGCTGCATGTGGTTAAATTTTAAATATCAACTAGAAGGTGCTGATTTCCTTGGATTTCTCCCTCGAGAAATCTTGCAAGGCGCTTCCCGGATCGGTATTCTGGGCGCGGGATGAGCGCATGAAGTCGATCCGGTTGAAGGTAACCTCGTACGCCGTTCTGCTGGCCACGCTCTTGCTGCCGGCGATGACGGCGATCGGCGCCGAAGCGAAGCCCGATAGCGAGTGGGGCAAGAAAGTCGCTGCGGCAAAAAAAGAAGGCAAGCTGTCGGTTTTTCTCTTTCAGCGCGACAATATCGAGGCCGCGGTCAAAGCCTTCGAGAAGGCTTTTCCGGAGATTCAGATTTTGACGGCGAGCGTGGCGGCGGCGGAGACCGGGCCACGCATAATGGCGGAGAGGAGGGCGGAAAAATATCTCTGGGACATTTGCATCTGCGGCCCGACGACGCCTTACGCGGTGCTCTACCCGGCGAAGGCCCTGGATGCCATCAAACCGGCTTTGATGTTGCCTGAAGTCGTCGATGAGTCCAAGTGGTGGGGTGCAAAGCACCATTACATGGATCCCGACGGGCAGCATATCTTCGTTTTTTTGGGCAGTGTCGAGATGCCCAATCTTTACTACAATAAAAATCTCGTCGACCCGAAAGAGATCCGCTCGTACTGGGATCTGATGAACGGCAAGTGGCGGGGGAAGATCTTGGCTCTCGATCCCCGCCAGCCGGGGCGGCAGCGCGTCGGAGCGCGCTTTCTCTATCACATCCCGGAGCTCGGCGCGCCGTTTCTGGCGCGTCTTTTTACCGAAATGGACGTGACCTTGACTCGAGACGACCGCCAGGCGATGGATTGGCTCGCGGCAGGAAAATTTTCTCTTTGTCTTTTCTGCGGCGATCTCGAGAAGGCGCGGACCCAGGGGCTTCCGTTGGCAGAGTTCAACACGTACACTTGGAAAGAGAGTTCGGCGATTTACTCGGGCAGCAACGGCACCGTCGCGCTGATGAACAACGCGCCCCATCCGAACGCCGCCAGAGTGTTCGTCAACTGGCTCCTCTCCAGGGAGGGCCAGGCGGGTTTTCAAAAAATCATGAATGCGCCCGATCTGGTCATGGAGTCGATGCGCGTGGACATTTCAAAAGATCTCATACCAGCGGAAAGGCGCCGCGTTCCGGGCGTCAAGTACATCGTGATGGATACGCCGGAGAGAAGCAATCAGGAGCCGGTGAGCAAGCTGCTCAAGGAAATCATAAAACAATAAGGACGGGAGAATTTTATGGCGCAAATCGTTTTGGGAGTCGGAACCTCGCACAGCCCTCAATTGAGCGTCTCGTGGGAGGAATGGAACCTGCTCAGGGAAAAGGATGAAACGGACCCGCGCCTGGACTACCAGGGCCTGCTCACGTCGATCAAGCAGAAAAAGCCCGACATCGAGCAGGAGCTGACGCAGGAAAAATGGCGCAAGCGCGACGAGGCCTGCCAGAAGGGAATCGCCGCCGTAGGCGCTGCGCTCAAAGAGGCGAAGCCCGACGTCGTCGTCGTGTTCGGCGACGATCAGCACGAGCAGTTCGGCGACGACAACATGCCGACGTTCGCGCTGTATCACGGCGAGAAGCTGCCCGTCGTCAAACATACCGGGCGTAATCCGGCGCGCTGGAAAAACGCCGAGGAGCGCGGCTGGGCGGAGACCGAAAACGAATATCCCAACGCCGCGGAGTTGGGAAAGCATTTGATTTCCACGTTAACGGCGGATGAGTTCGACGTGACGCGCTGCAATCGCCTGCGGCCGGAGATCGGCGTCGGCCACGCCTTCAGCTTTCTCTACCGCCGCATCTGGCCCGGCGGCAAGGTGCCGATGCTCCCGGTGATGGTCAACACCTACTATCCGCCGAATCAACCGACGCCCAAGCGCTGCTACGCGCTGGGCCAGGCGATCCGCAGCGGCATCGAATCGTGGAAAGAGAACGCGCGGGTCGTTTTGATGGCCTCGGGCGGACTCAGCCACGTGATCATCGACGAAGAGATCGATAAAATCACGATCGATGGTTTGATGAATAAGGACCGCAACAAGCTTTTTTCGCTGCCGCGGCAGAAGCTCAAGGGAGGCACTTCGGAGATTCTCAACTGGGTCGCGCTCGCGGGCGCCATGGAAGGGGCGCGGATGGAGCTGTTCGACTATATCACCACGTATCGCTCGCCCGCGGGCACCGGCTGCGGCATGGCGTTCGCGCAGTGGCGCTGAACTGACATTGCTCGCATGAAGACACTTCTGCCCCGAGCGGCGTTCTTGCTCACCGCGCTATCGCTTGGATGTGCCGCGCACGCGGCCGACGAGCAAAAGAGCTGGCAGGCCGAGTGGGATCGCACCAAAACCGCGGCCGAAAAGGAAGGCGAGGTCGCTTTCTACACCTTGGGCGACGAATACGGCTACCTCAAAGAGTTCGAGAAGAAATTTCCCAAGATCAGAGTCAAGATCGTGCCGGGAAAGGGCAATGATCTGCTTACGCGCATCCTGGCTGAGCGGCGCGGCGGAAAGTATCTCGCCGACGTCGCACGCCTCGGCAACACCTCGCCGTACACGCTGTATCAAGCGAAGGCGCTCCAACCGATGCCGTCCGCGTTTATTCTTCCGGAAGTCAAAGACGAGACCAAGTGGTGGCAGGGAAAACATCATTACGCCGACCCCGAAGGTAAATACATCTTCGTTGCGGTCGGCAGCGTGTCCAATAATATGGCCGCGTACAATACGGATCTGGTCAATCCGTCGCAGATCGGCTCCTACTGGGACATCCTGGATAAATGGAAAGGGAAACTCGTCGTGATGGATCCGCGGGTGGGCGGCTACGGCCGCAGCGGCGCGCGGTTCGTCTATTACAATCCACAGCTCGGCCCGCGCTATCTCCAGCGGCTGTTTGCCGAGAGCGACGTGACTCTGGCGCGCGATTACTTCCAGGCGATCGATTGGGTGGCGACGAAGAAATTCTCGCTGGTTCTTTTCATCAACGGCGGCGATACGTTGCAGGCGAAGGACCAGGGTCTGCCGATCAACGTGATGGATACCGGCGGCTGGAAAGAGGGCGCGGCGCTGGAGCCCGGCGCTTTTACTTTCGTCGCCATGGACAAGCCGCTCCATCCCAACGCGTCGAAGATTTTCGTCAACTGGCTGCTCTCGCGCGAAGGCCAGGCGGCGATTCAGAAGGAAGGGCAGACGAACGACTCGCTCCGAATCGATATTCCAAAAACGGAAGTGCGGCCTTTCATGCGCCGCCGGGACGGGGCAAAATATATCGTCACGTGGACGCCCGAATGGATGGACACGGAGCCGATGATGAAGGTGATCAATCAGGCGCTGGGTGCGGGGAAGTGAGGAAAGGGAGCGTCGGCCGCTACCCGCTCTCCGAGCCCGTGCGATGGTTAGGTACTTATTCCAACCGGCGGTGTCGGACGCGCGTGCTCTCCGAGCGGGTACCGGCCCACGCTCGACGGACAAGAAAAAAGACTTTTAAGAGAGGTATCTATGCTTACACAACAAGAAAACGAGCGATTGACCAAGGTCGGAGCCGGAACGCCGGTCGGCGAGCTGTTGCGCCGCTACTGGTATCCGATCGCGGCGGCGTCCGAGCTGGCGCGCCATCCGACGAAATATTTAAAGCTCCTCGGGGAAGAGCTCGTGCTCTTTCGCGACGGGCAGGGAAAGCTCGGGCTGATCGGCGCCTACTGCGCGCACCGCCGCGCCAATCTCGCGTACGGCATACCCGAGCCCGATGGTTTACGCTGCCCGTACCACGGCTGGAAGTACAACCACGCGGGCAAATGCGTCGAGCAGCCGTTCGAGGAAACGGTCAAGCCCGGCAATACGTTCAAGGACAATATCCAGCTGCCGGCTTACGCGGTTGAAGAATTGGGCGGGCTCATCTTCGGCTATCTCGGCCCCAAGCCGGTACCGCTGCTGCCGCGTTGGGACCTTTTGGTCGAAGAAAACGTCTGGCGCGAGATCGGCCACACGGTAACCGCGTGCAACTGGCTCCAGGCGACGGAAAATATTCTCGACCCGGTCCACGTCGAGTGGCTGCACGGCGAGTTTCGCACCTACGCCGCGCAGAAAACCGGCAAGGGCGAGCGCAGCCGGAAGCGCATCCGCCATTTGAAAATCCATTTCGACCTGGCGAACTACGGGATCATCAAGCGGAGAATGCTGGAAGGGGAGACCGAAGAGTCCGACGACTGGAAAATCGGCCACTGGCTGGTTTTTCCGAGCACGCAAAAAGGGCCGGACATGCTGCGCTTCCGAGTTCCCGTCGACGATGGGCACACCGCGCAGTGGTATTTCTCGGTTCATCCGGTGGATAGCAGCGATCAACAAAAACCCGAGGAGATACCGCTCTACGAGATGCCGTCGCCGGTGCTGGACGAGCACGGGCAGCCCCAGCTGGATCTTTTGAACAGCGACGTCGATCCGCAGGACAACGCGATTTTCGTGTCACAAGAGACCTTATTCGACCGGACCAAAGAACTGCTGGGAGAATCCGACCGCGGCATCGTAATGTATCGCCATCTCCTCGATCACCAGATCAAGCTGGTTCAAGAGGGAAAAGATCCGATGAACGTGTTTCGCGACCCGAGCGCCAACGTCTGCCTCGAGCTGCCGACCGAGAGCCGGGAGAAATTTTTGACCGGCCGTCTGGGAGCCAGGGCGCGTTATTCGCGGCGCTATAGGGCGATTCTCAAAGTGCCGGCGTAACCGTCGTGCTCCTTTCAAAAGTGATGCCGAGTCTTTTCTGTTGTACCGGCAGTCGCACGCGACCCCCTCTCAATCTCCCCCTTGCTAAGGGGGAGACGAAGAGGGGGTCCTCTTCGCATCACGAGACACAGAGAACATTGATTTCAATCTTAGAAGGATCGTTATTGCTCGGTTTCGTTTTTGTCACCGGGCTCGGATCGTTGGCCGTTTCTGCTGCCGACCTATCCGAGTGGGAGCGGACCGTCGCCGCGGCTAAAAAAGAGGGCAAGCTGTCGCTTTATCTCTATCAAGGCGACGGCGAGCTCGAATCGGTCGCGCAGGCTTTCCAGAAAAAATATCCCGAAATCGCCGTGACGACCGTGCTTGGACGCGGCAACCTTCTCGGCCCGCGAATGCTGACGGAAAGGCGCGCCGGAAAATACCTCGTCGACGTTTATATCAGCGGCCCGACGACGCCCTACACGGTTTTCTATCCGGCGAAGATACTCGAGCCGGTCCGCAGCGCTTTGATCCTGCCGGAGGTCGTGGACGAATCGAAATGGTGGGAAGGCCGGCATCACTATATCGATCCCGAGAACAAATATATTTTCGTCTTCGTCGGCAGCACCGCGACCGGCTACGTCTCTTACAACTCGAAGCTCGTGAACCCGCGCGAGTTCAATTCGTACTGGGATCTCCTCCAGCCGAAATGGAAAGGCAAGGTCCTATCCAAGGATCCTAAAGTCTCGGGCAGCCAGCGGATCGCGGTCCGGATGCTCTATTACACGCCAGGACTCGGCCCCGAGTATCTCCGCCGCCTCTACAGCGAGATGGACGTCGTGTTGAGCCAGGACATCCGCCAATCCACCGACTGGCTCGCCAACGGCAAATTCTCGATCTGCTTCTTCTGCTCCGACATACGAAAGGCGCGGCAGCAAGGCTTGCCGGTGGACGAGTTCGTGACGGCGCGGTGGAAAGAAGCGCCGGCGATCTCGGCCGGCAGCTCCGGCTCGCTCGTGCTGCTGAACCAGGCGCCGAACCCAAACGCGGCGAAGGTCTTCATTAACTGGCTGCTCTCGCGGGAGGGGCAGATCGCTTATCAAAAGGTGTCGAACACGCCGATCAACACGGAAGAGTCGATGCGCATCGACGTGCCGAAGGACATGATTCCCGTCGACGATCGCCGACTGGACGGCGTCAAATATCAGCTCTTCGACCGCCCGGAGTACATGGAGATGAAGCCGATCTACGACGTTCTGGATCGGGCGTTGGCCGAAAAGAAAAAATAATCGGAAGGGATGCTATGGCTGAAAAAAGCGCGACCGTTTGGCAAAGAATCACTCCGTATCAGAGGTGGATCGAGGCGCAAGGGCTGCCGATTCACACCGGCTACTACATCGAGGACCTGCGCGCGGTCGAGCTCGGCCGCTGGGACGAGCGCGACTGCGACGCGGCGTTTTTGCAGTTGACCGGCCAGGAAGGCGTCACCGGCGCCTACGTGACCGAGATCGCGCCCGGCAAGACCTTGCCGCCGCTCGGCATGGCGCTCGATGAGGCGGTTTATGTTTTACAAGGAAGAGGGATCACGACCGTCTGGAACGACGGGGGGTCGAAGAAAATTTTCGAATGGCAGAGTCACAGCATGTTTTTGATCCCCGGCGGATGTCAGTGGCAATTGAGCAATCTCCAGGGGAACCAAGCCGTCCGGCTGCTCCATTGCAATTATCTTCCGCTGGCGATGTCGGCGATGCCCAACCCGGATTTCTTTTTTAAAAATCCCTTCATCGATCCGAGCCGCCTTCAAGCCAACGGCGACCTCTATTCCGAAGCCAAAGTCGAATGGATTCCCGACAGCAATCGCAGCGACGGGAGAAACATCTGGGTGGGAAATTTTTTCCCCGACATGCGCGCTTGGGACCGGCTTGATAGTTTCAAGCGCCGAGGCGCCGGCGGCCGCGTGGTCTGGGTCGGCTTCCCCAATTCACCCATCTCCGGCCACATGTCGGTCTTTCCCGCGCGGACTTACAAGAAGGGCCACCGCCACGGCCCGGGGTACATGATCGTGATTCCAGCCGGCGAAGGCTACTCCATCATGTGGCCCGAGGGTGGCGAGAAGGTCGTGATCCCATGGCACGAGGCGAGCTGCTTCGTGCCGCCGAACCGCTGGTTCCACCAGCATTTCAACGTCGGCGCCGCGGCGGCCAGGTATCTCGCAATCCATCCGCCGCGCGGCTTCAGCGGCATCAGCGAAAAAGTCGAAGACCGCGCGCGGGATCAGATCGAATACACCGACGAGGATCCGTCGGTGCGGACGAGGTTTCAGGACGAGCTAGGTAAACGAAATCTCACCACTCTCATGCCGGAAGAGGCGTATCTCAATCGGGATTACGAATGGGCGTATAAATAGCGATCAACCCATCAACAATTGGCGTGCAATCTCCGCGTCGCCCGGAGAATTGACGAGCCAGAGGAGTCTGACCTCAATCCGGGGTGAAGCGTAAAAGCAAAGAAAAAACAGACCGGCCACAATAAGATGCTCAAGATGTTCGAAAATGTCGTCGACTTGTGGGTGCAATACATCACGAAATACGCTTTGGTTCCCAAAACGTTCTGGATCATTCTGGCTGGGATGCTGTTGGCGTCGCCGGCGAGAGCGGCCGAGCGAATTAGGGTCGCGTATTCCGGCGTATCCGCGGCGGGGACTCCTCTCTGGCTGGCCAAAGAGGAAGGGGTCTTTGCCGAGCACGGCTTGGACGCGGATCTCGTCGCCGTGCGCAGCGCGCCGATCCAAGTTTCGGCCCTGGTCTCTAACGAGGTGCAGTTTGTCCGGGGCAGCGTCTCCAGTATGCTTACGGCCGCGGCGCAAGGGGCGAAGCTTAAAATTCTCTTCACGCTTTTCGCGGAAAGGGCGTCCTACGATTTTCTCGTTTCCCCGTCGATTACCAAACCGAGCGATTTGAGGGGCAAGAAAATCGGCGTTCAGGACTTCAGCGGTCTTATCTGGACGCTCGCCATGTTGTCGCTCCGGGAGCTGGGACTGGACGCGCAAAGGGACAACATTAATATTCAGGCCATCGGCGACAGCACGGTCATCGCCCAATCTCTGGCGTCGGGTATCATCGACGCCGCCCCGCTGGATAAATTACAGTCCGTCAGGCTTCAGGGGTTGGGAGTCAGAGTGTTGCTGGATTTGAGCCGGATCGCTTTTCCTTCCAGCCCGTTCATGAGCGCGGAGTCGTATATTCAAAAGAATCCCCAGACCGTAGAGAACTTTATCAAGGCGCTTATACACGCCAGCGTCATTATGCGCGCGCAGAAAGAAAAAGGTCTCGCCGTTCTGCAAAAACATATTCGGGCGGACCGGCAGCTCGCGGAAATAGGTTACAAGAATCTTCTCGACGATCTGACGTCGTATACGTTCGTGAGCGCGAAGGGCTTGAAAACCGTCCAAGACATCATCGCTCTGCGCGATCCCAAGATAGCCAAATTTAACGTCGAGGATCTGCTGGATCAGCGCATGCTTCAAAAGGTGGTCCAGAGCGGCTACGTTGATGAGATCGAACGAAAATATAAGCTTCGACCTTGAAGTCCCCGAGATTTGACTTTCTCCCTAGAAATCCATGACGCCACCAGCCCAAGATCTCTTTCGGGTCACGCTTCTGGGGACCGGCGCCCCACCGCCGTAGATTCAAAAAGATCGTGCGCAATCACACAACCCCCGAGCAGGCGGGCGAAATCTTTTCGCGCGTCACGCCGAAATTAGCGGTTTACAATCATCTGTTGCTGTTCGGCGCCGCCGCGGCTGAAGACTTGATACCGGCAACGAGAAAACAATACTCCGGGCCGTTGATTGTCGGAGAGGATTTGCTGCAAATAGAAATCGGGGAAAGGATTGCCGTTCGCCGTTTTGCGGACAATCGACCATTGCGGATAATTTAAATTCTACAGGAGGAACTCGCGGTATGGACATTAATCGAATTCAACCTCAGGAATGGAACAGCCGCGCGGTGGTGTATGGCGATTTGGTGTTTTGCTCGGGGATCGTCGCCGACGACAAGTCGCTGCCGATGAAAGGGCAGGCCGAGCAGGTGCTAAGAAAAATCGACGCGGTGCTGACGGCGGCCGGCACGGACAAGTCGCGCATCTTGAGCGCTACCGTCTATATGGCCGACGCGAGGCTGAAAAATGAAATGAACGAAGCATGGATGGCCTGGGTCGATAAAAAGAACCTGCCTGCACGCGCCGCGGTCGGCGCGGTGCTCACTCCCGGCACGTTGGTGGAGATCATGGTCACCGCCGCCAAGGGTTAGTGAGAGGGAAACCGAGCGGTCCAAAAAAACGGCCGGGGCTCCTTCCCCGGCCGTTTTCGTTCCGGCAAATGTCGCGCGCCGATTCTAGCCGATTCTAGTGGTGCTTGGAGTGCGGCGGCTCGGAGACTTCCCTGACGGCTTTGCCGGCGAGCCTTTGATTGCCGGTGCGCACGGCGATGTCGCCTAATGAGACGACACCGACCAGTTTTTTATCATGGTTCACGATCGGCAGCCGGCGGATCTGCTTTTCCTCCATGATCCGGACCGCTTCTTTGACTTCCTTATCCTCGAAGCAGTAAGCGACCTCTTTGGTCATGATCTGCTCGGCGCGGGTTTTCGCCGGATCGAGCCCTGCAGCCGTGGCGCGTATCGTGATATCGCGATCGCTTAGCATCCCGATAAGGCGCTCTCCGTCACATACCGGAAGCAGGCCGACGTCGAGCTTCTTCATCGTCTCGGCGGCTTGCTTGATCGTGGTGTCGGGACGTATGACCTCCGGATTCTGGGTCATAACTTCTGCGATATTCATAAGGGTCACCTCCTGAGAGTTTATTGCGATACCGCTGGAACGATTCCATTGTATCGCGCCGATCCGCGGCCGGGACAGTCGGGGTATTTCTTGAGGAGAGTAAATTCGAAAGGCCCGAAGAATTGAGGAAAACGGGAGGGTCCTATGGGACAACGAGCTTTTGTTCGTATCTCATTGTGGACAATTCTGGTTTGCATTCACCGAACTCAAGGCCTATCGTTGATGAATGCAGATCACAATCCGCTTGGATTCAGAACAGATCCACCGGCTCACGGGCCAGGCTTTCGAGGGATCGCTGGCTAAAGCGACTCTCTCCAAAGTGATTCAGCCCGACAGCGGCAGCGAGGGCGCAACCTACACGATCATCTGCGACCTTCCTGCCGCGCAAGCTCTAGAACGGCTCGCATCCGTGTGCTGCACGCCTGCTTTGACGATCATTCAGGAAGCGATCAACGACTCGCTCCCGCGCGATGAGGCCACTGGCGCATCGCGAACGAGAGGTCGCCGCCGCTAATATCCCGGGCTGCACGGACACCCGCACGTCTCCGCGCTCGGCCATTCCTCACAGCGCCGCGATAATCTCCACCTGAAACAGCACTTCGCCGCGCAGATCGGCCTTGACCGCGTGGCGCGCCGGACGGTTGTGCTCGTCGGGAAACATCTTGAGCCACGCCTTGTTGATCGAGTCGCGGTACTTTTCGTCCCTGAGAAATACCGTCATCTTGCCGATGTTCTCGGGCGTGCCGCCGGCCAGCTCCATGAATTTTTGCACGTTGCGGAATAGAACGTCGGCTTGCTCGTCGGGATCCTGCGACAGCTTTCCGGTCTCGGTGTTTTTGCCGGAGATCGCGGAGGAAAAAACCAGATTGCCGATTTTGGCTCCATTGGGGATCGGGACGCCGTGCGCCAGTCCGGGAATTTCGATGGAGGTTCGCTTTGCCATAGTGACTCCTTTCGTCGCGTAGATGGGCTCGTTATAGCGGCCCGCCGGACAATTGACAAGAGAAAGCGGATGATGTCTTAATCACTTCAGGAGAAAAGCTTATGGCTGAAATCGTCGGTTGTCTCGCCATGTCGCACGCGCCGCAGTTGATGCTCAACCCGGAGCAGTGGGGACTGCTCAATACGCGGAGCTGGGATCCGTTGCCGGTCAGGCCGGAGCTGGAGCGGGAAACGATCGAGGTCAAGTGGACGAAGTGGAATCGCTGCATGGCGGCGATCGACCGGTTGCGCCAAAAGTTAGAGTCGCTGGCGCCCGACACGGTCATCGTCGTGGGCGACGATCAACATGAAAATCTCGTCGACGACAACATGCCGCCGTTCACGATTTTTATCGGCAAAGAGGCCGAGGCGAGCACGAGCCTCAGGTATCTGAATCAATCGCGAGCGGAAAACCGCGTGCAGTACAGAGTCGACGACGCGCTCGCTCTTTCCATTCTCGACGGCCTCATGAACGACGGCTTTGACCCATCCTATTCGCGCAAGACGCGTTACGACGGCGGCCTGGGCCACGCTTTCGCGCGGGTGCTCAAATTTCTCACTCCCGAGGCGCGCTACGCCGTCATCCCGATTATGGTCAACACGTACTATCCACCCGCGCCTTCGGCCAAAAGATGCGTTCAGTTCGGCAAGGGCCTTGGAGCGGCGATCCGGGCTTTCCCGGAGGCGAGGCGGGTGGTCATCGTGGGCTCGGGCGGGTTGAGCCACACCAAGATCGACGAAGGATTGGATGCGAACGTGATAAAGGCGCTGGAGAGCAACGATCAGAAATTTCTTCAGGGGATAGAGTCGTCGGCGCTGATCGAAGGCACGTCGGAGATCCGCAACTGGATCGTGACGGCCGCGGCTGCCGATCGGCCCGCGAAGATGGTGGATTACGCGCCGCTCTACCGGACGGCCAACGGCGTCGGCTGCGGCATGGGATTCGCGAGCTGGAGCTGAGTCGTCTCCGACGCGAATGCGACGGATTTCGAAGTAAGCGACGCGATGGAGGTCGCCATGTCGTTGGAAAGAGAACCGCGGGGGAACTTCGTCAAGGCCGGAAAGCTCGGGATTCATTATCACGAGTTCGGCGGCGGTTATCCTCTCGTCTGTATCCACGGGGCCGGACCGGGAGCCTCGGCGTGGAGCAACTTTAGAGGAAACGTCGGCGTGTTCTCGAAGCGCTTCCGGACGATCCTCGTCGATATGCCTCAGTACGGAAAGTCGGACAAGCCGGTGATCGAGGGAAGCCGCCAGGCCTTTCTGGCGAACGCTATGGGCGACTTTATGGATGGCCTGGGGATCAAGAAGGCTCACTTCATCGGCAACTCCATGGGCGGTCAAGCGGCGCTGAAGCTCGCCGTCGATCGGCCGGAGAAAGTGGATCGGCTGGTCATCATCGGCAGCGGCGCGATCAAGGCGGGAAGCATATTTCAGCCGATGCCGTTGGAAGGCATTCGGAACATCGGCAACTACTATAAGGGCGAAGGGCCGACGCCCGCCAAGATGCGCCAGGTCTTGGAAAGTCTGGTGTATGACCGTTCGTTTGTAACCGACGAGCTGGTCCAGGAGCGGTTCGAGGCGAGCACTGATCCCGAGCTGATCGAGATCTTCGGCAAGCGCGCGGCGCCTCCTCAGGACGACCTTTATACCGACCTGCCGAACATCAAAGCCAAGACATTGATCGTCTGGGGTCAGGACGACAGAGCCGGAGCCCTGGATGTCGGCCTTTTGATGTTGCGACGAATGCCCGATGCCCGCATGCACATCTTTTCCAAGTCCGGCCACTGGGCTCACGTCGAGCATCGGGATGAATTCAATCGCATCGTGCTGCAGTTTTTCTTGGACGGGGCGGACTGAGGAGATCGGAAGCGCGCAATGAATCGTTTGGAACGAACGTCGTCGAATCGCGGTGCGCATCAGGTTCCGCTCTCCGAGGAACAGGAAAACTGGATCCGCCAGGCTTGCGCGCGGATCGACGAGCAGGAGCTCGCCGAGCTCGACAGAAAAATGACGAGTATCCCGAGTCCTACGGGGGAAGAGGCGGAGTTGGCCCGCGCCATGACCGAGTACATGAACGGATTCGGACTCCCCGCTTTTTATCAGCCGATCGATGAGACGCAAGGGAACGCCGTGGCGCACGTTCGCGGGAGCGGCGGAGGCGCCAGCCTCCTGCTCTACGCTCCGATCGATACGGCCTTTTCCGGAAGACCGGAAGAGGATTGTCCCTGGGTCGGAGACGCCGTCCCGCCGGAGATGACGACCGCGTCGTACATCCAGGACGGCGATGTCGTCGGAATGGGCGCCGAGAATCCCAAGGGTTACGCGGCCTGTCTCATTACCGCTGCAAGAGCCGTTCATAAGGCGGGCATCCCGTTGCGAGGCGATCTGCTGGTCGGTCTCGGCTCGGGAGGAATGCCGGCGAACAAAACGCCGAGATCGCAGCGATCGCATGCCGGTCATGGTTCCGGTTGCGCTTTTATGTTGGAGCAGGGCGTGAGAGGCGATTTCGCGATCATCGCCAAGCCGGGCTACGCGGTTTCATGGGAAGAGGTCGGGTTGTGCTGGTTCAAGATTCAGATGAAAGGCGCGCTCGGCTATACGGGAGTCAGGCACGTGGTGGCAGGCCGAAATCCGATCGTCGATGCCGCCAAGGTCGTGACCGCGTTGGAGGAATGGTTTCCCAAATATGCCAAACGCAATACGTCCGGACTGGTCGCGCCTCAAGGATCGATCAACGCGATCGAGTCCGGCTGGACCTACAAGCCCGCTTTTGTCCCGGCGCGTTGCGACCTCTACGTCGATCTGCGCATCAGCCCGCGCACGGATCCGGTAGAGGCTAAACGTCAATTCGGAGAAGCCTTGACGGAAGTTCGTAGAGCACATCCGGAGATCGAGTTGGACTGGGATATGATCGTCTCGATTCCGGGAACCAGTACGGACCTGGACAACTGGATCGTGCAGTCCTGCATTCGAGCGTGGGAGCACGTGGAAGGGAAAAAGCATACGCCCCGGACCGGGACGAGCGGCGCTACCGACGCGAATATCTTGCGCGCCTGGGGGATTCCGACGGCGCGTCTCGGGATGCCGCGCCTAAAGGATTCTTCCACCGGGAGCCGCTCTTTTTCCATGGAGGTGAGCAACATCGCCGGCATGAAGCAGCTCACCAAGTGCATCGTCTACGCCATTGTCGATACCTGCACGCGCTCGCGAAATGATGTCGGGTTGCAGGATCAATTATAGGTCGGGAGCGGACTTGAGCCATCCCGAACAGAAGATGGAGCCTCGGATCGCACAGAACTCGCCGGGGAAAGAAGTGGAAAAATCAAAAAAGAGTCCCTGGCCGCGTTATGAGGAGGCGGTATTAGGCTTTCGCAACTACTGGTATCCGGCAATGATGTCGAGGAAGTTGCGGCGCAAGCCGGTGTCGGTGGTGATTCTCGGCGAGCGACTGCTTTTGATTCGCCACGGGGGACGGTGTTACGCCCTGGAGGACCGTTGCGCGCATCGCGGCGTGCCGTTATCGGCGGGCACTTGTGAGTTTCCCGGGACGGCGACGATCAGTTGCCGGTATCATGGGTGGACCTACGACATTACCAACGGCGCGTGTGTGGGGGCTGTGACCGACGGGCCGGACTCGCCGATCGTGGGAAAGGTGAAGATCCCGAGCTATCCGGTGGAGGAGCGCAAGGGGCTGATCTGGATTTTTCTAGGGGATGGTAAACCGCCGCCGTTAGAGGAGGACGTTCCTGAGGAAATATTGCGGGAGGAGGCGGTTATCGGCGCACGAGTTACATTGAGGGAGGGGAACTGGAGGCTTGCGGCGGAGAACGGAATGGATCCGGCTCATGCGACGTATCTTCACCGAGACGCCTGGCTGGCCTTCTTTCGACGGTTTCCCGCGTGCAAAACCAATATCGTTCCCGAGATCGCGGGAAAATGGGTTGGTTATACGCAAGGCCCGCCGTTGCTGGAATGCGACTACCCGGGCCTAGGGCGCTATCCGAGTGGCGCCGATTGGCGCCGGCGCAGCTGGTGGCGAAAGCCGCGAAGCCGCCCGGCGACAAAAACACAGTTGAGGCTGCCGTGCTTCCTAAGGGTGAATCCATTCCCGGCGCCGGAGATCGTGCACTTCGAGTGGTATGTCCCGGTCGATGAGCGCCACCATCGCTATTTCCAATTCTCGGTCAAGTGGACTACGGGATTAAAAGCGTGGCGTTTTCGTCTGGCTTACTGGCTCTGGTGGAGATGGCTGGCGCACGTCAATTTCAACGGGCAGGACGCCAGGATGGTCCAGCTCATGGATCCTTTTTATGCGGAAGAAGACGGGTGGAATAGGGAGCGGCTGTTCCGGCCTGACGTGGGCCTGACGACCTGGCGCAAATATTGTCACGAGAACGCGCGCGGCGTACAAAAACTTCCGTACGCCCGGCGGTCTTTCAACGGAAGCGCCTCGCTTTCCGATCCGTCGGCTGCGGCGGAAGAGGGACCGGACACTCCTCGATAAGGGCGGATCGAAATGCTGCAATTGGGTTTGGCCGCTTCCCATGCTCCTTCGATGTTCCGGGGCATAGAGCATTGGGCTCGTATCCACAGGGTGCTGACCGACGGGGTTCCTCAGCCTCCCGAGATTGAGAACGAAACGCCGGAAGTTCTCCGCGATTATATCGATAGAATCGATAAAGGCTTCGGCGTCTTAAAGAAACAGATCGAAGCGCACAAGCCCGACGTTCTCCTGGTCGTCGGCGACGACCAAGGTGAAGTCTTTGTCGAAACTGATATGCCGGCCTTCTGCTTGTTTACTTGCGCGGAAGTGCACGGCACGATCAATATCTCATTGATCGATGAGCCGGAAGATGAAAACCATATTACGCTCCGCTGTCATTCCGAATTGGCGCGCTATCTTTTGAACGAACTCAAGCGGAAGGGATTCGAAATCTCTGAACGCCGGGAGCTCAAGCCTCTGGGAAAGCCTAAAAGAGGCATCGGCCATGCTTTTACACGGCCCGTCGTGAAAGTAATACCGGAGCTGAATATCCCGATTATTCCGTTCCACGTGAACGCCTATTTTCCGCCGATGCCCGGCGCGCGAACATGCTACGATCTCGGCCGGTCCATCGCGCAAGCGCTTCACGGCCGTCCGGAAAAAGTTGCGATCATGGCGTCGGGGGGACTTTCCCACGACCCTAGAGGGCCGCGCGCGGGTTGGATCGATACTCTTTTGGACCGTTGGGTCTTACGGCAACTGGAATCGGGAAACAGCGAAGCGTTGTGTCATCTCTTCGAGTTCGACTCGGACACATTACGAAGTGGGACCGGAGAGATCAGAAGCTGGATCGTCGTCGCCGGCGCCTGCAGCGAAGCCAAGGCTACGATCGTCGATTACATTCCGGCCCATCACGCGGTTACCGGATTGGCTTTTGCGGTTTTTGACCTTCCCGCCTGAAGGCGCTCGTAGGGACAGCGGTAAAGGAAAAAAACTTGTGAGTAAATCTCCGGGTCTGAAAACTTCGTCGTCGACACCTGTAAGCACAGGAAAGGCCGGCGTCAATTATCGGCAGGAAGCCGTAGAAGCTTTCTATGACGGCTTCAAGGCCGCGGGGATCGATTTTGCGGTATTCCTGCCTGACAGCATGCTCGACGGTGTCGAGCAGCTGATCTTGGAGCGCGGCGGCATCGATGCGTATCAGTGCTCCCGCGAGGACGAGGGTGTAGCCATGGCGATGGGCGCCTTCCTGGTCGGCAAGCGGCCCGTAGCGCTGATGGAAGGCTCCGGAATCGGTCTGTCGGCGCTGATTCTCGCTCGTGGAATCGTCCAAAAAACTCCGACCATGCTGATTGCCGGCCATAACAGCACCCTGGGTGAGCGCTACGATTATCACGGCGCGACCCGGCTCGTGGCGGAGCCGGTTCTCCGCGCGCTGGACATTCCATACCATGTTCTTTTCGATCCGCGTGACATACGGACCGTCATCGTCGAGGCGCAAGCAACCATCGAAGGCCAACGCATTCCGGTC
This sequence comes from Binatia bacterium, assembly GCA_036506735.1. Lineage (GTDB taxonomy): Bacteria > Desulfobacterota > Binatia > UBA9968 > UBA9968 > JAJPJQ01. The sequence continues at coordinate 722 of DASXRG010000316.1, read as the reverse complement.
GGAATCCTAGTCCCGAGTCACGTTATCAGAGAGATGGGCAAGAAATGAACCGGACCGAAGTCCTGCGCTACATTGCCACTCTGCGCAATGGGGATCCCATGATCATCAGTCCCGGCCTGGCGAATTATGCGATCGCCGAAGCGAAGGATGAGCCGCTGACTATCTACAATATGGATATGCCCTACGCTACGCCCATGGCTCTCGGGATTGCGCTCGGTTGGCCGGGGCGTAGAGTTATTTCCGTCGAAGGCGACGGATCGTTGCTCGCGGGACCGGGAGTATTGACCACGGTGGCGCGCTATCAACCTCAAAACCTAGTCATCGTCGTCTTCGATAACGGCGCCTATCTCACGACCGGTTCCGGAAAAGCTCCGACCGCGACGGCTTTCGGGACCGACATCGAACAATTGGCGCGTGCCGCGGGCATGAAGAATACCCGGACCGTCCATGATATCGAATCGGCAAAAGGCGCCGTTCGGACTGCCTTCACGGAGCCGGGACCCTGGTTGCTCGTCGCGAAAGTGGATAAGCAAGACCGGCCGGCTGAACGGAGTCGACATTCGTTGCCGATGCACGTTTACGAGGCGGGCATTACATTCCATCGCGTGGCGTCACAGGAGCGAGCGGCTAAAAAGTGAAGACAAAAATCCAGGTTGAAAGGGGATAGCTCTATGCGCGGCTCTAGCTTTCGTCGAGTTTTAACATTGGCTCTTGTCATGTCG